>DAOUDX010000328.1:0-3846 GCA_034430835.1 Anaerolineae bacterium
GAGTTCGGCAACGACACGCCCGAGAGCTACAGCCGCGCGCTGTGGGAGATGCTGTTTCTGAACTGGAGGAAGGATGCCAAGCGCATCGTCATCCTCTTCGGCGATGCCTATCCCCACGACCGCACCTTTTTCGACCAAGACTATGGCGTCGATCCGGGACGGGACGAGATCGAGGGCACTGAGGACGACTTGGTCTTTGTGGAGGTTGTGCAGGACCTTGTCGCCGCCAAGATCTCGGTCATTGGCGTGAACAGCGGCCTCGACTCGGACGATGCTATCACGTTCTTCCAATACGTGGCCGAAGAAACCGGCGGCCTGTACTTCCCACTGCGCGATGCCGACGATATCCCCGACGCCGTGGCTCAACTGATCGAGGAAGAAATCAGCACCATCGACCTGCTGACCATACGCGCCTCCGAGGGCTACGGGGACTGGATCGTTTCCACGCCTGGGGCGTACACCGATGTCGGCTCCAACACGACTGTGGAGTTCGAGGTCGATATCTGCCCCGTCGCCGGGCGAGCGGCAGAGGGACGACACGACTTTGAGCTGATACTGGACGGAGACGGCGCGGTGCTGGAGGCCATCCCCATCTCCATCGACTACACGCGGCGCTGTACTACCGGCCCAGAGGTCTACGTCGCCGACAGCGACGGTGACAATGGCAGCGTCTGCTCCGAAGGTCCTTTCTGGATCAGCTCTGACATCATCAATCGACAAGAGGACGACGGCGTCTACTATCATGAGAATCCCCTGCGCGGGCAACCTAACTACCTCTACGCCCGCGTGCACAACATCGGCAACGAAGATGCTCGGGGAGTGGAGGTCACACTCTACTGGGCCAATGCGGGGATCGGTCTCCGGTGGCCTGACGACTGGCACGAGATCGACTCCACGACCATCGACGTGCTCGAAGGTGAGTCCGTCTGGACGGAGGGGATCGCGTGGGACCCGCCGGGGAGTTCGGGCGAGGGCCACTTTTGCATCCTGGCCGTCATAGAGTCGGACGACGATCCCGTCACCCGCGCAGGGGACGTACCATGTGACAACAACATCGCCCAGCGCAACCTGCAGATCCTTGACGTCAACGCCGTGGAGGAAGGTATCTTGTCCCAGGTGGTGAAAGCCACCATCGTCGGCCCACCCGAGGATAAGAAGGGCGTCGTCGACATCGTGGTGGCCATACCCGCTGCGCCCGAGGGAACGGAGGTCAAGGTCTTTATGCCGGACGACCTGTTCGAGCGCTGGCAGGAAGCCGAGGGCGAGGTGGAGGGCGGTAGCGTCAAGGACGACCATATCCTCGTCGATGTGGACGAGCGGGAGACGATCATCCGCAACGTCCCACTGGAGCCTGATGAGGAGGCAGAGATCGAGCTAGAGATCCAGGCCCCCGTCGATAGGGAGACGGAACCCTTCAGCATCACGGTCGTCGAGCGCGTGGATGGACAGGACTGGGGCGGTATGACCTACTACTACGCCCCGCCATCGCCCACGTCGCCGCTCGAAGAAGCGTGGCAGTTCATTCAGGGAAACCTCATCATCGTCGGGGCAGCATTGGGCTGCTGCGGCCTCCTGATCATTGGGGTAGCGGTGATGACCATCGGGCTGATGTTCATGCGCCGGCGACCGTGAGGTCGCCTCACAGCTATTCACGACAACAGCCCCGCCGCTGGCGGGGCTGTTTCACGCAACTCGAAACCGCGCCTACGTCTCTCCCATTTCCCGCGCCACCTGGCGCGCCATCTCGATCGCATAGTTGCTGCCCCGATCCCAGGGATAGACCTGGCTCATATTCGCCAGCCAGACACCGGGAATGGGCGTCTTCAACGCGGGAATGTTGTGTGAGTGGTTCAACGTCGGCACCGGCTGAGCATACTTTTCGGCAAACAGCCAGGTGGCCCGGATCCAATCAGGGCTGAAATCCGGATTGATGGCGGAGAGTCCCGGCAGGTAGGTCTCCAGCAGTCGCTCCTTGGTGTAATCGAAATAGGGATGATCGGGCGGCAGGTAGTTGCCGCAGTAGACTAGGTGATCGCCGCCATAGTGCTCAGGCGAGATGTAGTTGGTGTGCTCGATCAAGCCAATGAAAGGCAGCCTTTCGCTGGCGGGGATGTTGATCCAGTAGTGGCCCTTGGTCAGGGGGCGCTTGAGGGCCAGGATGAGGGCGATTGCTCCCATCGACTTGAGCCGGGCGAGCTTGTCGGCATAATCGTCGGGGAGGCCGGGGGCCATCCGCAGCATCTCCTGCGGAGAGCAGGTGGCGAGGATCTGATCGTGCTCGACGGAGCCTTCCGCCATCTCCAGCCGCAGGACTCCCTCGGCGATGAAGCGGATGGCCTGCACTTCTGTCTCCAGCCGCACCTTCCCGCCCTGTGCCGCTACCCGCTCCGCCAGCAGATCGACAAAGCCCTGGAACCCGCCGACAAAGTAACCCAGTTTGGCGGTGCGTTTGTACGCCCTGGCCCACATCCAGGCCATGTTCACGTCCCGGTAGTTTTCCTCACCGAACTTGCTGACCAGGAGCGGCTTCCACCATATCTCGTAGGCTCGCTTGCCCGTCATGCGGCGCATCCACTCGTCCGCCGAAACGCGCTCCAGCCGCTCCCAGTTCCTGGTGAGGGTCAGGTAAAACGCTACCAACCCGACCCGCAACCGGTCGATGAGCGAGAGGGGCTTGAACTGGAGCACGCGAACGGCGCGGTGTACTTGCGAGATCGGGAGAAATTTGAGCCATGGCACAGGGCTGTCGAGGGGATAGCTCTCTCCCTGATAGTAGATGGAGGTGGTGGGCCAGGGAAAGAAGAGCTGATCGTTGGCGCCCAATTCGTCGATCAGGCTGATAAGCTCGGCGTCAGAGGCGAACCAGTGGTGATAGAAACGATCGAGAGGCCATTCCCACCGCTCGTCGCGAAAGCCTGCCGCCAGTCCACCCGCGTAGAGCTGCGCTTCGTAGACGGTGACGTCATGCCCCGCTTTCGTCAGGTCGTATGCGGCAGTGAGGCCGGTGATGCCTGCGCCGACGATACCGATATCCATAGCACCTCTCGACTTTCCCTCACTCGCCTGCCCGGCTTTCCAGCGACCGATCCAGGTCGGCCTTCCTAAGCCCGCCGCGCCACATGAACCACAGTCCGGCAAAGGTCTCCGTGCACCACAGGACCGCGTGCAGCAGGAACTGGAAACTGATGGCCATGTCCTTCGGCACGCCAACGCCGGTCAGCACCAGGATGGACGGCGCGTCGAACGTGCCCACGTTGCCCGGCCCCGAAGGCAGCGCCGTGCCCAGATTCGCCGCGCTACTCATGAGCAGCAAATGATGCAGATCGACGCCAAATCCAAACGCATTCATCAACAACCGGTAGCTGATGGTTTCGGCGGTCCAGACCGCGAGGGAGAAAAGCAGCACCAAGGTCAGCGTCCAGACCGACCGGACAGAGGCAAAGCCCCCCACGAAGCGCTCGACGATGCCGAGTAGCTTCTGGTGAAAGCGATGGGGCGCAAGCCGGATGATGAACCACCCCGCCACTCTGCGGATGGGATCCGGCCACAGTTCGATTGCATAGATGACACCCAACGCTGCGCCAAAGACGGCGATGGCGAACCACAGAATGTAGCGCATGTCTACAACGGCGATCTGCCCAAAGACCTCGACTTCCTGGGCCTCCGGTATGCCGCCGATGAGGGCGGCGAGGAGCAGGAACAGGATCATCGTCAGGCCGTCAAAGACGCGCTCGACCAGGATAGAGGCCAACCCAGCAGCGCCGGAGATCGCGTTCCGCTGCCTGAGCAGAAGCACGCGCACGATCTCCCCTGCGCGGAAGGGGTAAATGTTATTGGCCCCTCGCC
>DAOUDX010000329.1:0-1822 GCA_034430835.1 Anaerolineae bacterium
GTGAGCTGCGGCAGCTAGCCACATCTGGCGGTTGTGTGACCTTGTACAGTTCTGACTTATTGCGGTATCCCCAGCAAGGCACCATTTTGACTTCCACGATGGGTTAGGCTATACTGCCCCTGAACCGCAAACCCAGGATGACGGATGAAAACGCTTAGATTCATACTTGGCTACGCCCGGAACTACGTCGCACACCTGGTTGTCACGGTCATCAGCATGATCCTTCTCGTCGGTACGCAGTTGATCGCGCCGTGGATCATCCGCGAGATGATCGCCACCATTACGAACCAGGCAACAGGCCAGGCGGCAATGGACTACATCACCCGCCTGGCACTCCTGGCATTGGGCGTGTACGTGATACGTGGCGGCTTGCAGTTCCTGCGCAGTTACATGGCCCACATCGCCGGATGGGGTGTCGTAGCCGATGCACGCAAGGACATCTATCGCCACCTGCAACGGCTCTCTCTCCACTTCTACGAAGACAAGCAGACGGGGCAACTGATGTCGCGGATGGTCAACGACTCTGATCTGTTCGAGACGCTCATCGCCCACGCCGTGCCGGATGCCCTCGTGAATGTATTGATGCTCGTGGGCGTCAGTATTGTGCTGTTCAGCATGAACTGGCAGATCGCGCTGTTGAGCTTGATCCCCATCCCGCTGATCCTGCTGGGAATGCAGGGATTCGCCCAATACGTGCGCCCCGCATTTCGTGAGCGGCAGCAGGAACTGGGCGAACTCAACGCCACGCTGAACGACAACATCTCAGGTATCCGCGAAATCAAAGCGTTTACGAGGGAGGAATCAGAAGAGAGGCGTATCGGCGAGCACATCAACCGTTATCGCAACTCCTTGCTCCGAGCGCTGCGCCTGATGGCCACGTTCAACCCATTCGTCGAGTTCTCCGCCTCGCTGGGAACCACCATCCTGATCTACTTCGGCGGGCGGCTGGCGCTGGGACAGACACTGCCCATCGCGGACTTGGTCGCCTTCTTCCTCTACCTCGAACAATTCTACCAACCCGTGCGCGTCCTGAGCGGAGCCTGGGAAAACGTCCAACAGGCTATGGCGGGCGCGGAGCGCGTGGCCGAACTGATGACAGAACAGCCCGAGATGCAGGAAAGACCGGGCGCTATCGAACTGCCCGACAAAGTTCGAGGCGCCATCACCTTCCGCGACGCGAGCTTCCACTACAACCAGGGTGACGCCGTTCTGGAGCACATCGCTCTCGACATCCCGGCCAACTCTGTGGTCGCGCTGGTGGGGCCTACCGGCGTCGGAAAGACGACGCTGGCCAGCCTCATCCCCCGATTCTACGACGTGTGCGAGGGCTGCATCACCCTCGACGGACACGACATCCGCGACCTGACGATCAAGAGCCTGCGTCAGCAAATCAGTCTCGTCTTGCAGGACGTCTTCTTATTCCACGGTACAGCACGGGAGAACATCCTTTTCGGTTACCCAGGAGCCGCCGAGGCGGAGGTGATCGAAGCAGCTAAGATCGCCAACGCACACGAGTTCATCAGCAGATTGCCCGACGGCTACGATACCCTGATCGGGGAGCGCGGCGTCAAGCTCTCAGGTGGGCAGAAACAACGCATGGCCATCGCCCGAGCGGTGCTCAAGGACGCGCCGATCCTGATTCTGGACGAGGCCACGTCCTCAGTGGATACTGAGACCGAGATGTTGATCCAGCAAGCACTGGAACGATTGGTGAAAGGCAAGACGACCGTCATCATCGCCCATCGCCTGTCCACGGTTCGCAAGGCCGACATCATCGTCGTCCTGGAAGGCAATCGCATCTCGCAGCTAGGCACACACGAGC
>DAOUDX010000330.1:0-5887 GCA_034430835.1 Anaerolineae bacterium
TGCGAGGGCTTGTCCCATAGCTCTATACACATCTGCTGGAAGCCACATTGCGAGTTCCCAAGCAAGACGGTTTGCCTCGCGATAGTCTTCCGGCGGCCCCCTTTGCTTGAGGTCCCTGGCAATCGCCATGTACTCAGCTACTCTTTCAGCTTGCTCTCGAGCCTTGAACTCCCATTAAGTTCTCGAGGAAGACGGAGTTTTCTTTTTGCAGAGATGCCTTTAGACGTTCGCTGATCCAAAGGGAAGCGAGGAATTGCAGAATTCCCAAAAGAAGAACGCCTAAGCTGATTTCCGGAAGACTCAATTCGAATGTCATAGTCACCTCCGATTTTTCTGAACGACGCTGTTCAGCTTGTGGTGCTTCGCTCACTACAATCGAATCGTTCTTGTTGTGCGCCCCCAATGGTATCCGTGCTAAGACCTACTCCTCGACTTCGTCCGTCTCCTCATCCATCCGCGCCACGTCCACGGCCTGGGGGCCTTTCTCGGTCTGCTCGATCAGGAAGGTCGCCCAAGTGCGGCCTGGGCTTAATGCCCACGGTAGGTAGCCCAAAACCGCCTCAGCAGGTACGTCAGACCCCTGACTCGAACTCATTCACAATACGACGGATCCGCGCGCTCGATATGTCCGACTGCTCCGACTTGGAATAGACTGTGACCAAAACCACGTCGGCGGGTGTCTTGAGATAGTAGATCAGGCGATAACCTGCGCTTTTCCCTTTACGAATATCGCTGTTCCGAATTCGCGCTTTGAATATGGTGTGCCCTGTCCCTGGAATTTGATCGCCTACAAAGTCGCCAGCTTCTATTTGCTCAATGACTGGTGCTACGTCCGAGCGGATATGACGGTACTTCTTGGACAATGCGCGGAGGTTTCGTTTGAACTCTGGCGTGAACCTTACGGCTATTGCCTTCGTGGGATCGTCACTGGGCATCAATACCCACCCACAAGTCAGAGATAGGCGCTGTCTCGCCGCGCATCGCTTCCTGCCAACCTTGGCGGAAGCTCTCCTCTGCTGGCTTGAGAGTGACCGTTTCACGGAACAGTCGGATAACCTTCAAGAGCATCGGCAAATACTCATCAGGCATCTGATCAATCTCTCGACTGATTTGCTCAACATACGCAGTTTGATACGTGCTCATCTTACACCTCACCAGGCAATAGGTTGTCTTTATGATACACCATTACCTCTGTTTAGTACACTATTTGAGCCTCGCAGCAAGCGCGCGCCGACTGCGCCTATCGGCGTTCCGCGGCTTACTCCTCTTCCTTCTCCATCTCCTCATCCATTCGCGCCACGTCCACGGCCTGGGGGCCTTTCTCGGTCTGCTCGATCAGGAAGGTCACCGGCGTACCGTCGGGAAAGTACGGACTCTCGCCCGGCGCGACGCCGGTGCGGTGGAAGAAAATCTCGGCCCCGTCCGGGTGGGCGACGAACCCGTACCCTTTCTCGCCATCGTACCACTTGACGGTGCCCTCGTGGGGACCCGGCCCCAGGGCCACCGTCGTTTCGATCTTTGCCTCTGCCGTGGGCCGCGGCGCAGGCGCTGTAGGAGCCGCCTTCTGAGGGGTCTCTCCTCGGCAGGCAGGGCAGCGCTCGGGCGGTGCGACCGCGTCGCCTCGCTTGCGCTGATCCTCGATCCGGTCGACAAAGTCTTTCCCGCAGTTTGCGCACGTGACCATGGTGTCTCGATAGACCATCGTGTCCTCCTCTATTCGTCCTCGTCAGATTCCATCGCCTGAAGCAGTGCGAAAGCATCCACCACAAAGTCCCGCCCGCGCAGGGCGATGACCTCCTCGCCCTCGCCCTGCGTGGCCCGGCCCATGCGCGGCGCGTTCTTGGCGCGCATGGTCTTGGCCGCACCCTTATCGGTGACCAGCACGACCGGGTCGTTCGATTGCACCACACACGCGCCTGCCAGCTTGACGTCGGAGGCAAGGCGGGCGGTGATGACGCCCTGCCCGTGGCGGCTCTGGGTGGGATATTCGCTTAGCGGGGAGCGCTTGGCGCGCCCGTCCTCCGCCACGACGAACAGGTCGGAGCGAGGGCGGGCGACGACCATGGCCACCACGCGATCCCCCTCGTCTCCCAGCTTGACGCCCATCACGCCGCTGGCGGGCAGCCCCATGGGCCGCACCTCGTCCTCCTGGAAGCGGATGGCCTTCCCCTCGGCGGTGACCAGCAGCACTTCGTCCTGCCCGGTCGTGATCGCCGCCCAGCCCAGCGTGTCCTCTTTATCGACGCCGATGACAGCGAACGGCTCGCCGCTCACGCCGGGCAGGTCCGCCAGCGCCACGCGCTTGACGACGCCCTGTCGTGTGGCGAGGAACAGAAAGCCTTCCTCCAGCGAGGGGGAGATCGACAGCGCCGTCGCCAGGCGATCGCGGCGCGTCAGCGGCGTCAGGTCGGCGTAGTGGGAACCTTTCCCCTCCCAGGCCACGTCCTCCGGCAGCTGGTGGATGGGATAGGCGGCAGCTTTGCCGTCGGCGGCGAGGAGGTAGAGGGTGTCGCGGGTCGAGGCGGACAGCACGGCGACCGGCGCGTCCTTGGGCCGCGAGGGTACGCGGGGCGACGAGCCATCGTCGGGCATGCGGGCCACCAGCCCGCTCCTGCTCACCACCACCCACCCCCGCTCGTCGGGGATTAGATCATCGGCGGTCAGTTGCGCCTTGCCGGCGTCCATCACCTGCGTGCGGCGGGGGTCGGCGTATTTTCCCTTGACTGCGGCCAGCTCGTCGCGCACGACGCCGCGAATCTTGGCCGGGCTTTTTAGTAGCGTCGTGAAGTACTTGATCAGGCGCTGCTTTTCTTTGTACTCGTCCTGGATCTTTTTCTGCTCCAGGGCGGCCAGCCGCTTGAGCGGCATATCGAGAATGGCCTGGGCTTGTACCTCGCTCAACTTGAACTTGCGCCGCAAGTTGTCGCGGGCGCTGTCGGTGGTGCGCGAGCGGCGGATGGTGTCGATCACCTCGTCCAGGTTGTCCAGGGCGACGAGCAATCCTTCCAGGATGTGGGCGCGCTCCTTGGCGCGGGCCAACTCGTACTGGCTGCGCCGGGTGACGATCACCTGCCGGTGTTCCAGGTAGGTCACCAGCGCCTTCTTGAGTGTCAGCAGGCGCGGCTCGCCATCCACCAGCGCCAGCATGATCAGGCTGAAGGTAGACTCCATCGGCGTGTGCTTGAACAGCTCGGCGAGCACCTGTTCCGGCTCGACGGTGCGCGTCAGCTCGATCACCAGCCGCATGCCGCGCCGGTCCGATTCGTCGCGCAGGTCAGTGACGCCCTCGATGCGGCCATCGCGCGCCAACTGGGCGATGCGCTCGATGAGCGAGCTCTTGTTGACCTGGTAAGGCAACTCGGTGACGACGATGCGGTGGCGGGAGCGGCTCATCTCCTCGACGTGGGCGCGGGCGCGCACGGTGATCTTGCCGCGGCCCTGGCCATAGGCGTGGGCGATGAGATCCTCGTTGTCTTCCTTGGTGCGCCGGTAAACCACGCCGCCGGTGGGAAAGTCCGGCCCCTGAATAAAGTGCATCAGGTCTTCGACGGTGATGTCGTCCAGCTTGCGCCAGTTATCGAGCATGTGGATTAGCGCGTCGCACACCTCGCCCAGGTTGTGGGGTGGGATGGAGGTGGCCATCCCGACGGCGATGCCGGACGCGCCATTGACCAGCAGGTTGGGAATGGCGGCAGGGAGGACGCTGGGCTCCCGCAGTGTGTCGTCAAAGTTGGGCGCAAAATCGACCGTGTCTTTGTCCAGGTCGGCCAGGATCTCTGTGGCGATGGGGGCCAGGCGGGCTTCGGTGTAGCGCATGGCTGCCGGATTGTCGCCGTCGATGGACCCAAAGTTCCCCTGTCCGTCCACCAGGGGGTTGCGCAGGGTAAAGTCCTGCGCCATGCGCGCCATCGCGTCGTAGACGGCGGTATCGCTGTGGGGGTGGTACTTGCCCAGCACCTCGCCGACGATGCGGGCCGATTTCTTGTACGCCGAATCGGGCCGCAGGCCCAGGTCGTACATGCCGTAGAGGATGCGGCGCTGGACCGGCTTGAGGCCGTCGCGGGCGTCGGGCAGCGCGCGAGAGACGATGACGCTCATGGCATAGTCCAGGTAGGCCACGCGCATTTCGTCGTCGATGTCCACCTGTCGGACGGTTCCGATTTCCATAGAATAACTCCGAAGTTGATGCGTGATGCGTAAAACGTAAGGCGGGGGTAATGATACGTCAGACGTGGGGTTCTGTCAATTGTGAGGAGGCGTTCCAGTTCCGGGCGTCTCCAGCCGCTGTGAGAAAGGCGAGGTTCGGCGAGAGGTATCGTTTGTAAAAGCGCCGTCGTCGGGTATAATTGGGGTGAGCTGCCAGGCTACCGACAGAGTCCACCAGTCTGTAGCCTCGGAGGATGCTATGCTAGAAGAAATCCTATCACTGCCAAATGGAGCACGATACTACAAGGCCGATCTCCACGTGCATACGCCTCACGACCCGGAACGGTACGAACGCAAGGGTGAGGTCGCTGCCTCTGACATCATCGAAGGAGCCAGGTCGGCCAGGGTGGAGATCATCGCTATCACCGACCACAACTGCGCAGCGGGCGTGGATGAGGTGAAGATAGCTGGTGAGGAAAGGGGGGTCGTCGTTTTCCCCGGAGTAGAACTGACGGCTTCGGTACACATTCTGAATGTCTTTGACCGTGACGTGGATGGAGACACTGTACGGGACTTTTGCCGGATTGCCGGCATTGCGCTGGACAAGATTGGCACAACCTCGACAGTTACAGAAAAATCACCGATTCAAATCCTGAATATGGACTATGACCGGCCGCGCGTAGCGATAGCTGCTCACGTCACCAGTACGAACGGACTATTTGGGACTGATCCAGGACAACTTCGTATCCGGGTGTATCAGGCGAAAACGCTGTTGGCAGTGGAGGTGCCGGAAAGAAGCCCTCAACTCAAGAAAATACGCAACATCTGTGAGGGCCGCGACCCCAACTATGGTCCCAAGCGCTGCGCCCTGCTCCGTTCCTCCGATGCCCGCTCGCCTGAAGAGATCGGCTCTCGGCACACCTGGCTCAAGATGAGCGATCCTCCCTCGTTGGAGGGCTTGCGCCAGGCATTCCTCGACTGCGAGTCGCGGGTGCGATTCGAGAAGCCCGAAGTGGCTTTCCCGCACATCATCGGTGTGGCCGTGGATGGAGAGGGCTTCCTGGGGCGGCGGGATGGGCAGCCCGGCGTGCGCTTGCATTTTAACCCGTACCTCAACTGCATCATCGGTGGCAAAGGAACGGGCAAATCATCTATCATTGAGGTGATGCGTTATGCGCTTGGGATGGAGCCCCGCCTGCCCAGGACTAGAGAGCGCATTGACGGCCTGGTGGCCGCAGCGCTTGGGCCGGGCGGCAAGGTTACCGTTCTCTGCGAAGTGAACGGACAAAAGTACCAGGTGAGTCGCAGCCTGGATGCGGAATCGCAGGTGTATGTCGCAGGGGGAACAGAACCATTGTTCATTGCGCCTGACCGGCTCTTCCCGGCCGAGTTCTACGGCCAGCAAGAGATACTGGAGGTATCGGAGGAGTATTTCTTTCAGTTGGAGATGTTGGATCGCCGCATTGCCGGGGAGTTGCAATCACTGTTGGATCGCAAGCGGGAGATCGAACTGCAACTGGAAGCCAACCAGGGCGCTATCCTCAGCCTGGACCGGCAAATTGAGACGGGGGAAGAGAAACGAGAGCGGCTGGGATGGGTCAAAGAGAGACTGCGGTACTTCCAGCAGGCGGGAATCGATCAACTGATGATGGCGATGAAAGGGTATCGTGTAGAGCAGGACTTTTTCACACGCTTATTGGACGACATTGACCACGCCGTTGTCGGACTGGGAGAGATAGAA
>DAOUDX010000331.1:0-1771 GCA_034430835.1 Anaerolineae bacterium
CCGAAAGTAGAGACCAACAAATCAGTTCGGAAGACGATGTTTTAGATATGTGCACGAAGGTCCATGCAGTTGTGGTATAAGGAGGGTAACAGTGGCTTATGGGTACCAGCGCAGGATCCTACACGTTGATCTGACAACAGGGCAATTGAAAGTGGAAGAACCAGATGAGCGGTTCTACCGGACTTATCTGGGCGGGAGCGCCATGGGAACGTACTATTTGCTGCAGCATACTCCCCCCCAGGCTGATCCATTGGGCCCGGAGAACACCCTATCATTGATGGTGGGAGTCGTCACCGGCGCACCCATTTCCGGACAATCCCGTGTCTGTGCTACGGCCAAGTCACCCATTACTGGATTAGTCGGCGACTCGCAGGCAGGCGGGTTCTGGCCTGCGGAACTGAAGGCGGCTGGGTTTGATGGTATTGTATTGCATGGCAAAGCTGACCGTCCCGTATACCTGTGGGTTCATGACGGCGAAGCGGAGTTGCGAGATGCCGCCTCTCTCTGGGGACGGTTCACCGTGGATGTGGAGGACGCAATTCGCGCGGAGCTGGGCGATGACCGCATCCAGGTCCTCCAATGCGGCCCGGCAGCCGAAAAAGGTGTCCGCTTCGGCGCGTTGATCAACAACGCCAACCGCGCCAATGGCCGCACCGGCATGGGCACGGTAATGGCTTCCAAGAACCTCAGAGCAGTAGCAGTACGAGGACATCGTTGTCCAGATCTAGCAGATCCAGAGATGGTAAAAACACTCGCTAAGTGGGGTGCTGAACATTTGAAGGAATCCGACGTAGCGAGAATGGGCGAGTTTGGCACCGCCGGAATCGTCCTTTCACAAAACGAGGTGGGAGGTCTGCCGACGCGCAACTGGTCAAGCGGGATCTTCGAAGGCGCGGAATCCATTTCCGGCGAACGGATGGCAAAGACGGTCCTCAAAGACCGAGACACCTGTTTTGGCTGTGTGGTGCGTTGCAAGCGAGTGGTGGAAATCACGGACGGACCGTTTCGGGCAGATCCCCGCTACGGAGGACCGGAATACGAAACCCTGGCCACGATGGGCTCTTATTGCGGCGTCTCCGATCTGGCGGCAATCTGTCGTGCTAATCAGCTGTGCAACATGTACGGGATGGACACCATCAGCTGCGGGGCGTCTATCGCCTGGGCGATGGACTGCTTGGAGCACGGATTGCTTACTGAAGAGGATACTGATGGTGTTGCCCTGCGGTTTGGAAACGCGGAGGCGTTGGTGCAAATGGTAGAGAAAATCGGCAAAAGAGAAGGTTTCGGTCGTGTGCTCGGTGAAGGCTCGGCTCGTGCTGCCGAGAGCCTCGAGGTGGGCCAGGATCTGGTTGTGGCAGTGAAGAAGCACGAGTTTCCTGCTCACATGCCCCAAGTCAAGCGGAGTCTGGCTTTAATATACGCTGTCAACCCATTCGGCGCAGACCATCAATCCCACGAGCATGATCCTTGCTACGAGGGGTACCCCAAGCGTATGGCCGAGTTGGGTCTTCTGCACCCGCAGCCATCGGAAGTGCTGAATGCAGAGAAGGTACGCTACGTTCTGTACACCCAGTACGTGTACAGTCTTCTTGACAGTGTGAGCGTGTGTCAGTTCGTGTTTGGACCGTCGTTCCAATTATATAGTCTAGGGCAGCTGGTCGATATCGTCAAAGCAGTGACTGGCTGGAACGTTAATCTTTGGGAACTGATGAAGGTAGGCGAGCGGCGACTGAACCTCATGCGGGTGTTCAACGCGCGTGAGGGAGCTCAG
>DAOUDX010000332.1:0-32198 GCA_034430835.1 Anaerolineae bacterium
TCAAGACTCGCGTTTCTTGCGGCGTGGGGGACAAGAGCATCTTGAGCCAGTTTGAACTGTGTTTCGAATGCCCCGCGGGGCGTCCAGATGGCCCTTTCGCCATTTATCTCAACTGTTGAGAAACATTACCGACTTGGATGGCAAGCGAATATTGGTGCCTAGCAATGAGGTACTGTGGCCTCACCGGCGGGCAATGGCGTGGCACCGGAAGAATGTGTGGCGGGAATGAGCTAATGCCCTGCCACCCCAATGTCAACCCCATGCCCCATGCTCGTGCCGATGATCGACCCGCCGCCGCTGCCGGCGTGCGCGACGGGCGGCGCCGACGCGCAAGAATCGGAACCGAATCTTGCTTGACAACTGTGTCCTCACGTGTTAGAATGACACTAAGTTAAGGGAAATGCGATGAAGACTTGTATTCTGGCCGTCCCTGCTACCGCTGCCCGACCGCAGACGTAATCGCTGCGGAGGTGTGGTTAGCGCTGAATGGGCGCCAGACCAGTGTAAGTCTAGCCAGCCTCCAACTGCTTGGAGGCTGTTTCGTTTTTTGGTGCGATGATGAGGCGAGGACCAGGTTTCGAGAACGACGTACTGGCCCAGCCGATCCCGGCCCCAGCTAAGCCCTCGTGAGGAGGTCTGGTCAGTGCTATCTGGGCACTGTGAGCCTGAAGCTTGATTTTCCAGCCTCCCTCAGTACGGAGGCTGGTTTTGTTTTGACCGAGAACTCGCTACACACTCCGCATCGCAATAACTTCAACGAACTACATAGGAGGCAAGAGATGGATACCACGGTAAGAGAAGGCCTGAGAGACGTGGTCGTCGCCAATAGCTCGATATGTGTCATCAATGGCGAAGAGGGCAGTCTTCGCTACCGGGGCATCGACGTCGGCGAGTTTGCCCGGCACTCGACCTACGAGGAGACGGCTTACCTGCTCTGGTTTGGCGAGCTTCCGACTCAGGCTCAGTTGGATAAGCTAAAGGGCCGGCTGATAGAGCACCGGGAGTTGGATTGGAGCGTCAAGAATGTGATCAAGGCGCTGCCCAGGACACTGCAACCCATAGAGGCCTTGAGGACGATAGTCTCGGTGTTGCCGTGTTCTGATCCGCAAACGAATGATTACCATCATAGCGCCAATATTGATAAAGCGATTCACTTGACGGCCAAATTCCCGACGATCTTGGCCTACTATCGGCGTCACTTGGAAGGGCAAGAGTTTGTGTCTCCAGATCCCGATCTGAGTCATGCAGCCAATTTCCTCTACATGCTGCACGGTCAGGCCCCTACGCCACTGGAGGCGGAGACGATGGGCCTGGCCCTGGTGTTGATGGCCGAGCACGACTTTAACGCCTCTACCTTTGCGGCGCGGGTCACGGCCAGTACCCTTTCTGATATGTACTCTGCCATCACTACCGCCATCGGCACGCTCAAGGGCCCGCTGCACGGCGGGGCCAACCAGCGCACGATGGAGATGATGCTCAAGATCGGCTCGCTGGAGAACGTCGGACCGTACATCATGAGCGAGTTGGAGGCCAGGCGGCGTATTCCCGGTTTCGGTCATCGCGTCTATCGCAGGATGGCCGATCCCCGCGCAGCCTATTTCCGGGATAAGCTCAAGGCCCTCTGCGAAGAAGCGGGAGATATGCATTGGTACGATATTGCGGTCAAAATCGTCGAGATTGTCTCCCAGGCGAAGGGACTGTATCCTAACGTCGATTACTTCTGTGGACCGGTGCTCTACACGTTGGGAATCCCGATGGATCTCTTCGTTCCGATCTTTGCCACCAGTCGCATCGCAGGTTGGACGGCTCACATGATCGAGCAATACGAGAACAATCAGCTTCTGCGCCCACTCTCAAATTACGTAGGCGAGCGCGAAAAAGAGTACGTGCCTATCGAAGAGCGCAGCGGTAGCCCCAACAGTTACTTTGGCGAATAGGAGACACGATGGCACAGAACCTGGTCCGCAAGATCATTGCTGCCCATCTGGTCGATGGCGAGATGGCGGTGGGGCAAGAGATCGCGCTCAAGATCGACCAGACACTCACCCAGGATGCCACAGGTACGATGGCCTGGTTAGAGTTCGAGGCGATGGGGCTACCCAGCGTGCGCACCGAGCGCTCGGTCAGCTACGTCGATCACAACACCATCCAGCCCGACTTTCGCAACGCCGACGATCATCTCTACCTGCAAACTGTGACGACCAAGCACGGCGCGTACTTTTCGCGGCCCGGCAACGGCATCTGCCACCAGGTGCATCTCGAACGGTTCGCCGCGCCAGGTAAGACGCTGCTCGGCTCCGACAGCCACACCCCCAATGCCGGCGGCCTGGGGATGCTGGCCATCGGCGCGGGCGGGCTGGACGTGGCGGCGGCGATGGGCGGCGCGCCCTTCTACCTGGCAATGCCCAAGATCGTGGGGGTGAAGCTGACCGGCGAACTGGGTCCATGGGTGACGGCCAGGGATGTCATCTTCGAGTTGCTGCGGCGGCTTTCGGTGAAGGGCGGCGTGGGGAGGATCCTTGAGTACTGCGGTCCCGGCGTCACCACCCTCACAGTGGATCGGCGGGCCACCATCTGCAACATGGGAGCTGAGCTGGGAGCGACAACTTCCCTCTTCCCCAGCGACGCGCAGACGAAGGCTTACCTCAAAGCGCAGGAGCGCGCGCGCGACTGGCAGCCGCTGGCCGCCGACGAGGGCGCCGAGTATGATGAGACCATCAAGGTCAACTTGAGCGAACTGGAGCCGCTCATCGCGCAGCCTTCGATGCCGGACAGGGTCGTCAAGGTGCGCGAGATCGCGGGGATGCCGGTGGCTCAGGTGTTCGTCGGCTCCTGCGTCAATTCCTCCTACGAGGACTTGGTGACGGTGGCGGCGGTGCTCAAGGGCAAGACGGTGCATCCGGCCGTCAGCCTGTGCATTGCGCCCGGCTCGAAGCAGGTTTACACGATGATGGCTGAGGCCGAGAGCGGCGGGCTGGCCGACCTGATCGCTGCCGGGGCGCGCATCTTAGAGTCGGCCTGTGGACCGTGCGTGGGGATGGGGCAGGCCCCGCCGACGGGTGCGGTCTCTGTGCGCACATCTACCCGCAACTTTAAGGGACGCAGCGGCACGCCTGACGATCAGGTCTACCTGGCCAGCCCGGCCACCTGCGCGGCCACCGCCCTGCGTGGCGAGATCACCGATCCACGCGATCTGGGCGAGCCTGTGATCGTCGAGTACCCAGCACGCTTCGCCGTCAGCGACAACATGATCTTGCCGCCTGCTGACGATCCGGACACAGTGAAGGTCATCCGCGGCCCCAATATCAAGCCGCTGCCCGAGTTTCGTCCGCTGCCTGACGTCATCCGTGGCCGAGTTCTGATCAAAGTGGGCGATGACATCACCACCGACGACATCTCTCCCGCCGGGGCGAAAATACTGCCCCTCCGTTCCAACCTTCCCGCCATCTCCGAGTTCGTTTTCCAGCGCATCGACCCGGACTTTGTGGGGCGGGCGAGGGAGTGGGGTGGGGGTTTTGTGGTGGGCGGCGTCAATTATGGCCAGGGCTCCAGTCGGGAGCACGCGGCCCTTTCGCCGATGTATCTAGGGGTCAAGGCGGTCATCGCCAAGTCCTTCTCCCGCATCCACCACGACAATCTGATCAATATGGGCGTCCTGCCGCTTGTTTTCGCTGACGCGGCGGACTATGACAAGACCACGCAAGGCGACGAGTGGGAGATCGCGGACGTTCGCGCGGTGCTGGAGGCTGGGGAGGGCTTGACCGTCCGCAATCTAACGCAGGGCGCGACCTTCGGCGTCACGTATAGCTTGACCGAACGCCAGGTTGCGATTATACTGGCAGGCGGCTTGTTGAACCATATTCGGGACAATACGTAGAAACGTATTCTGCGAGCCTGGTGCTTTTGGCAGCTCTTGGATTCAGGAAGTAGGGAGTAAGGAGTAAGAAGTAGGGAGCTTTTCCCGTACTTCCTACTCCGTACTCCTTCTTCTTGTCTGATGTAGTTCTGGGAGGTGCCCCCGTTGAGTGTTGGTGGACATGGCAAGCGAGGGCTTTCCGAGCGGAATGGAGCGCAGCAAAATGCAGTCGAAGAAGCCTCCGTGAGCGCCCTTCGACTCCGCCTCGCTCCGCTCAGGACGCTTGCTGCTGTCACCAACACTCAAGAGGGAAACTACCCAGTTCTGGTTTTGGAGGAAAGTCAATGGTACATCGCATCACACTGATTCCCGGCGACGGCACAGGGCCGGAGCTGATAGAGGCGGCACGCCGGGTGCTGGAGACAACCGGTGTTCAGTTCGATTGGGACGTGCAGGAGGCCGGGGCCGACGTGATGGACAAGTACGGCACGCCACTGCCGGAGGGCGTGCTGGCCTCGATCCGCGAGAACGGCGTGGGTCTCAAGGGGCCGATCACGACGCCGGTGGGGACGGGCTTTCGCAGCGTCAACGTCGCCATCCGCAAGGCGCTCGACCTGTACGTGAATCTGCGTCCGGCCCGCCATATGCCGGGCGTCCGCAGCCGCTACGAAGACATCGACTTGGTCGTAGTGCGCGAGAACACCGAGTGCCTGTACGCCGGCATTGAGCACGATGTGATCCCCGGCGAGGCCGCCGAATCCATCCGTATCATCACCCGCAAGGCCAGCCAGCGCGTCGTGCGCTTTGCCTTCGAGTACGCCCGCGCCCACGGCCGCCGCAAGGTGACGGCGGTGCACAAGGCCAATATCCTCAAGGCGACCGATGGGCTGTTCTTGGGCGTGGCCCGCGAGGTGGCGCTGGACTATCCCGACATCGCGTTCGAGGATCGCATCGTGGACAACATGTGCATGCAGCTCGTCCAGCGGCCCCAGGAGTACGACGTGCTGGTGATGCCCAATCTCTATGGCGACATCGTCAGCGACCTGTGTTCGGGACTGGTCGGCGGCTTGGGCGTCGCGCCGGGGGCCAACATCGGCGATGGGCTGGCCGTCTTTGAACCGGTGCACGGCTCCGCCCCCAAGTACGCCGGGCAGAACAAGGTCAATCCCACGGCGACCATCCTCAGCGGTGTGCTGATGCTGCGCTACCTGGGGGAGACAGAAGCCGCCGACAAAGTTCAGGACGCCGTCGCCGCTGTCATCGCCGAGGGCAGGGACGTGACTTACGACATGAAACCCACGCGCGACGACCCGACCGCCGTCGGCACGCAGGAGATGGCCGACGCGATCATCAAGGCAATGTAGCACGGATTGTCATCTGTCCTGCGAGGCTAACTATGAAGATCGATCTACACGTACACAGCCGCGAGCGATCCGCCTGCGGCAGGTCTGGGGAAGAGGAGATGATCCGGGCCGCCGCCGCCCGTGGGCTGGATGGCCTGGCCTTTACCGACCACCACTGTCTCGTTCCGACTGAGCGGCTGGCGGAGTTGAATCGCAGGTACACACCCTTCCGCGTCTTTGGCGGGGTCGAAGTCAGCGTGGTGGAGGGGGAAGACGTGCTCGTGCTGGGCGTTCGCGATCCGGCACTCGAGTCGCGGGACTGGTTCTACTCGGACCTGTTCACCTTCGTACATGCGCGGGCGGGATTCCTCGTCCTCGCCCATCCTTTCCGCTACCACGATACGATTCAGGTGGATATCGAGCATTACCCGCCTGACACCATAGAGCTTTGCTCGAAGAACACCCGTGCGAGCGACGAGCCGAGGATACGCGAGATTGCCGAACGTTTCGGTTTGCGACCTCTCTGCAACTCTGATGCTCACGAGGCCAAGCATGTCGGTTTGTACCACAATCAACTTGGGCGCACTCCGCGGGATGAGCGGGAATTGCTGGAGGTGCTGAGAGCGGGCGACTACACGTGCCACAGCCTGGGACGTGCCACGGCGTTCAGCCGAAGTCGGGGGACAGAACTGGCGGCGTTGGCTGCGAGCGATAGCGAGCGCGGCCGGAGGAGGCCGATGAAATCGCTTAAGCAGCTCTTTTGGCGCTGGCTCCCGCCCGTGGTGTGGATGGGGCTGATTTTCGTGCTGTCGGCCCAACCGGACCTGCCCCAGGCACCCGGCCCATGGCTGGACACGGTGCTCAAGAAGACGGCTCACACACTTGCCTTTGGTCTGCTGGCCTGGCTTTACCTGAGGGCGCTGCGCCAGCATTTCGGCCATTTGGCTATTCTCCGCCTGGTGAGCGCCGGCTTGGCCCTGCTCTACGCGCTCAGCGACGAGTACCACCAGACCTTTGTCCCAGGGCGTCAAGGTCGTCTGCTTGATGTTGCTGTTGATAGTGCGGGGATATGCGGAGCTATACTGCTGCACTGGTGGCTGGCGTGCCGCCGACACTCTCTGCAGCCAACTCCTCCGGCGCGGCAGCCTCTCGCTCGATAAATATCTCCCCGAAGAGCCGTTCCTGCCACACACGCGCTCGCTCCTGCTTGACCAGTTCCAGCACT
The DNA here is from genome assembly GCA_034430835.1 of Anaerolineae bacterium. Lineage (GTDB taxonomy): Bacteria > Chloroflexota > Anaerolineae > B4-G1 > B4-G1 > JAFGED01. The sequence continues at coordinate 6,425 of DAOUDX010000332.1, forward strand.
GCCCACAGCGTGACGATGATCTCGATGCGAGTGGTCGCTTCTGACAGAAACTCGCGGAAGCGAACTTGCCCTTGTCTTGTCAACTGTGTCTCGATGCGTGCGATCTGATCTTCGACGGTCACTGTGATGGGTGTGACAACGTCGCCGACGGGCGGGGCAGGCAGGGCGTCCAGCGCCTCCTGCACGTAGACCAACAGGTCGGTGAGGGCCATGTTGCCCAGATCGGGTTGAGGTTCGGGGCGGGGGAGGGGAGCGACGCGCACGTAGCCGTGCAACCCTTGCTTCTCCCGCTCGTGCAGCAGAGCCGCGACTTCCTTGAATCGTTTGTAGGCTTGAAGCTGGCGCACCAGTTCTTCTCCCACGTCCCCTTCTTCGGGGGTCAGAACCGGGGGTTGTGGCAGCAGTGCCTGGGACTTGATCAGCAAGAGCTTGGCTGCCACGACGAGAAAGTCGGCCAGTTCCTCAACCTGGCGGCGTTCGAGCTCCGCCAGGTAGGCCAGGTATTGGTCGGTGACCTGGGCCAGCGCGATGGTCGTGATGTCGAACTCCTCCCGCTCCACGAGGTGGAGGAGCAGGTCCAGGGGGCCTTCAAAGGCAGGCAATTGAACTTTGTACCGTTCGGTCATGTGCCGCCGCATTATAGCACAAATGGGCTGCTTTCCAATATTCCCACCTCCTCTGATTTGTGGTATAATCTCGTCCGGTGGCCCCGGCGTTGATGGCGTGAGTTCCGGGGCAGCAATTTGTGTTTAGGAGACCCTTGTGTTCAATCCCATAAATGCCTTTATAGGGCTCTTTTCCCTCGATATAGGCATTGACCTCGGCACAGCCAATACGCTCGTCTACGTGCGGGGGAGGGGTATTGTCATCAACGAGCCATCTTGGGTGGCCATAGAGCGGGACAGTCGGAAGGTTCTCGCCATTGGCGCCGAGGCGAAAGAGATGGTTGGCCGTACACCGGCCAACATCGTCGCCATTCGTCCCCTCCGCGACGGCGTCATCTCCGAGTTTGAGGTGACCGAGGCGATGTTGGATTACTTCATCAAGAAGGCGCATAGCCAATTGTTGCTGCCTTTCCCTCGCCCACGGGTGGTGGTCGGTATCCCCAGCGGTGTAACCGAGGTGGAGAAGCGGGCGGTGCAGGATGCGGCCTTGTCCGCTGGCGCGCGGGAGGCATACTTGATCGAGGAGCCGATGGCGGCGGCCCTCGGAGCCGGGCTTCCGGTGACGGAGGCGCGCGGGAGCATGGTCGTCGATGTCGGCGGCGGCACGACCGAGGTGGGCGTCTTTTGTCTGGGCGGGTTTGTCGTCAGCCGTTCATTGCGCATCGCTGGCGACGAGATGGATGAGGACATCATCCAGTATGCGCGCCAAAAGTACAACCTGTACATCGGCGAGCGTATGGCCGAACGAATCAAGGTGTCTATTGGATCGGCCTACCCGCTGCCCGAGGAATCGACGATGACGCTGCGTGGGCGCAACCTGGTCACAGGGCTGCCCGAGGCCATCGAGGTCAGCAGCATCGAGATTCGCGAAGCGTTGAGCGGCTCGGTCAACATCATCGTGGACCTGATCAAGGATACACTGGATGACACGCCCCCGGAGTTGATCTCGGACTTGATGGATGCCGGCATCTGCCTGGCGGGCGGCGGTGCCCAGTTGCGAGGGCTGACTGACCGGATCAGCGAAGAGACGAACATGCGCGCCTGGCTGGCCGACGACTCGATGACGTGCGTGGCGCGCGGCGCTGGCAAGGTGCTGGAGGAGTTGAACGTGCTCAGTGAGGTGCTGGCCAGCACCGATGAGCGACGCCCAAGGGCACCCACCTTCTAGTGGGTCAATTGGCTGGTTAGCCGGTTGGTTGATTGGTCCTGGTTTCGCAGGACTGGCAGGCTGGACTCTACGATGAAACAGTCTCCTCGCCGTTCATGGCTCCCCCTAGTGTTGGTTATCCTCGGGTTGTTCTTTCTGGTTCTTCACGAGACCGGCTACCTGGCCCCAGTGGAGAATGTGTTCGGTTACGTGCTTGACCCGTTGCAGCGTGTGTTTTCGAGCGTCACGGGGGGCGTGGGGGACATTTTCCAGTCGGTGCGCGAGGCGCGCGAGTTGCGCGCTGAGGTCGCTGAGCTGCAGACGAAAGCGGATGAGCTGACGGTGGAGAACGTCCGCCTGCGCGAGTACAAGGCCGAGGTCGAGCAGCTCCGCGCCATGTTGGACTTTGTCAGCGAATATCCGATTTCGGGGTATGTGGGCGCCGACGTGATCGGACGGGAAGCCTGCGATGTTTTTCCCTGTGGGGAGGTGATTGGCGCGGATCCGAATCCCTACCTGCGCTACGTCACCATCAATGTGGGAAGTCAGCACGGGGTGGCGGTCGGCGATCCGGTCGTCAGCAGTGGGGCCAACCTAGTGGGACGGGTCGCCCAGGTGGGGCCGCGCACTTGCAAGGTGCAACTGCTTGTCGATACCGATAGCAGCGTTGCCGTCCTTCTCCAGACCTCCCGCACCACCGGCCTGGTCGTAGGCCAGCCCGACGGCACGCTACGCATGGAGTACATCCCGCAGGACGAGAGCGTCGAGATCGACGACATCGTGCTGACGTCCGGGTTGGGCGGTGTGATGCCCAAGGGGCTGGTCATCGGTCAGGTCGCCGAGGTGGAGAAGAAAGACTACGAGCTACACCAGGCGGCTACCATCCGGCCGGCGGTGGATTTCAGAAGGCTGGAGTTGGTGTTGGTCGTCACCGAGTTTGAGTCGATCCCTCTCGATTAAAGAGGTGTTAGCAAAGCTGCCCAAGTAGCTGTGCTCGTCCGTATTCAGGGGGTGTGAGATAAATCTCTACGTAGGCATCCCGCTTTTGACTGCTGTGGCTTTGCTGCAGAGCGTCTTGCTGTCGCGGGTCGATCTGCTGGGCGCGCGTCCTGACTTGATGTTCTTGGTTATCTTGACGTGGGCTGTGGCGCGTGACGTGGACGAGGGGTTAGTCTGGGGATTTATCGGTGGACTGCTCATCGATCTGCGCTCCGGCGGACCACTGGGAGCAACCGCCCTGGCGCTGGTGGTGGTGGCTTTTCTGGCCGGGCAGCCGTGGGGTCGTGGGCTCGGCTCACAGGTGGTGCGGTTGGTGCTTCTGGCGCTCGCCAGCGGCCTGGTGTATCATTTGATCGTGGTGATTGCGCTGGCTGTGGTGGGCCATACGGTGCATTGGGGGTTTTCGCTGCTTCACGTGACCGTTCCGTCGGTGTTGCTCAATACATTGTTGGCCCCAGTGGTTCAGCAGCCAGTGTCCTGGCTGGGGCGCAGGCTCCGGCGGGAAGGGTTGACGTTAGGATGACGACAGCACGCAAGATCCCTCGGCAGGATGCCCAGAGTGAATGGCAGGCGCGCTGGCAGGCCATCCGGAAAGCCCCTCGGGTGATCCTGCTGGCCGTGCTGATTCTGATTGCCTTTGCGGCTTTTGGCCAGCGGCTGTGGTACCTGCAGTTCGTGCGGGGGGAGTATTACAGGACGCTGGCGGACTATATGCGTTTGCAGACCGAGGATCTCCCGGCAGCCCGGGGCATCATCTACGCCCGCGATGGCACTTCTTTGGTGCGTAACATTCCCAGCTTCAAGGTCATCGTCATCCCTGCCTATCTTCCTGACTATGACGTGATCCTTCCTCCCTTCTCGCCCTACACGCCAGACGATGTCCAGGTCACGTTCAGCGCCGAGGCCGAGGCGGTTCTCATCCGCCTGGCCGTGCTGCTCGACATGCCCTACACCACGAATGGCGACGTAGAGCAAGAGTCCGGCGTGCGTGCGATAGTGGCGGATGCGATAGCCAGGGGAGCCCTGTACCGCCCGGCGGTGATCAAGCGGGGCGTCGATCGGGATACGGCGCTGCTGATCGGGTCTGAGCGGCTGACGCTGCCGGGCGTGTATGTGGGACTGGATTCGCGGCGTGAGTATGCCTACGGCTCGCTGGTATCGCAGATGGTGGGGTACACCTCCCCGATTCCCGGTGAGATGGAGGAGGAGTACAAGGCGATGGGGTATAACCCGGAGACGGATCGCGTCGGCGCCGCCGGGGTTGAGGCAACCTACGAGGACTGGTTGCGTGGACAGAAAGGGAGACATCTCATCGAGGTGGACGTGATGGGGCGGGTGATCCGCGTGGTCGATACAGAGGCCGAACCTGTACCGGGTGGCAACGTGTATCTGACGCTCGACCTCGATCTCCAGGAGTTTACCACAGAGGCATTGCTGCGCGGCATGTCGCAGGCCAACTCACCGCGTGGGGTGGCTATCGTCATGCGGCCCCAGACGGGCGAGATCCTGGCCATGGTCAGCCTGCCGACGTACGACAACAACCTGTTCGCTCGGGGTATTTCGGTGGAGGACTGGCAGCGCCTGAACGAAGACACTCACCGTCCGCTGCTCAATCATGCCATCTCGGATCAGGTGCCGCCCGGCTCGACGTTCAAGATCGTCGTGGCGACAGGGGCGCTCCAGGAGGGGGTGCTGGATGAGGATACGCGCCTCACCTGCCCTGGCACGATCGTGCTGCCCAACAAGTACGCCCCCAACGACCGGGGCCGCGATCAGACGTTCTATTGCTGGATCTGGCGGCAGGGCAGCCACGGCTCGTTGAACGTGGTGGGGGGACTGGCTCAGTCGTGCGACATTTTCTTCTACAAGACCGGTGGAGGGTTTGAAGAGGATGAGTTTGAGGGATTAGGCCCTGGCAGCTTGGAATCGGACGAGAATCCGGGCATTGCCAATTATGCGGCGATGTTTGGGTTTGGTGAGCTGACCGGTATAGAGTTGACAGGCGAGGCCGCTGGTACCGTGCCTTACCCGACTTGGAAACGGCGCACGCACGGCGAGAACTGGTCAACCGGCGACACGTACAACTACTCCATCGGCCAGGGCTTTCTGGCCGTCTCGCCGCTGCAGATGCTCGATGCGATCAACGTCGTCGCCACCGGCGGTGTGCTCTACCGCCCGCAGATCGTGCACCACGTGGTCGATTTCGAGGGGAACGTGGCCGAGCCTTTCCAGCCGGAGGTCATCCGCACGCTGTCCATCACGCCGACGAACTGGACGTTGGTGCAGCAGGGGATGGAGCTGGCGGTGGCCGACGGCACGGCGACGCGCAAGTTCCCGCCCATCGAGGGGGTGCGCGTGGCGGGCAAGACCGGTACCGCTCAGTTCTGCGACGACATCATGTGCGGCACGCCCGGCGCCTACGATCAGCCGGAGCATGCCTGGTTCGCTGCCTTCGCGCCGGTGGGTGACCCGGAGGTGTCGGTCATCGTCTTCCTGTACAACGGCGGCGAGGGTTCACAGACGGCAGTGCCGGTGGCGCGCGAGATTTTGGGATACTATTTTGCTCGCGAACAGCCTGTGCCTTGATTGTCTATCACTTGATCGTGGGAGGGGTAGGAAGTAAGGGGTACGCTTACTTCCCACTCTTTGTTCCTCTGCTTTTCCCCGTTTCGATTGTAGGTTTTCGTAATCTTGTCACTTGTGCTATAATGTTTGGCAGCAACGCGCCGGGGAGGGTGCGAGTGAATCCAGAAGCGATCACCATCAAGGGTATTCGACAGGGATTGCTTGTTACACTAGCGGAGGAGGATCGGATTGGCGGGAATTGGCACACCGATCTGCTCGCTCTGGAGGAGCGGCTTGGTGCGAACCCCGCGTTCTTTCGCGGTGGCCGGGTTGCACTGGACGTCGGGACGCGGGAACTGAGCCGCTCCGATCTCGAGCAGACACGCTCGCTCTTGGACCGTCACCAGGTCGAGCTCTGGGCGGTGGTCGGCACGAGCCCGACTACCGAGGCGGCGGCGCAGGAGTTGGGGCTGGTGATCGACCTCGGACCGGCCCGCCCTGCTGCGCCGGAAGCTGTGCCCGAGGAAGCGGCTGGGGAGGGTGAGGAGCAATTGGCCGCCGACGGGCTGGTCGTGCGGCGCACACTGCGCTCTGGTCAGAGTCTGCGCCATCCGGGCCACGTGGTCGTCGTCGGCGACGTCAATCCCGGCGCGGAGGTGGTGGCTGGGGGCGACATCGTGGTGTGGGGGCGGGTGCGTGGGGTGGTGCACGCCGGGGCGCTGGGGGACGAGAAAGCCGTGATCTGCGCCCTCGACTTGGCTCCCACGCAGCTCCGCATTGCTAGCCGCATCGCGCGCTCCCCGGAGGACAAGCGGCGCAAGCCTGTGCCGGAGATGGCCTCGGTGCAGGACGGACATATCGTGGCCGAACCCTGGCAAGGCCGTTGATTCGAATCATGCAACACGAGTGAGCTTTATGGTTTCTTGGGGCGGGCGGGTGAGGAGATCCGATGGCTGCAAGAGTTATTACGATTACTTCGGGCAAGGGTGGGGTGGGCAAGACGACCATCGCTGCCAACCTGAGCGTGGCCCTGGCGATGAGTGGGCATCGCGTGGTCGTCATCGACGCCGACGTTGGCTTGCGTAACCTCGACATGATGCTGGGCCTGGAGAACCGCATCGTCTACGACTTGGTGGACGTGATCGAAGGGCGTTCCCGGCTGCGGCAGGCGCTGGTGCACGACAAGAGGCTCCCCGAGCTGTTCTTGTTGCCTGCTGCGCAGACCAGGGACAAGAGTGCGGTCCAGCCAGCGGACATGGTGCGCGTCTGTGATGAGCTGCGGGAGCAGCATGACTACATCATGATCGATTCGCCTGCCGGCATCGAGCAGGGGTTTCGCTACGCCATCGCCCCGGCCGACGAAATCCTCATCATCACCAATCCAGAGGTGGCTGCCGTGCGGGATGCCGACCGGGTCGTCGGCCTGATCGAGGCGGAGGAAAAAGGCCCCGCGCGGCTGATCATCAATCGCATCAATCCAGACATGGTGCGGCGCGGCGAGATGCTGGGCATCGCCGACGTCATCGAGCTATTGGCCATCGACCTCATCGGTACCGTGCCGGAGGAGCCTGACATTCTGGTCTCTGCCAACCGGGGGAGACCTCTGGCTTTTTCGCCGGATGGTTGTCTGGCCGGCCAGGCGTTTCACAACATCGCCCGCCGGCTGCAGGGGGAGGACGTGCCGTTCTTGACCCTGCGCGAGCAGGGAATGCTGGGGCGGCTCTTTAGCTTTGTGCGCGCCGGGGGAGAGTCATCATGAGAATTCTTGATCGCTTGAAGAGCCGTCGGCAAAAGTCGAGTGGTGAAGTTGCCAAGGAACGGCTGCGCCTGGTGCTGGCCCACGACCGCGCTGACATCTCGCCCGGCCTGTTGGGTACGTTGAAGGATGAGATTATCGACGTGATCTCCCAACACGTCGATATTGATGCCGATGGTGTGCAGGTGACCATTTCCCAGAGCACGCGGCAGTCGCGTCTGGTTGCCGATATTCCCCTGATGGCCGGGCGCAGGCACCGCAAGAAGGCCTAACCGAGCTGCGGCCGGTTTGGGTTAGATAGGATGACAGGGGCTCGTATCTGGCGGCACTTTGACTATGTGTTGCTCATCGTCACCATTCTTCTGTTTATCTTTGGCGTGGTGATGGTTCGCAGCGCCACCAAGGGATCCCTCGACCCGGAGCTGCAAGAGTTGTGGCGGCGCCAAGCCATCGTCGGGGTTGCCGGGGTGGGGCTGATTTTTCTGCTGGCCGCTTTTCCCCAGGATTACCAGTGGTTCGGCGACTTCTGGTGGCTGGCTTTCCTCATCGCCGTCGTACTGTTGGTGCTCGTCCTGTTGTTCGGAGGAAGCGACATCGCCGACGTGAGAACTTGGTTCGATCTGGGCACCTTTAACCTTCAGCCTTCGTATCCGGCGATGATTCTGCTGACCATCTCGGTGGGGGCGATACTCAGTCGCCGCCGGCGGCGTAGGCGTGGCTCCTCTACCCCGCTCTTCGGAGCGCCCAAGACACAACTGCTCGATGAGGCCACCGAGCGCCCTGGCTTCGTCAATTACCTGGTGTCTGCCCTGATGGCGCTGGTGCTGGCGGCATTGGTTTTCATGCAGCCGGACATGGGCACCGCGCTCGTGTTTGTCGCGATCTGGCTGGCCATGGTGTTCCAGTCCGACATGCCGGCCAGGTATCTGGTGTTGACGGCCGTGGTGGGCCTGGCTGCGATCTATCCGCTCTGGAAGCTGCTCGACTCCCTCGAGCTTTATTACATCCAGAGGCGCATTTTGAGTTTTTTCAATCCCGAACCCGATTATCAGGTCAGGCAGGCGCTGATCGCCATCGGCTCGGGGGGGTTCTGGGGCAAAGGGCTTGGGCAGGGTACACAGAGCCAGCTCCGTTACCTGCCGGTGCGCCACACCGATTTCATCTTTGCCGTCGTGGCGGAAGAGCTCGGCTTCTTGGGTGTCATCGTGCTCTTTGTGCTCTATGCGATTCTCTTCTATCGCTTGCTGCGGGCCGCCCTGATCGCGTCGGACACCTTTGGGCGGGTGTTGGTGGCAGGCACGTTGGCGATGATCCTGTTCCAGCTCGTCGTCAACGTCGGTATGAACCTGGGGTTGCTGCCGGTGGCGGGTCTGCCGCTGCCGTTCGTCACGTATCACTCCACCGGTCTGCTGACGACGTTGATCAGCATCGGGATCGCGGAGAATGTCGTCATGCGTCACCGGAGGCTCGAGTTTTGACGGGCGATCAGGTCCAGCGGTCGCCCGTCGCACTGGCACGGGAAGGGACCCGCTACGAGAGCGTATCGGCGACACTTGAGAACATCTCCGCCTGGGTGGAATTGGACGGTGCACGTTGTGTGCTGATCAAGCCCAACTGCGTCTCCGTCAGCCATCAATTGGCGGCGACGCACGCAGACGCCATCCGCGCTGTCCTGGATTTCGTGCGCGCCCGCTACGACGGCCGCGTCGTCGTCGCCGAGGGAGCGGCTCTCTCGCCCACCTGGGAGGGTTTTCGCGGCTTTGGCTACGACGCGCTGGCCGAGGCGTACGGTGCCGAGCTGGTCGATCTCAACGCCGACGAGGCTGTGGGGGTGCAGGTGTACGATCGGCGGCTGCGCCCGATACGGGTGTACTTGGCGCGTACCGCCGTCGAGGCCGACTATCGCATCTCCGTCGGCCCGCCCAAGACTCACGATTGCGTCATCGTGACCCTGTCCATCAAAAACATGGCGATGGGGGCGCTGATCAACCCTCAGGCTGTGCGGAGAGGTGGCGGCGCGCCGGGGTTGGTGCGCTGGGTGGGTTACCTGGTGCCCAGACGGGTGCGGCAATCCCCGCTGGCGGAATGGGCCAAGGGGACCTTGCTGGGGCCGCCGAATGGCTCGAGCAAGATGGCGATGCACCAGGGGTCACGGGCGATGAACCTGAACCTGTCACTGGTGGCTTCCCGCGTCTGGCCGCACATGGCGGTGATCGATGGCTGGCAGGGGATGGAGGGCGACGGTCCCGGCTCGGGCGATGCGGTGGATTGGCGCGTGGCGCTGGCCGGGACGGACGCCCTGGCGGTGGATGCTCTCACCGCGCATCTGATGGGCTTTGATCCGCAGCGGGTGGGGTATCTTCAGTACTGCGGCCGGCTTGGGCTGGGGGTTGACGATCTGGAACGGATAGACACCGTGGGCAATCTGGCGCTTGAGAAGGCCCGACGGATTTTCAAACCGCATCCCACGTACAAGCGCCAGTTGCAGTGGCGATTGGATGGGGCAGAGCGGTACCTGGGCGCCGGGAGGGAGTGACGGATTGTGGTGGTCGGCGTGGTCTTGCCAGAGGAGGAGGGCGTACACGCGCAAAGCCAGGCGATGGGTGACTTGACAACCGTCTATGACGTTTGCATTGCGTGGAATTGGGAGTATGACGCCGATTTTGTGGGTCTGATCGGCGCGGCCTGTGAGTCCTACAGGCTATCGCTGTTGCAGGTCACTCCTGATAGCCTCGCAGACGTGCTCCAAGACCTGGCCGGGCAGCGGCTGGTATTCTACGCTTTCTTCGACCGGGCGTCTGATTCAGACGCCCGTTTTCTCCCCCTCGTCCACTGGGCTCGCGATCATGCTGTGTACCGCATCAATCCATACGAACAGGCACGCCGCGCGTGGGACAAGGCTGCCATGCACTCGGCCTTCATTGAAGCCGGCCTGCACGCGCCTCGTACGATCATCCTCCCACCCCACGAGGAGCAGCCTGACCTTCCGCCGGTTGACCTGGACGTGCTGGGCGACAGTCTCGCCATCAAACCTGCCCGTGGCGGTGGCGGTGAGGGCGTGATTCTCGAAGCCACTTCTTTCGATCAGGTGCTCGCTGCCCGTCAGGATGCGCCTGCCGACAAATACCTCTTGCAGGCCCATGTCGTCCCGGCGAGGCTCGGATCCCGCCCGGCCTGGTTTCGCGTGATCTACTGCGCCGGGCAAGTGTATCCCTGCTGGTGGGATCCAGAGACGCACGTCTATGTGCCTGTCACTTCAGCCGAAGAACACGGCCACCGCCTCGAACCCTTGCGTGACATCGCTGTCTCCATTGCCCGTCTGTGTGGGCTCGATCTGTTCTCCACCGAAGTTGCGTTGACGCCGGATCGCCGTTTCGCGGTCGTGGATTACGTGAACGACCCGCTCGACCTGCGCCTGCAGTCCAAAGCAGCGGACGGCGTTCCCGATGAGATCGTGCGCGGTATCGCTGAGGGGCTGGTCTCCCTGGCAAAAACCAAGGTCGGCCTGGCGACACGGCTGGGGCCACAAGCCGGCGCGGGTGCCTGACGTGAAAACCGGAATGTGCTATAATGCCATCCATACCTGGATCGAGGAGGGGAGAGCGTGAGTGAGTCCACCGGCCCGGTAGATTTCATCCGCGAGGCGGTCAAGGAAGACCTGGCAAGCAGGCGCTTCGACCGCGTCCAGACGCGCTTCCCGCCGGAGCCGAACGGCTACCTGCACATCGGCCACGCCAAGGCGATGTCCATTGACTTTGGCATCGCGGTGGAGTTTGGCGGCGTGTGCAACCTGCGCTTCGATGATACCAACCCGGCCAAAGAAGAGCAAGAGTACGTGGACGCCATCATCGAAGACATCCGCTGGCTTGGCTTCGAAATTGCCCACGTCTACTTTGCCTCTGACTATTCTGAGCAGATTTACGAGTACGCCGAGTATCTCATCAAGAAAGGCTGCGCCTACGTGGACGATCTCAGCGCCGACGAGGTACGTGAGTATCGCGGCACGCTGACCGAGCCGGGCAAGAATAGCCCCTACCGCGAGCGCACGGTCGAGGAGAACCTTGACCTGTTCCGGCGCATGCGCGCGGGCGAGTTCCCCGACGGCGCCCGCACGCTGCGCGCCAAGATCGACATGGCCTCGCCCAACATCAACCTGCGCGATCCGGTGATGTACCGCATCATGCACGTGCCGCACCACCGCACCGGCGACAAGTGGTGCATCTACCCGATGTACGACTGGGCGCACGGGCAGGGGGATTACATCGAGGGGGTCACGCACTCGCTCTGCTCGCTGGAGTACGAGATTCACCGCCCGCTGTACGAGTGGTTCTTGCAGCAGCTCGACCTGCCGAACGCGCTGCCGCGCCAGATCGAGTTCGCGCGTTACAGCCTCACCTACACGGTGATGAGCAAGCGCAAGCTGCTGAGGATGGTCGAGGAGGGGCGCGTTGACGGCTGGGACGATCCGCGCATGCCGACGCTCTCCGCCATGCGGCGGCGCGGCTACACCCCGCAGGCGATCCGCAATTTCTGTGACCGCGTCGGCGTGTCGAAGACGAATACCGCGGTTGACATCGCGTTCCTCGAGCACTGCGTCCGCGAAGACCTCAACAAGCACGCCCCGCGCGTGATGGGCGTGCTGCGGCCCTTGCGCGTCGTCATCGAAAACTACCCCGAAGGCCAGGTCGAAGAACTGGATGCGGTCAACAACCCCGAGGACCCTGGCGCGGGCACGCGCCAAGTGCCCTTCTCGCGTGTCCTGTACATCGAGCAGGAGGATTTCCGTGAGGAACCCCCGCCCAAGTTCTATCGCCTGGCGCCGGGGCGCGAGGTGCGCTTGCGCTACGCCTATTTCCTCAAGTGTGTGGGCGTGGTGAAGGATGAACAGGGCAACGTGATCGAACTGCGCTGCACCTACGACCCGACGACGAAGGGCGGCGCTGCCCCCGATGGGCGCAAGGTCAAGGCCACCATCCACTGGGTCTCTGCCGCGCACGCCGTCGAGGCCGAGGCGCGCCTGTACGACCTGCTCTTCACGCAGCCGAACCCGGAGGACGTGCCGGAGGGGGAGGATTTCACCGCCGTCATCAACCCGAACTCGCTGGAGGTGCTCAGCGGCTGCAAGGTCGAGCCGGGTCTGGCGGCAGCGCAGCCGGGTGACCGCTTCCAGTTCGAGCGGCTGGGCTACTTTTGCGTGGACCCCGACTCGTTGGCGGGAAGCCTCGTCTTCAACCGCACGGTCTCGCTGAAGGACGAGTGGGCGAGGATTGAGAAGGCGAGGCAGCGGTAGAGTGAGAGGGTGAAAGTCAGATAGAGGTGGGATATGTCCGATTATGGATTTACGGTTGTCATAGAGCCTGACGACGGCCAGTTTCACGCCTACGCGCCAGTGCTACCCGGATGTCACACATTTGGTGCAACGATTGAAGAAGCCAGGGCAAATATCACCGAGGCCATTCAATTGCACCTTGAATGTATGTTGGAAGATGGCGAGGCGATCCCGATTGAGCAGGAGCCGACCTTTATCACCCGCCTCTCGATCCCGGTGCCCGCATGAGCCCCAGACTTCCCCCTGTCACGTGCCAGCAGTTGATCCGCGCGCTCAAACGCGCTGGTTTCGTCGAGCGACGCCAGCGTGGCAGCCATCTACACATGCGGCGCGAGTCGGACGGCCGGCGTGTCACTGTGCCCGTGCACAAAGGGAGGATAGTGCCCACCGGCACGTTGCGGGCGATCCTGCGCGACGCGGACATATCGGTTGACGAGTTCCGTGAACTGCTATGACCGATGCACTGCCTGTTTAAGTGGTCTGTCGAGGCGGTGGGCGGATGACTCGTCTTCAACCGCACTGTCTCGCTGAAGGACAAGTGGGCGAGGATTCGGGGGCGGCGGGGGTAGAGAATAGAGATTGGAAAGCATGACCGTTCGCGTTCGTTTCGCGCCGAGTCCCACGGGCAAGTTGCACATTGGCGGCGTTCGAACAGTCGTCTTTGACTGGCTGTTTGCGCGCAAGATGGGCGGGCAGTTCATCCTGCGGATCGAGGACACCGATCAGAAGCGATACGACCCGGAGGCCATCATCACGATCATGGATGGCCTGCGTTGGCTAGGGCTGCAATGGGATGAAGGGCCGGGCCTGGAGGAGTTGCGGCGCGTCGGGGTGCAGGACGCGGAGGAGTACGCCGTCGGCGGCCCGGTTGGGCCGTATATCCAGTCGGGGCGATTGGAGCTTTACAGGCAGGCGGCCGAGACATTGGTCACGCGGGGGGTGGCCTACCGCTGCAACTGCTCGGAAGAACGGCTGGAGCGCGTGCGCCAGGAGCAGCGGGCGCGCAAGCTGCCTCCGATGTACGATCGGCATTGCCGCGATCTTCCGGCGGATGCGATCGCACCGGACGAAGCGCACGTCATTCGCCTCAAGGTTCCCTTGACGGGCCAGACGATGGTCCCTGATGCGATCAGGGGCGACGTGATCTTTGACAACGCCACTCTGGATGATCTGGTTCTTCTCAAATCCGATGGCTTCCCCACCTACCACCTGGCTGTGGTGGTGGACGATCATGCGATGGGGATCACGCACGTCACGCGGGATGATCGCTGGATCTCGACCGCTCCCAAGCACGTGCTTCTCTACCAGGCGTTGGGGTGGGAACCTCCTGTGTTTTGCCATCTCCCACTGGTGAACGGCACGGACGGCAGGCCGCTCTCCAAGCGCCATGGCTCGACCTCGGTCGATCAGTTTCGCGAGCAGGGCTATCTGCCGGAAGCAATGTTGAACTTCCTGGCTTTTCTGGGATGGGCGCCGGGAGAGGGTGAGGAGCAGGAGATCTTTAGCCGGGAGGAGCTGATCGAGCGCTTTGATCTGTTCCGCGTCAACACCGCGCCGGCGGTCTTTTCCTACGACAAGCTCGATTGGATGAACGGCGTGTACATCCGCAATCTCTCGGAGGAGGACCTGCTGGAGCGGCTGCTGCCCTTCTGGCAGAGGGCTGGCATGGTGGAGGATCCGTGCCCAGAGGAGATGCGGGCCAAGCTGAGGGTCGTCATCCCGCTGGTTCGGGAGCGGCTCAAGTGCCTGGCGGATGTCGTGGAGCTGACCGGGCCGCTGTTCCGGGAGATCGAGACGCCGCCCGCGGAGGCGCTGGTGGCGAAGAAGACGACGCCACAGGAGAGCCTGGAGGCATTGCGGCGGGCGCGGGCGCTGTTGGCGGAGATTGAGCCATTCGAGGCGGAGGCAATGGAGCAGCCGCTACGGGACCTGGCGAACGCGCTGGGCCTCAAGGCGGGGCAACTCTTTGGCACCCTGCGCTGGGCGACGACGAACCAGCCGGTCTCGCCGCCCCTGTTTGGCTCCTTCGAGTTCCTGGGTCGTGAGAAGGTGCTGGCCCGCCTGGACGCGGCGATGGAGGTGCTGGCGACGTTGATGTAGCAGTGTCGAAATGGGATATCTTAACTGGGGCGAGCCTACGAACTCTTCCTCCATGACACAAAGAAAGAGAGCCGATTACGTGATAATCGGCTCTCAGTTACCTCACAAACTCACAATGAGGCTTCTGTGCAGGCTCACTGCTCTGTGACATGTCGTTCTCCTTTGGTGGCAAAACAGGCAGCAGGGCTCCCAGATCGGATTCCGTCTGGCTGCCCCGACGAAACGTCGCCGGAGGGAAACGCCTCCTATCGTTCCGTTGCCCTGCTCGCCGTGTAGCCGGCAACGAGGTTTCCAGCAGCGGGGCAATTGACTACGAGCATAAGCGCGGTTCAGGGGTGGGGGCCGTCTGTTGATGGACGAGAAACCGCCTGCGCGTCAGCCGCTTGCCAGTCGTGGAGGTGGGCGAGCGTCTCTCGCGGGGCTTCCGGCGCGGACTTGTGCTAGAGGGCCGCGCTCTCGCCAGAGCGGGCCGTTGCTGGCAGGGCGTTTTGTGTTCCCCCCTCCAGTTTGCCTCCTGGTCATTGTACGTGAATCAACCTCCGATCCCGACAGTCCCGTCGGCGCCGCTCCTCGCCCACTCTGCGAAACCTCTTGTTCCACAGGCTCAACTCAGGCTACGAGAAAGTCACCCTCATCGACAGCAAAAGGCGATATCGTCACCGTTTGTCTGTGATCTTGTCTGATAGTGAGTCAGGGGGCAGAAGGAGGTGGAGGAGGAATGCAAACAAGATACACCGCCGCGGCGACTATCATAGCCAACAAGCCCCCTGCCGCGAGGAATAGAGACCGCTTGAGTTGACGGTACCTCGTTTTGATGATATGGTTATATGCCGCCGATGTACTACCTCCTTCACCGACAGTGGGCGGCACGAAAACCTGAATAGCTGAGAGTAAACTTGCCAACCACAGCAGAGCTGGCAACATGAACGGGATCGGAACCCACCAAAGCCGCTGCCAGTCCTGCCATACAGCAGTCTTCAGATCGCCCAACGATACAGCTGCGAAATAGGCAGTCTGGACAATCGGTACAATTGTGCAGATCTGCTTAGCTGCCTCCTGAATGCTTAGCAGAACTGCTTGGAACTGAGCTGTTTCTTTGTTCTCTGTCATGACTCAGCTCCTTTCGCTGGCAATACGGTCTCGGGGCCAGGCCAACCGTCCCACTTATCCCAATGCACCAAGAGGTAACAGATCATGGCTGCCGAGAACAGAGCATGGAGCTTCTGGACAGGCTTGGTTTCCTTGGCTACGAACTCTCTCATGGTGAAGAAAAACAGACTAGCATAGTATTCTAGTATGTCATCTGAAGAAAGCGCATTGGCTCGCTGTCTCACGTGAGCAATCCATTTCAGTGTCTGGCTAATCTCCAAAGGCAGAGTATCCTGAGTTTTCGGCTCAAGATCATCCCGTAACAGGATAAGCCTTTCAAGACGATAAAGGTCACGGGGATTATTCCATTCCAGACAACGGAACTTCAGAAGGGCTTCAATTCCAGCTACATCTGCCACATATGGTCCCCATTCCAGGTTCTCGCACCCATCCAGCCACACAATCCCCTTTCTGTCAACACAGAGGTTTGAACCACACAAGTTGCCGTGGCTGATCCCGAACTGACTAGGTTTGGCATCAAAGACCTTCAGGCGACTATCGTCTCCATATAGGTGCAGTACCAGATTTGGGTACTGGTGGGGTTGGGCGCGCTGGGGAATCGCAATACCAACTTCTTTGCCCCCCAACTCTACCCTCGCGCCGTAGCTACTGGCTTTCTCCACGACCTCTCGCATGAGACCCTCCAGTCTCTGCTTGTCTGGGATTCCAAGGCGCTTCAAGTAGCATGATCGAAGGTCCTTGTCTCGCAGTGTTGAGGGAGCACCGACCTGCCGATACCATGGCTTCCCAGCCCTGTCGAACAAGTAATCTATTGCCGAGCCGATATCTCCGTCTGCGCCTGTTCCAACCTTGATGCGGTAGAACTCAGAGAAGTCGTAAACATCCAATCGATCACCCGGCGTCGGGTAAGCCGGAGCCGGGTATGCCAGCGCCCCAAAGCTCCTGGTATGAGCACAGCCAGCCAACCGTACATGCGTAAGTCGAAAGAAGTAGGCCTCATAGCGAGCGCGGATGTTTTCCACATCCTTACGTCGTCCGCACTTGACCAGGAGAGGATGTCCTTCGGGAACTGCCTGTGACTGAGGTTGCACCCAGACATTGGCTATTCCTCCCTTTGGGCTTTGCAGGCCATGGGTCAGTAGCTTGATACTGATGGAACTGCAATCGGAGAAGAGAATACGAAACAGGTCCTCTAGTTCAGGGGTCCAAAGCTTAGGGTCGTCCTCAGGCATTAGATGGTTGGCAATGTCCCGCAGAGCATCGCCATCCGATTGGATCACAAGCTCCTGGTTGATTCGAATATGCCGTTTGACGCACTCCTCCACCGCACGCAGGATAGCGCCCAGTCCTTCTTCCTGCTCCGAGATGAGTGCCACTGCGGGCGCAGGGTGTTCCAGCCCACCGAGGGCGTCTCGCACTATCTGGCTCATCTGATCCATCGGCTTGGACAGCACGAGAATCGTTGGGGGATGGTCCTCAGTCATCAACGCCAGAGCACTTAGGTCAGGATCTACCTGTTCCCCAGTCCACTGAAGGTAGATTATGCTGAGATGGATTCGTTCCTGACGCAGCTTGTCAGCGACCTGAGCCGAATTGGATCCATCCACAACATCGTAGTGCTGCTCAAGCTCCTCTCTCAGACCACTCGGGCCACCCACCAACAGGATTCTAAGCTTGTCCATCAGCCTATGCCTTTCCAAGCCGCGTAGGCAAACACTTGTTTCATCGTTATCCCGGAACCTTCACGCAACTACCGCTCTCACACCGCTTCCAGCTGTTCCCACTGCTCCAGACTCCGACAGATCATAGCGGCAGCAAGCAAAGCATGAGCCTTGCGATCCAGCGGTGCATCATCGAAGAGAATGCGGGCTGCATGAAAAAGAAGCCCGAGCTGATACTCCTGCGGATGAGCGCCTGGAACCCGTGCTGCCAGTGCCCGAAGATGAGCGATCACTGCCAAAGCCTCGCCAAGGTCTCCATTCGCAACCCGCCCTCCATGCAGCGGATCCTCAAGAGATGTGGGGGCAGTGAGCACAGACTCGAACTCACGAAGTTGGCTCCAATCGAGGTCAACTGTGCGGATCCATTCAAAACGGATTCTGGCCTCCAGTTCCACGAAGTCGCTCAGTGCAGGCGCCGGGCCAATGGTGCCAAATTCTGTCACCCAGGCTTTTCCATCTTGGTCAATAATGATGGTGTAGCCATCCATACAGCCCAGGCTAAGACGGCGGGAGACAGGTGGCTCAAATAGCTTAGCGTCCTCATAGATGTAGAGTGCAGGGTCTGGACACGACAGCTGTTCACCGTCAGGGAACGACAGAGCAAGTCTTCGTCTCTCATCATCTACCACCAATCTGCCCATGTAGTGGGACTGGACATATATGACTGTCTCCCCAAGAGAGTGCCAAAACTCCTTCCCCGAGCCCCCCCCTTCGATAAGGCCCAGACGCTCCCTGTAGAGGCGATTGAGCGTCAGATTCTCTTCTGACACGCATTCCTGCCCGTACAGAGATGTCCATGCTTTGTCGAACCAATTGTCCAATGCCAGCCTTGTTTCTTCCACAGTAAGCAACCTGCAGTAGTCCGCGAGCCATCGAGACCGTCCGAGATCGAAGCCGACAGATGAACACTCGATCACCCCGAAGTGGACAGATGTCTCGACGTTTTCCTGTCGCACCGCCCAGGAATTGACAAGTTGTCCCCTGTCTACATCCCCATAGGCATGCTGTTCCGCCAGAGTTCCTTCACGCCGCCCACATCTGATCAAGCGTGCTGGCACCTCCTTGCCTTCTTTCCTCAACCGCACCCAGGTCAAGGCCTGCCCTTGGCGCTTTGTAGGCACAATCTCAAGGTTGACCTCGTCGTAGTCATAGAGCAACTTCCGGAACAGATCCTCAAGTTCCTGGGACCTGTCATCCAGCTCGTCCTCCGAAAGATTGCTTCCAAGAACACAGACTGACATACCATCGAATGCTCTATCTTCGTGAGAAGTGAACTTCAGGTCCCAGTTGATGCGCACCCGATTGTCAAAAGCCCACTTGACTGTCTCCAAGAGGATCTGCGGTCCCTCATCCTTAGCAATGAAATTGACAGCAGGAGTTTGTCCCTCTGCGTCCGGAGCCAGCACCATACGCGCGTATTCGAAGCTTTTATAGGCGGTCAGGATGATCTTCGGCACAGAGGCAAACTTGGATTTCTTCGCCAGTAGCAGGCCACTGATGTCATTCTGATCATCGTCGTCCACCATGCGGCTATCAAGGATGGCCAGATGCACCCTCTTGTGATTCAGTATGCTCTCCGCTTCTTCTAAAGAGGGTGCCTTCAAAACGCAGTAACCAGTCTCCTGTAGTAGGCTACCCCATTTATCCAAGACATCGACCTGATTGTCCATTAGCAATATCGTGCCTGGCATCTTTCGCTCCCCTCCAACGTTTACATCTGTTATGGAACCGCGCTCTTTCCAGCACCGCAGATGTCTCGTGAGACTTTGACCTGTTATCCCGATCCTCAGCGCCTCAAGCGGTACCCCTTACTTTTGACGGTCAGGATGCGCGGGTTTCCTTGATCCAGCTCGATCTTGTCCCGGAGACGGCTGATCAGAGAATTGATTCGGCTCTCCTGGCTTACATCCCCTGCTACATACTGCTCACCAAACACGGATTCCACGATCGTTTGACGGCTGACGAATTGGTCTTCAAGGGCGTGCTTGAGCAGGCACTGGAGGAGGTCGAACTCCTGACCCACCAGGGAGGCCACACAATGATCTCCCACCCACACACTCCCATCGTCCTCCAGGCGCAACTCGCCCTGTGGCGAGGAGCTAGCAGTCATCTCACCCAATCGGCCGACGATCATACTCGCCGCCAGGAGCAGGTGGACGCCTCGCATCCGGTCGGCCTGTGTGTACAACACTCTTGGGTCATAACAGGCCATGGCGCCCACGGCCCACGCCAGGAGGCCAGCGTAGTAGGGCAGCGGATCGGGGCCGGCTTCGCTTCCAGCTTGTCGCCGGACCTGTTCGATCAGAGCAACGCTCGTTTGCAGGTCGGCGATGCCCCCCTTGTCCTGCAGCCGGTCGTGGAGGTAAACCGGCGACACCAAGCATTCCTCGAACTCCTGCCATGCCACCAGCTCAGGGGCCCGGCTGAGGTCGAAGCGGATGGCCGCCTCCAGGCAGACAAAGTCCCACCATTGGGGTGCCTGATCCGCGCGCGCAAAGTCGGTCAGCCAGATGCGCTGCTCCGCATCCACTAGTACGTTTTCTGCCGTGAGCCAGCCCGGCGACGCCCGGCAGACTACCGGCGAGTCGTACTGTGTAAGTGGGGCATAGACCGTCGCCACAGGGTCGGGGTAGCTTACGGGCGACTGGCTAGGGAAATGAAACGTCACTACGCCGCCGCCCCGCTTGATCTCCACTGCTCCCAGCGTTCGTGCTGTCTGCACCAGCCACTCCACCCGTTGCTCCGCCTCTGCTTGAGATGCATCGTCATCTGCTAGTCCCACCCATTGGCGATAGAGCGACATCAGGTCATGTGTTTCTTGCACCATCTGACCGTGCTGGTGCCAGGCTTCCAGGACGTCGCCCAGCAAATGCGCGAGCGCCGTCTTGAGTGGTCGCTCCTTGCCTATCTGAAACAGGTCCCGCAAGGTCTGCACTGTCTCGATATCCGCGCCGGGCAGCTCGTAGGCGTTCGCGCCGAAATGCGTCGTCTCTGCTGTGCCGGCAAGTCTGGCCCCCTGAAAAGTCTGGGGGGCCAGCCCGTCCAACTTCTTCCGCTCCTGCTCCAGACGCTCCCGATCTCCGCAGACCAGGATACGGGGATCGGCTGTCCCCTGTGGGGAACGGGCCAGGACCGGTACACAGAACCG
This sequence comes from Anaerolineae bacterium, assembly GCA_034430835.1. Taxonomy (GTDB): domain Bacteria; phylum Chloroflexota; class Anaerolineae; order B4-G1; family B4-G1; genus JAFGED01. The sequence goes on from DAOUDX010000332.1 coordinate 26,965, forward strand.
GTGGCCGTCGTGCCAGAGCAAGCGACCGAACCGAATCTGCTGATAGTCGTAGAACAGCCGACGGACGAGGTCTTCCAATTCGCCAGCCCGTTGCACCAGGATGTCGTTAGACAGGTCGGGTTGTAGTAGACTGGCCAGGTGTGGGAACGATAGGGGTTCTCGCTGGTCCCATTGGATGTCCAGGTTCCAGTTGATGCGTATCTGATCGGCAAAAGCCTGTTCAATCGCCTGTATGAGCTTCCGTGGCCCTTCATCCTTGGCAATAAAGTTAACAGCAGGACGTTGCCCCTCCTCATTAGGGGCCAGCACCATACGTACGTACTCGAAGCTCTTGTAGGCGGTCAGGACGATTTTTGGAACAGCTGCAAAGTCGGGCTTCCGCGCCAGCAGCAGGCCGCTGATGTCGTTTTCGTCGTCTTCGTCCACCATGCGGATGTCTAGGATAGCCAGATGAACCCACCTGTCCCTCAGCACATGCTCCGCTCCTTCCAAAGTGAGTGCTTTCAAGACGCGGTAGCCAGCTCCTTCCAGTAGACTACCCCACTTATCCAAAACATCCTTGATGTTATCCATGAGCAATATTGTACCTGGCATCGTTTACTCCTGCTTGCTGCCAAGACTGTGGATGATCTGTACTCGGCCTGGCCTCCTCCACGGTCACAATGGCACCTCAACTGCCACCCTCGCGCATCCTGAACAGACTGCCGCGCAAGATGTCCAAGATGGCCTCCCTTCCATCCACCTTCCTGACGTAATCCGTAGCCCCAGCCAACAACGTCTCCCTGGCTTGCTTCCAATGGGGTGTTGAAGACACCATCACGATACGGACTTGAGAGTTGCAGGATCGAATATGTCGCACAGTGGATATCGGATTGTTAACTGCACCTGCATCTATAATGATCAGTGCATAGTTCTGGAAGGACACACCCTCTAAATGCTGGTGATCTGCCAGCTCTAGAGACTCCCCTAAACAAAGCGCAGTCTGCTCCAGAGACTCAATCCAATGGCGATCACTCTGACCATTTATGAAGAGCACCTTTGTCATCGCAATGCTCTGAGATTATTACTTACTGCATTCCACAGGCAAAGAGATCGCCACAACAGTCCCCGATTGACCTGTCTCCCGGATGGCAATGCTACCTTGATAGGCTTCAAAGATGTTTCTTGCTAACACAAGCCCAATACCAGCCCCCCTACTACCCTTGGGCTTGTCTATTGGCTCTTTGAAGATTTTTCCCCTTATCTCATCGGAGATGCCAGGGCCGGTATCACAAATCAATATCTCGACTTTATCGTCCACCAGGCGTGTTACTACCGACAGCCGTTTCGGGTTGCTATCCGCACTCAACATAGCCTGCACCGCGTTGTCCACCACAATTTCGATCCCTCGCCGAAGCCACTCTTCGCTCGCTCGTACCGTCACCAAATCGTCCAAGTCCGGCTGGAGTTCAAGCTCGCGATCCACTAAGTTGTACTGTGCGTGTTTCCATAAATTGCTCAAGTAGCCTTGAACAATCCGATTGACTCGCACTGAGCTGACCGCGTCTTCGGCTGATAGAGGCGCTGTTATCGGGATACCCTTGACTTTCTCTATCGTCACCTCCAGGTCATCTAGTGTTTTCAGGACCTTCTGGTACTCTTGCTTTGCGAGGGCCATTCTCACTAACTCTGTGCAGACCAAAGCATTTCCCACCTCGCGATTGATGCTATGTCCCCACACGGTACTCACCATCCGCATCCAGTCCAGGGCGGTATAGGAGCCTACGAAACCTTTGATCTGCCTCAGATCGTGGTAGCGCTGTTTGAGCTCGGCGTAGATCTCTGCATTCCGAATGGCTAATGCCGCCTGCGCAGCCAAGGATTCCAGCCAGCGTTGATCCTCTTCATCGAACGCGCTGCGATGGGGATGTTCCACATCAATGACGCCGATCACCTCATCTCCCAACTTGATCGGCACTGCCAGTTCTGAACCGGTTTCCAGTTCCCCTGCGATGTAGTCTGGGTCTTGAGTGACATCAGATACCAGTTGGGATCTTTCTGTTTTGACGGCTCGTCCTATTATCCCAATATGCCTGTCGTGTTCCAGATCTATGTGGCCCAGTCTTTCGTGCAGTCCCGGCAGATATGCCGTTGGGGATGCAGTCTTGAGGCTCAATCTGTTTCCTTCCAGCAGTGCAAGGTAGCTAAAGCAAGCCTGGCTCCCGGAACGGCCTATGATCAGTCGGGCTTGCTCAGTAATGCAGCCTAGGATCTCGTCTAGAGCTAAAGTGCTGGTCACCGCCTTACCGGCTTCGTAAAGGGTCTCTAAGTACGAGGCTCTCTGTATTGTCTCGTTATATAACTGAGCGTTGCGGATGGCTACAGCGGCTTGGTCGGCGAAGAGCTCGATGTCGGCCAGCTCCTCGCCGGTGAAGCGATGGCGGGTGCGATAGTTCACGAACACCACCCCAACCCTCTGGCCTGCCGCCTGCAATGGAATTGCCGCACAGGATTCGAACTCTTCGTCTTTCACGAACCGCCGCTCGCTGAAGAGTTCATCCCCGCCCGCGACTTCCGCAATGTACGGCTGGTCTCGGTGGAGCATTTGATAGACAATCGAGTCCGGGAGCACTTCCAACCCTTCTCCATGGTGCGACACTCGCTCTGGATAACGGACACCCACCATCGTAGGTGGGTGGTACAGCCTGTCAGTCACCTGGTTGTAGACAAACAGCACCACCGCATCACAGCTCAGGGCATCGCGGGTACCTTCCACGACGGCCTCTAGCGTGCGTTGCAGATCCTCTAGAACGCTCGCCTTGGCCACGACTCGCGCGGTATAGTGCGCCCTCCTCACCTGCTCCAGCAGCCTGGCCTTCTTCAGGGCGAGAGCGGCATGGTAAGCGAAGGCTTCTAAGGTGGATGTATCTCCCTCGTCGAATTCCAGTGGCAGCCAGTAGTTCACGTACAGCACGCCTAACGTCTCACCCTCTGCCTGCAGGGCGATCCCCTGGAAGGATTTCACTCCGATCTCGTCCCGCAAGCCACGGGCGGGTGGGCTCAGATAATTATATTCCGGTGCCTCTACGTCGGTCACCGTCAGATACCCTTTTCGGATGACGGTGTCCGCCGTGCCGCCTGGGCGGGGCTCATCTTTCCTATACTTGTCCAACAGGGCCCCGTCCACGCCGTCGGCGACCAATTCGTCGGGGAAAAAGGCCTGCCGAACAGCATCGTAAGACCAGACCACCACCGAGTCGGCTTGCAGAACTTGGCGGGCGCTCTTCACGATCTGCTGCAAGACCTCCTGAACGCCGGCCACACTGGCCAGTTTCTCTGCGGCCTGGCGCAGATGCTCCAACACGTCCATACGCCTGGCGTTGTCGTAGGCGATGGCGGCTTGGTTGACGTAGAGTTGCAGGGCATCCACCTCGGCCTCCGAGAACCGATGGGGCTCCCCGTAGTATATCCACATCACGCCGATGGGTTTCTCGCGATGGCACAGCGGGAAGCATCCCGCGGCGCCGGCGCTGGCTTCAACCGTTGCCCGAGCTTCTTGCCCGGCCCGCCTCCGCATGTCCCCGATCAAGTTCGGCTGATTGTTCCGCATCACTTCCATCGAGATGCCCATGGATTCGACCAGGGTCATAGTACCTACACGCTTTCCCGGCCCTCCTCCAGCCAGGCGCTGAAACTGTCCCGCCTTGTCGATCAGCACGACGTCGGCCTGAAAGGCCCCCACAGCTTCACAGGCTCTTTCAACGATATCCTGCAGGATCGTCTGCGGGTCCCGCAGTGAGATGATGCTCCCGCTGGCTTGATAGAGGGACTGCAGATACTCCTGCCCTTCCCGCACCTGCTGGACGAGTAGCGCCCCTTTCAATGCGCTGCTGATCTGGCCGCGCAGCGCCTCATAGACCGCTCCCTCTCGCGGCCCCATCTCGAACAGCGCGAACCCCAGTTGATCCTCCCGGAAGTGGAGCGGCTCGACCACTATGCTCCAGCGCCTTTCACCGTCCAACAACCCGCCCGGCGCCAGTTGGCGCGACGGGAAGACCTGTCCATCGGCCTCTCGCCGGCGTTCTCCCTCGTCGTATGCCAGTATCAACCTAGAGTTCGCCGGCGCCGCCGCTCCCTCCTCGGTGGCCTGACCGGGCAGTCCGGCTGAACTCGCTGCAGCCGCCAAGTCAGGCTCGTACAGGGAGACGTAGCAGCGCGGTATACCCAGGCGTGGCAGTCTTTTTGCCACCACGTCCATCAGACCCTCCATCTCGACCGTCGTGATCGTCGCCTCCCCGATCTCGCGCAGCGCAACAGCCTGCTGCTCCGCCTGCAGCCTCCGGTACGCCTCGGCCCGCTGGCTTATCTCCGCGATCATCACGCGGGCCTGTTGCCAGAGGTCCTCGGCCCGAGCCGACGCCTTCTCTTCCTTGAGATAGGGCAGTGCATAGCGGCGCAGCACCGACACTGCCCCCTGCCACACGGCCACATCGCCGCCTTCCGCGGCCACCTGGTGCAGGATGCCTTCCAATGCCGACAAGAAAGCACCGGGCGACCCGCCCTTCAACTCGTCGGCGAAGGCGTCCAGCAGCCGCCCTGCCTGCTGCGGCACTGACCCATCCAGGGAATCTCCCACGGCTTGGGCGATCTCGGAGAGGACGGATTCCCGCCTCGCAGCAAGGACTGCCGCGAACGTTATCCCCGCCCCCGTCACCGTCCCCACCGCTGCCTGCACGACCGCCGGGGCTGCACAGCCGCACGATTGGTGCACGACCAACTCTGTCGGCAGGATCGCCTGTGGGGGTACTTGCTTACCCGCCAGCAAGTCCAACAGCATCTCCACCGCTCGTTTCCCCTGTTGATACACGGGCTGCCGCACGGTAGTGAGTGGAGGCGTGGAGGCTTCACCCTCCTCTACACCGTCAAACCCCACCACCGCCACGTCGCCAGGCACCTGCATTCCCCGCTCTCTCAGTCGCTCCAACGCGCCGAGCGCCATATAGTCGTTGGCTGCCAACACAGCGTCGAACGCCACCCTGCGCTGGTCCAGCAGCGTGTCTATCGCCCGGCTGCCCGAATCGTGCTCAAAGTCGCCAGGCACGATGAGGTTAGAGTCAAGGGACTGTAGGCCGTAATAAACTTATCCCCCCAGTACCTTACCAATCACATACCCCCTGACAATCAGGCAATTCGTCGCCCTTCGCCCCATTGAACATCTTTTCCCGTAACTACTCAGCCATACATACAGGAGTTGA
>DAOUDX010000333.1:0-9510 GCA_034430835.1 Anaerolineae bacterium
TCAAGACTCGCGTTTCTTGCGGCGTGGGGGACAAGAGCATCTTGAGCCAGTTTGAACTGTGTTTCGAATGCCCCGCGGGGCGTCCAGATGGCCCTTTCGCCATTTATCTCAACTGTTGAGAAACATTACCAACGAGTTTACCAGCGTCGAAATGCAGCCAGGCGAAAGGATCGTCTTCGGACCGGTTACATCGACCAAGACGATCAGTTTCAGCGGAGGCACGGGACCTGCTCAGGGGAGCGTCTCGCGCACCGTCGGGCGCACGGTGGGGGTGACCAACCGGCGCGTGATCATTGAGGACACACAGACGCCCGGAAAGGCCAAGGTCATCCCCAACGACCAAGTTCAGCAGGTTTTCATCAAGCGCAAGAAAAAGGGGGAACAGGAGTCCATCACGATCACCAAGATCGAGACGGCGACCGGGAGTACCGTCAAGGTCGATCTGCCCGGCATCGACGCCCGCAGGGAATCGCAGTTGGGCGAGACATTCCCCAGCGCCGAGATCAGCCAGGCCAAGGGGTTGCCCACGGGCGTGATTATAGCCCTCGTCGTAGCCGGTGTGTTGGTGCTCTGCTGCCTGGCAGTGACCTTTGGACCTCTGATCGCCGGTCTGTTTTCCAGGTAGAGAGCGGGCGCTCCGGCGATAAACCGCCGGATTCAGACCTTGGAAACGTTCAAAGACCTCCCAAGGCAGCTGGCCTGGGAGGGAGGTTTGCCTTTGCGCTTCAATCTCCGGGTGGTATAATCACCCACGACGTGAGCACCGAACGACTGTACCGTGCCGAGGGCATCATCGTGCGGCGGCGCAACCAGGGCGAGGCCGACCGCGTGCTGACGCTGTGCACCCCCTTGGGAAAGCTCGATGTCATCGCCAAGGGGGCGCGCAAGGTGCGCAGTCGCAAGGCGGGCCACATCGAGCTCTTCTGCCGCTCCAGCTTCGTCGTCGCCCGGTCGCGCAGCTCGTGGGACGTCGTCAGCCAGGTGGAGACGGTGGGGGCGCACGCAACTCTGCGCGAGGACCTCTTGCGCGGGACGCACGCCCGCTACGCCGTCGAGCTTTTCGACCGCTTCTTCACCGAGGGGGAGGGGGGGCAGGCGGTTTTCGACCTGCTCGACCACACCCTCACCTGGCTGTGCGAGGACGGCGACCTCGATCTGGTAGCCCGCTTCTACGAGCAGCACCTGCTGGGGTTGGCAGGCTTCCGCCCGGAGCTGTTCGCCTGCGTGGGCGAGCACCAAGGGCACGAGAAGGCCATTTCGCTACAGCCCCGCGAGTCGCTGAAAGACGACGACTGCAAACAACCTTACGGCTTCGATCCGGAGCACGGCGGGGCGCTGTGTCCCGATTGTTACGAGGCACGGAAACGGCGGCCAGAGGTGATGGCCCTTTCGCCCCACGGGCTATCGTTCTTGCAGGATTGTCAACGAGGGCCGTACACAACGCGGTTACGCCAGATGCACGTCTCGCCCACCCTGCACGCCGAGGTGGAACGGGTGATGCAGCACTATATCAGCTATCACCTGGAGCGGAGCGTGAGCGCGGGCACGTTCCTGCGCAAACTGAAACGTGAGGGCACGATAGCCTAACGGGAGGCCACATGCCACTCGTATGGATCCCAATCATCGTACTCGCTCTATTCGTCGTCATCTCCATAGCGATCAGCTACGTATTCTCCGGCATCGTCCTGCACGCCCTGCGCCAGCCCATCGTCACCACCCCTGCCGATTATGGGCTGGAGTACGAGGATGTCGAGTTCCAAAGCACCGACGGGCTGGCGCTCAAGGGCGGGGTCATCCCCGCAGAGCCTGGAGGCAGCAACGAGTCAGACAAGGTGGTTATCCTCACCCACCCATTTCCCCTCAACCGCCATGGGTTTCTGGTCAAGAACCAAGGACCGTTGCCGCTGTCCAAGACCCAATCTTCGCCGGGGCGCTTTCGCTCTGACCCCTACCCCGCCGGGCGAGATCGCCGAGCGGATTGACGCGCTCAACCGCCGCACGCGCCGAGTTGCGCTGCTGGCTAATGAGCGTCCCGCCGGATCGTTTTAGGCACTGGAGGGCAAATTACTGGTCGCCTCGGGTTTCGACGAAGGCCTGTGCAGATCACCTCGTACCGCGGCGACGGCGGCATTGACGTGTGTGGTATCTTGCGTGCCGGAGCCAGAAGTTCGATCTGTTTCATGAGCCTCAACGGTCAATGCCGGAGCAGGTATTCCTCCAGCCGTGCCACGGCATCGGGCAGGTTGGCCCGCCCGAAGCCGATGCGAAAGTGGTTCTCGTGGTCGTCGTAGACGGTGCCCGGCAGCAACAGCACGCCCGCCGTCTCCACCAGTTCGGCGCAGAACGTTTCTACCTCCCTGCGTAACAGGCGCGGAAACGCGATGGGGCCTGCGCCCGGACGCTTCCATGCGAACCGCTCCGCGTGTCGCTCGAAGAACTCGTCGAGGATGGCCAGGTTGTGCGTGATGATGCCCACGTTGCGCGCCACCAGCGTTTGCCGATGCCGCAGCGCCAGCTCCGCCAGGAACTCGCTCGGCGCGCTGTTGCAGATCGTCGTATAGTCTTTCAGCGCCGCCATCCGGGCGTGGATATCGGCGTTGTGTGTGGCGATCCAGCCGATGCGCAGCCCCGCTAGGCCGTAGGTCTTGGACATCACGCCGAGCGAGACCGCGTGCTCGCCCAGATCGCAGACAGCGGGCAGTCGATCGTCCGGCGAGTACTCCGACTCCCGGTAAACCTCGTCGCAGAACAGGATGATGTCGTGTTTCTGTGCGACGCGGTTGATCTCGAGAAGCGTCTCGCGGGCCATCAGGTAGCCCGTCGGGTTGTGCGGCGTGTTGACGATGATGGCCTTCGTGTTTGGGCGGACGTGGCGCGGTAGCTCGTCCACGTCGAGCGCCCAGTCGTTCTCCTCGCGGGCGGTCCAGCGAGTGACCTGGCAGCCGATGGATTGTGCTACCTCGGCGAGGGATTGGTAGCACGGCCAGTGGACGATGACGTGATCGCCGGCTTCGAGGACGGCGTGCATGAATAGGAAGATGGCTTCCTCCGCGCCGCTGTGCACCAGGACGTGCTCCGGCTCGATGGTGTCGTATATGCCGCAGATGGCGCGCCGCAGCGCAGGGCTGCCCTCGGACTCGGTGTAGCCGAGCCAATGGCTGTGAAATCGCTCGGCCGTGCCAGGTTCGAGCGCCAACAGATCGGAGATCGGCATCGACTCGCAGTCCGAGCCGCACAGCACGTACTTGGTGCTGAACTCGTACCTGGCAAAGTAACGCTCGAGCTCGAAGGTGGAGAGCTTCATGGGCAATTAAGTTTGAGCAGGGTGTGTTGGCCTCTATCGGCGCAGGGCTTCGCGGATCGTGTGGGCCATCAGCTTCGCCCGGTCTGGCGCGTCGCCCACGTGGCCTGTGGCATCGAGCAGTTCGCGCACGCGGTCGGCCTCGACGTACTTGAGCACCTCTGGATCGGCGGCCAGCAGGTCGGCCAGTGGATTCGGCTCTCCAATCCACACCGCGCCCCAGGCGGTCATCGAGTGTTGGCGGACGACCTCGTGCATCTCGTGACGGCTCGCCCCGTTGCGCACGGCCTCGATGATCAGCCACTCTGTGGCGGAAAAAACGCCGTAGGTGGACAGATTACGCCGGATGCCCTCCTCGTGGATGTTCAGTCCCTCGATCACGCGGTGGGCGCGGCGCAGGAGCTCATCGCTGGCCAGGAAAGCCTCCGGCAGGTACAGCCGCCGGTTGGCCGAATCGTCCAGCGTGCGTTCCAGCAGGGAATGGGCGGCGTTGTCCCAGGCCACGCGGGGCAGCGCGGCGATGAAGCGGGCCAGGCTGTCGATGTTCTCCGTGTGGACGGGGTTGCGCTTGAAGGGCATCACCGAGGAGCCCACTTGCTTTTCACCGAATGGTTCGCTCCACTCCCCGATGGGCGGCGATTGCAGCAGCCGCACGTCGAAGGCCATCCGGTAGAGCGAGGCCGCCAGCTCGGCCAGCAGGTGCATCACGCGCACGTCCTGCTTGCGCGGGTAAACCTGCGTGGCGATGGGGTAGGCCTCCAGCCCTAGCTCCTGCATCACCAGCGCGTCCATCTCCGCAGGTGTCATCCCCGTGCCCGCGAGCGCGCGTGCGTAGGAGGCGCTGCTGCCCACGGCGCCCTTCATCCCCTTGCCTCGGATGCTCTCCCGCAGACGCGTCATCGCGCTGTAATCTTCCAGCAGGTCCTGCCCGTAGCTTGCCAGCCGGTAGCCCACGGTGATCGGCTCGGCGGGCTGGATGTGGGTCCAGCCCATGCAGACCTCGTCGGCGTGGGCCTCGATCTGGCTGGCCAGGGTCGCCAGCAGCTCGTGCAGTTCTTCCATCAGCAGGTCGAGCGACTCGCGGATGCGCAGCGCCTCGGCGTTGTCGATGATGTCGTAGCTGGTGGCGCCCAGGTGGATGATTCCTCCGCCGACGGGGCACTGCTCGGCGTAGGTGCGGATCTCGGCCATCAAGTCGTGCCCGATCTCGGCATCGATCTCCATCGCGCGCTGGATGTCGATGTCGTCCTGGTGCGCCCGCAGGTCGGCCAGTTGTTCAGCAGTGACGATCCCGGCCTCGTGCTGGGCTGCCGCCAGTGCCACCCACACGTGACGGAAGAGCCGTCGCTTGTGCACCTCGCTCCAGACGTGGTGCATCTCGTCGGAGCCGTAGCGCCAGGTGAGGGGGGTGATGTAGGTTTCGTGGGTGAACTGGATCGGGTTCATAGGCTTACCCTCTTTGGACCAGAGATTAGAGATTCGAGATTGCACTTCCAGGGCCATTGTACCGCAGGGTGGGGGTTTTGTCACGCGGCGGGTTTGCGAATATAATTGGGCGTGGATGCAAATGAACGTGGTTCCGGCGAAGGTTTGTTCTATCTGACACTTTTGTGTTATACTGCTGTCAGTGCTTGTAAGGTCTGGCATGTTGCGGCGGTGGATACCGATGGACAGAAAGGCCAATTTCGGGAACGCACCTCGGGCTATTGACTTATTCTGCGGGGCTGGCGGGAGCAGTTGGGGAGCCCGTGAAGCTGGTGCCCAGATTGTAGCAGGCTTTGACAAATGGTCGCTGGCGGGTCAGGTATTCCGTGACAATTTCCCTGAAGCCAGGTTCTACCAGGGCCGGCTCGAGAGAATGGATCCGCAGGAGATAGCCCGCGAGATAGGAAGAGTTGACCTGATTCTGGCTTCACCAGAATGTACCAACCACAGCCTTGCCAGAGGCAAGAAAAGACGTTCCTGGCAGAGCAGGCATACCGCCTTTCAGGTGGCCCGGTTTGCGTCAGTGTTACAGCCCCGATGGATCGTTATCGAGAATGTCCTCAATATGCGGCAATGGATGCATTACGACAGGTTTCTCAATGACCTGAAGCAACTTGGGTATCACATTAGCGAGCAACGTCTCAACGCGAGTGATTTTGGTGTGCCACAGTCACGTACCCGTCTGTTTCTGGTGTGTGATCGCACAGGAATGCCACCCGAGATCGTACTTGGTCCTGATGCGGCCGGGGGGTATGCGCTTGACATTGTGAACCTGGATGGAGTATATGCTTTCTCTCCCTTGGAGAGTCCACGGCGAGCAGTGGCAACATTGGAGCGAGCAAGGAGGGCAATAGAAGCGATGGGGCCAGATCAACCTTTCTTGCTCGTCTATTATAGTTCTGACGGCGCAGGAGGCTGGCAGAGATTGGATGCCCCACTGCGGACCGTCACGACGGTTGATCGTTTTGCTCTGGTCAAACCCGGCGAAAATGGGTATCTGATGCGTATGCTTCAGGTGCCGGAGTTGCAGGCAGCGATGGGATTCCCTGAACGATTCAAGATTCAGCATGGAGTACGCAGGGAAAAGATCCACTTGCTTGGAAACGCCATCTGTCCACCGGTCATGGAGGCTGTCGTTCGCTCTTTGATACAGCAGAATCTGTCTCAGTCAGATGAGTGAGCAGATGGCTGCAAAGAGGCAGTCCCAGGAACTGAAGTCACGAAGCGTAGAACAGCGGGGCTGGCTCGCTACTCCTGCTCGCATAGCACAGTTCCGCAAGAGGCTGATAGCCTGGGGTCAGCCACATTTCCGTCCATTCCCCTGGCGGTTTACTGAAGACCCCTATCGTATTCTTATGGCGGAGGTGATGCTACACCGCACACAGGCACCCCAGGTAGTGCCTGTGTACGAGCACTTCATCCAACGTTATCCCGATGTGGTAGCATTGTCTCAGGCGACAAAGAGGCAACTCCGCCGAGTGCTCTTTCCCCTGGGTCTGTTGTGGCGAATTGATCTGGTTCATGAGATGGCTGCTATGCTGTCGGAGTGTTGCGATGGGCAGGTGCCGCAGGATAAAGCCAGTCTTCTTGCTTTGCCTGGTGTGAGCGAGTACATAGCCGGAGCGGTGCGGTGCTTTGCGTGGAATCTGCCAGAGCCGTTGGTGGACACCAACACTGTGCGAGTGGTTGGACGGTTGTTTGGTCTGGAGATCAGAGATTCGTCCCGGCGGAATCGCCGTTTTCAGAAGTTGATTGAGGCTCTGGTTGACCAAGCCGAGCCACGAGTGTACAACTACGCCCTGTTGGATCTGGCGGAGCAAGTCTGTACGAAAAAACACCAACCGGATTGTGAAAGATGCCCTGTGCGGAAGCATTGCGTGTTTGGAGCCGGTGTGCCCGTAACCTGAGACAGCAGTCCAGTGGAGAACCCGATGGCTGAACAGATCTCTAGCTCTTCAGGTAGTCAATCTCTCCGTCCAAGAGCACGTATTCTGCGTACCCTTGGCGATGAGCTTATCAGCAGCGAGACAGTTGCTCTCATTGAACTTGTCAAGAACGCCTATGACGCCGATGCGACGAGGATGCTGGTACGCTTTCAGGGGCCACTTGAATCTGGCAAAGGCAAGATCGAGGTAATTGACAACGGCCATGGAATGGATCTGAAGACCATCCAGACAGCCTGGATGGAACCTGCTACTCTGATAAAGAGGCGCAACACGCGAAGCGAGAGCGGATTGCGTCGTGTACTGGGTGAAAAGGGCATTGGCCGCTTTGCTGCTTCGAGGCTGGCGAACTATCTGGAAGTTGTGACGCGTCGTGCAAATATGGCCAAGGAGGTGAGAGTCTTTTTTGACTGGACTCAGTTCGATGACGAACAAAAGTATCTGGATCAGGTGGAAGTTCTGTGGGAAGAGGACGAGCCAGCAGAAATCTGTCCTGGCGGTGCTATTCAGGCGCTGTGGGAGGAAGAGATCCCTGAAGATGGCGAATTGTCTCATGGCACAATTCTCAGAATGGAAAACTTGCGTGCAAGTTGGGAGGAGGAGCAAATTGAGACTCTGCGTAATGGACTTGCGCGGCTCATTTCGCCCTTCTTCGGTCAGGAACAGGTGGCCCGAGGCGATGAGTTTCGAATCTTTCTTCAACTGCCAGCCCCGTTTGAGAGCCTGTCTGGTTCTATAGAATCGCCAGAAGCGCTGAGGAATCCCCATTATTTGATCGAAGGGAATGTGAAGGAAACCAGCCAATACAGCCTGACTCTCAAGTTGCGAGGGCAGAAACGCGCAAAGAAAATAGAGGGGCGGTTTTTTCCGCAGGATTACGTATCTCAGTGTGGGCCTTTTGATATTGAGTTGCGCGTTTGGGATCGGGATCAAACTTCAATGAGTGAACTGGCTCATGAGCGTGGTACAACGATCACATCTGTACGTCGCGATCTCGACGATGTCGCTGGTATCAATATCTATAGAGATGGGTTCCGTGTTTTGCCATACGGTGAGAAGCGTAATGATTGGTTACGATTAGATATGCGTCGAGTTCAGAATCCTACAATGCGTTTGTCCAATAACCAGATTGTAGGTTACGTGCGTATCTCTGCTGACGTGAATCCTTTGTTGCGCGACCAGAGCAACCGAGAAGGCTTGATAGAGAGCCCGGCTCTGGAGGATCTGCGTGGGCTGGTCGAGATGGTTCTGTCTGAAATCGAGACACGACGATACGATATTCGTCACCCACGTGGCAAAGCGGCGAAGCCAAAAGGATTGTTCACCGACTTTGATCTGGTGGCTGTTCGTGAGTTGATCAAAGAGCGGCATCCTGAAGACACACAACTACTGAATCTGGTGGGGGAGAAAGAGACAGACCTGGAAAGACGAGTGCAGGAAGTACAGGAAGTCCTGGCGCGTTACCGACGGCTGGCGACGTTGGGGGAGTTGGTCGACACAATATTGCATGACGGGCGAGCGCCACTTTCAAAAATCGGCAATGAAGCTCATTTGGGGCAGCGGGATGTTGAACGTGACCGCGAGAATGACGACGGGCTTTTCCGCAAACTCAGGCAGCGACTGACCACTATTGTCATTCAGTCTGATGTGCTGGCGACGGTTTTCCGCAAGATTGAGCCTTTCGGAGGGCGTAAGCGAGGACGACCTGCCCAGGTCCGCCTTGAACAAGTAATCGCTGATGCGTTTTCAGTCCTGGAGTCCAAGATTAAAGAGGTGGGAGCGCAAGAAAGCCTCCCACAAACGACCACCCAGGCGACCGTGGATCAGGCTGAGGTTCAGCAGGTGATCATCAATTTGCTGCAAAACAGCCTTTACTGGTTGCTAAGAGTACCTAAAGATCGTCGGTACATCACCGTTCAGGTGCGTCGAGAAAGTCCGGATGCAGTGGTGATCTTGTTCTCTGACAGCGGCCCAGGTGTTGAGCCTGAATTCCGAGAACGTATATTCGAGCCCTACTTCTCTACCAAGCCAGATGGCGTTGGACTTGGGCTGACAATTGCAGGCGAGATTATCAGCGAGTACTATGCAGGCTCGCTGGAATTGCTTGACAGTGGACCTCTACCAGGCGCAACGTTCCGTATAACACTACACAGGCGGGTGTGACAATGACCATCACAAATCCCTGGCAGATACTTTTCGTGGATGATGAACAGGAAACCTGTCGGCAGGTAAAGGAGTTTCTTGAAGGTGAGGTCATCACTGATGCCGATGAGTATCCTCACGTCGAGACGTACATGGACTTTACTGAAGCACTTGGCGCTTTAGAAAGTCAATGTTTCGACCTGATAATCCTGGATGTCAGGTTAGGCGCACATGACAGGACTCTGGCATTGGAGGAAGAAGCGGGGATCAGTACTCTGGAAGCCATTCGCCAGAGGCGTTTTGTCCCAGTGGTTTTCTACACGGGTTTGCCCCGCCTGGTAGAGCACCTCATGACTCCTTTGATTCAGGTTGTAGAAAAGACGAGAGGGTTTCCATTTCTATTGGAGACCGTTCGGGGCATCTTTGCTACTCGTCTGCCTGCTGTCAATCGCGCGCTGCTCCGGCATCTGGAGGCTGTGCAGCGTGACTATATGTGGGATTTTGTAGCGGTGCATTGGGATCAATTCGGCGACACTCCTGACCGCACAGGGCTGGCTTACCTGTTAGCACGCAGACTTGTGTAAACCGTATTAAACTCATACCCCTTGCACCTTACCAATTACATACCCCTAACCAGGC
>DAOUDX010000334.1:0-2143 GCA_034430835.1 Anaerolineae bacterium
TCTGGCGCGCCCCACTGGGGCCGAAAAAACGGGCCTAAGATGTGCTTTTCGCCCCACTTACGGTGTGCAGAATGGCGAAATCCCGGGGTTACGCCCCACCGCCCTCAGTTTCAACCAATTATCGAACAGTCACAGTACTACAGGACTATTGACGGCGAGATGAATGTTGTCTATAATCGAATCGCGTTAAAAGGTCAGGTGGTCTGATAAACGAACCGGAGAAGACCGGATCAATGGAAGAGATGCAACCCATTATGCGCAGCACGTTGGCGCGGACCGTAGCCACCCGGATCATTGCGACGATCGTCAACGGCACCTATAAACCCGGCGATCACCTCCCGCCCGAGCGCAAACTGGCCACCCAGCTACAAGTAGGGCGCTCAACAGTACGCGAGGCTCTACAGAGCCTGGCTATGATGAACCTGGTTGACATCCGGCCCGGCAGAGGCACCTTTGTGAAGGAGGTTGACATGGAGACTCTTGCTCAGATCGAGGAAACGGTCCGGCAAGAAGAACAGGGGAGCGCAACGCTGTCATCCAATAAGCCCCTCGTGGGACTGACCCGAACACCGTTTCCCGGCCTAACCCTGCCCCCCAGCCCAGGAAAACCCATCCTGCACGTCCCCGACCTGCGCAAGGACCGGCTGGGGACTTTTGAATTCATCTCCTGGTGGGAGCGAGAGAAGGTACAGGCAGCCAAGATGATGATCGTGGGCGCTGGAGCCCTGGGCAACGAAGTGCTCAAGAACCTGGCTCTGATGGGCGTCGGCTACCTGTTCGTCGTCGATTTCGACACCATCGAGGCCGCCAACCTCAGTCGGTCGGTGCTCTTCCGCCCCGAGGACAACGGCAAGAAAAAGGCCGAGGTCGCCGCCCGTCGCATCAAGGAAATGAACCCCGACGTCCACATGCAGTTTTTCCACGGCAATATCAACACCGACCTGGGTCTGGGCGTGTTCAGGCGCATGGACGCCATCATCGGTTGCCTGGACAACCGCGAGGCGCGGCTCTCAGTGAACCGCTTCTGCTACTGGCTCAACAAGCCGTGGGTAGACGGGGCTATTCAGGAGCTGTTCGGCCTGGAGCGGGTCTTTGTGCCCGGACAGGGGGCTTGCTTCGAATGCACCTTGACCGAACAGGCGCGGCGGGAGATGTCGTTGCGCTACTCGTGCCCGCTCCTGGCTCGCCAGAATATCCTGATGGGCAAGGTGCCCACCACCCCGACCATCTCGGCCATCATCGCCGGGATACAGTCCCAGGACGCGCTCAAGCTGTTGCACAATATGCCGGTAAGCGCGGGCAAAGTGATGCACGTCAACGGTCTGACCAACGAGGTGCACACCACAGCCTACCCAGAGAAAGAGGATTGCGAGAGCCACTGGACCTACGACGATATCACCGAGCTGCCCAACCGCCGCGCGATGGATACCACCCTCGCCCAACTGCTAGAGATCGCGCGCGGGGAATTGGGAGAGGACGCGATCATCGAACTGGATCAGGAGCTCGTGCTAAACCTGGAATGCCACACCTGCCACACGGTGACACAAGTGCTGAAGCCAGTCTCCCACGTGAGCCTGGAAGAGGGGCGCTGCCCCGGCTGCGGAGAGTTGCGCGAGGTGCACATGACGCACGTCGTCACTGGCGACGAGTCTTTCCTGGATCGGACGCTGCTGAGCATTGGCGTACCTCCACTGCACATCCTACGGGTGCGCAACAGCGAGGAGTATCGCTTCCTCGAACTGACAGGCGACCTGGAGGAAACGCTACACTTTGCCCACTTTGAGGCGCCCGCTACCGGGGGACAAATCAAGATCAAGGCCAGACCCAGACCGCGCGTCAAGTTGGGTGACTACACTCCGCCCAGACCACTGAAGGTAAAACCCAAACCTCGCGTAAAGATCAGAGCGAAGCAAAAACCCGAACCGATCCACGTTACGCTCGGGTCGATGAACGAATAGCGAATGATCGAGATGCTGAGTGAAAGGCCTTGGAATGACGCAAGCAGCGCATCTAGTGGACTGTAGTCGAAGTGTTGCAAGGAATTCCTGCTGACTTCTTGGCTATCCATTCACGAAAAGCAGAGCGTGTCCAAGACCACTGAAACGGATGAGCAAACAGATCGTTGTACTCCGGATGACTGTTA
>DAOUDX010000335.1:0-7779 GCA_034430835.1 Anaerolineae bacterium
TTCACGAACCCCAGCGGGACGTTGTTCTCGTTCTCCGCTGCTTCCAGGACGGTCTGGTAGGTGCTGTTGAGCGAGAGGAATAGCTCGCGTTGGCGGTAGATGAACGCGACGTTCTGCGCTACGATGGCACCAGCCAGCAGCGTCCACACCAGCCTGCGGCCCCACATGTTGCGTACCACTTTGCCCAACTCGACGATGATACCGGCCCACAGCATCACGATGCCGGCTGATGCCAGGGCGTACAGGCGGGGAGAGGTGTAGAGACGGCCGTAACTGAGCGACGCTGCTGCAGGGAGTGACGCGCAGAGCCACCACCATAAGTTGCCAGCGGCCCATCGCCAATCTCGGTTGCGGCACGCGAGCCAGATCAACAATCCAAATAAGCAGGCTGTGGCGGCAGCGACCAGTGTGAAATCGTGTCCTCCTCGATGATACGCCAGCCAGCCGATAATTGGCGCCACGGGGTAGACCAGTCCGTGCAGGAAGAAGAATGTATTCTGTACCCAATCCTCAAGCCCTTCGAACCCAGGGGCTCCCACGTCGGGGGTGACGCTGCGCAACAATATGAGGCCGATGTTGAGCGCACTGCCCAGGGCAATGAGGATAAGTCGCCGTCGGCTGCGCAGGCCATATTGGATAATGACGATGCCACCCACGATGAAAGCGCACACGTAGCCGCTTTCGTGGGCGAAGGGAGCCAGTGTGGTGGCCAGCACGCTGAGTGCCCACCATCCTGGCTTGTTACCGTATTCGGCCTTCAAGGCCCCAAAGGTGGCCAACAAGGCCAGGTTGGTGACCATCGGGTGGGGCATGGCGGTCACCCATGGCACGGCTTCGTACATGAACGGAAAGACTATGAACAATATCGAGGCTAACAGCGCCTGCTGGGGACTTTTGCCACAGAGTCTGACGATTTGCATGATCAGTATAGCGCTAGTCCAGTGAAGTATCAGACTGACTCCGTGGAGTATGATCTGGCGCATGCCTTGGGGGAACTGCTGTCCGATCTTGTACGTGGTGAAAGCCAATGGACGGTAATAGCTTTCCGATGCTCCTGTCCAGATGTCTATCAAACTATTGTGACGCAGCCAGGTCATAATAGGCAGGTCATCGAAGAAAAAAGGTAGCTGCAGGGCAAAGCCATAGCAGATTGCCAGCAGCGTGCCAGTGATGAGGACGCCTGTCAATGCAGAATTCCGCTTCCACAGGTGTCTGAGCCGATGTGTCATTGTTGGTGTTATCCCTTCGTATTGCCGAGGACGTGCTTCAGGAATTGGCCAGTATAGCTGGCCTTAACCCTGGCGATCTGCTCCGGCGTGCCTTCGGCCACGATCTCGCCTCCGGCGTCGCCGCCCTCCGGCCCCAGATCGATGATCCAGTCGGCCACTTTGATGATGTCCAGGTTGTGCTCAATGATGATGACGGTGTTGCCTGCATCCACCAGCCGGTTGAGCACAGCGATGAGCTTGTCCACGTCGGCGGCGTGCAGCCCGACGCTGGGCTCGTCGAGCACATAAAGGGTGCGGCCGGTGGCCTTTTTCGATAGCTCGCGCGAGAGCTTGATCCGCTGTGCCTCGCCGCCGGAGAGGGTCGGCGCGGGCTGCCCCAACCGGATGTAACCCAGCCCCACGTCCTGCAACGTCTTAAGCTTTCGCTTGATGGCAGGGAAGGCGGCGAAGAATTCCATCGCCTCGTCTACTGTCATATCGAGCACCTCGGCGATTGTTTGGCCCTTGTAGTGGATCTGCAGCGTTTCCCGGTTGTAGCGTCGCCCGTGGCAGACATCGCAGGAGACGTAGATATCCGGCAGGAACTGCATCTCGATGCGCAGCGTCCCGTGTCCCTGGCAGGCCTCGCAGCGGCCGCCCTTGACGTTGAAGGAGAAGCGGCCCGGCTTGTAGCCGCGGATCTTGGACTCGGGCAGCTTGGCAAACAGGTCGCGGATGGGACCAAAGAGGTTGGTGTAGGTGGCCGGGTTGGAGCGCGGCGTGCGCCCAATGGGTGATTGGTCGATATTGATCACCTTGTCGATGTGCTCGATCCCCTCGACGGTGTCGTGCTCGCCTGCCCGCTCGCGCGATCCGTGCAGCACCTGTGCCAGACGCTGGTGCAGGACGTCTACCAGCAGCGTGGACTTGCCGGAGCCGGAGACACCGGTGATACAGACGAACCTCCCTAGGGGAATGGTCGCGTCGATGTCTTTGAGGTTGTGTTCGCGGGCGCCGCGGATGATCAGCTTTCCGCCGTTCCCCGCGCGCCGGTGTGCGGGTGTCGGGATGCACTTGCGGCCGGAGATGTAAGCTCCGGTCAGGCTTTCGGGACAGGCGATGATGTCGTCGAGCGTTCCGGCGCAGACGACCTCCCCGCCGTGCTCTCCTGCCCCCGGCCCCAGGTCGATGATCCAGTCGGCAGCGCGAATGGTAGCGTCGTCGTGCTCGACTACGATAAGCGTGTTCCCCAGGTCGCGCATCTCCTCCAGCGTGTGGATCAGGCGGGCATTGTCGCGCTGGTGCAGCCCGATGCTGGGCTCGTCCAGCACATAGAGCACGCCCATCAGTTGTGATCCGATCTGCGTCGCCAGGCGGATGCGCTGCGCTTCACCACCGGCCAGCGTGTCAGCGGTGCGGTCAAGCGTCAGATAGTCCAATCCCACGTTGGCCATGAACTGTAAGCGCTCGCGAACTTCCTTGAGGACACGCCGGGCAATGGCTTGCTCCTTGTCGCTTAGCGACAGACTGTTGATCCAATCCATCAATCTCGTGACCGGCCAACTGGTAATCTCGCTGATCGGCTTGCCTGCGACCGTGACCGCCAGTGCATCGGGCCGTAGCCGCGCGCCGCCGCAGGCTGGGCAGGGCCGGCGGGCCATGAACTCTTCGAGTTTGCTACGGATGTAGTCGGAGTCCGTTTCGTGGTAGCGGCGCTGTAGGTTGGGAATGATACCCTCGTAACGCACGAGGTCGCTGCGATACCCGTCGCCGCCCCGCCTGGTGTACTGAACGCGAATCCGCTCGTCGCCGCTGCCGTATAGGACGATGTGGTGCTGGGCATCGTTCAACTTGCGCCAGGGCGCATCGGTGGGGATATCGTAGTGCTCGCAGACGGCTTTGACGATGTGCCATTGGTAGCCTTCTTTGTCGCGGATGTTCCAGGCGTGGATGGCGCCTTCTTGGATGGTCTGGTCGGGATTGGGTACCACCAGCTCGGGGTCGAATTCCAGCCGCGTCCCCAGTCCCTGGCACTCAGGACATGCCCCGTGGGGACTGTTGAAGGAGAAGGTGCGCGGCTCGATCTCTGGCAGACTGATGCCGCAGATCGGGCAGGCAAAGTGCTCCGAGTAGAGCAGGTCTTGCGGCGGGTCGGCGGAGACGTCGTTGATGATCATCACGCCGTCGCCCAACTGGAGCGCCGTCTCGATCGAGTCGGTGAGGCGCGAGCGGAAACCATCTTCGTCGCCCTCCGGTATGACCAGCCGATCCACGACCGCCTCGATGGTGTGCATCCTGTACCGGTCGAGCTCGATCTCCTCGTCCACGTCGTACACGCGGCCATCGACCCGCACACGCACAAAGCCGGCCTTGCGCACGTCCTCGAAGACCGCCTGGTGATGACCTTTGCGGTCCTTCACCAGCGGGGCCAGCACCTGGAAGCGCGTGCCGGGTGACATCGCCATGACCGCGTCCACGATCTGCTGGGCTGATTGTTTCACGACCTCGCGCCCGCATTGCGGGCAGTGGGGGATACCGATACGGGCGTAGAGCAGCCGCAGGTAGTCATAGATCTCGGTGACGGTGCCGACGGTCGAGCGCGGGTTGTGGGAGGCGCCCTTCTGGTCGATGGAGATGGCCGGGGAAAGGCCCTCGATCTGATCCACGTCCGGCTTTTCCATCTGGCCGAGGAACTGGCGCGCGTAGGCGCTGAGGCTTTCAACGTAGCGCCGTTGCCCCTCGGCGTAGATGGTGTCGAACGCCAGGGACGATTTGCCCGATCCCGAGATGCCGGTGACGACCACCAGCTTGTTGCGTGGTATCTCGACAGAGATGTTCTTCAGGTTGTGTTCTCGTGCGCCGCGCACGACGATCTTTTCTTGTGCCATGATAGAGATTGGAGATTGGTCGATTTGAGATTCGCGGACTTATCCGGCAATGTGAGCAAAAAGACATTTTAACACATTTTGGTAGTTGGACAAAGGGTATGCGCTCATGCTATAATCCATTTGTTCCGGTCTCAGCAAGGGAGAGGGTGTGACCTGTATGGACATTCCGCGATTTGTCAGACGCAATCTGAATCCTGGGCTCGTCCGAGAGGATATTGGCGACACTTTTCAGGTTTTTGCTCATCAAGTCTTGCGTGCCGACTATCCTGACTTGCATCTTTTTCCCACCGGCGGTAAAGATGGCGCAATAGATCTCTGTCAAACAACGGCAGGTACTCGGACCGTTGTTGAGTGCAAGTTCATTGGCAAGGATGGGCTGGAAGAGGCGCGTCGTCGCTGGCGCGATGTGGCCGGTAAACTTGGCACGCATCTTACTACGCCGGGTGGCCCTGCCAAGCGCCACAAACAATATGGGCCGTGGTATCAGACTGATCCCAAAATCGGGGAATATGTTTTTTGCATCAGCTCGATTTTGGGCAACCTAGAGCAATTGGATGAACTCCAGCGGGAAATCACTGGTTTCTTTGTCAAGCTTGGCGAGGAGTATCCGCACCTTGCGCATCTTAAAGAGCTTGTGGTGAGGGTTTTGGACTGGAGTGATTTATGCAATCGGTTGTCTCATCAGCCACATGTCTTGTTTCGTTGGTTTCCACTGATACGCCCGCTGGGGCTGATTCCATTGGCCGAATCGCGCGACCTTGGCACTTTTCGGGCTTACCTCAGTAGCGAGAAACTCCCTTACTACAGTCGGCTCCATCACCTTGAATCCATTCCCTTGCCAGCGGATGTGAGTATAGCGGATGAGGAAGACCTCCTTGCTTTGTTCGAGGATGGTGCGACGACCGGGTTGGTTGTGACAGGGGGCGGCGGGGTTGGGAAAACCCGTCTGGCGCAGGAGATCGCTCACTTGGCTGAGTGCAAGGGATGGTTGGTCTTTCGCGCTCAAAGTCGTTTGCAGCCGGATGCGCTTGAGCGTCTGAAGGAGTGGGTGACACCTGGTGTGCCGGTCTTGTTGCTCTTCGATTACGTCGAGACCCAGCAGGGCTTTGTCGAACTGGAGCATGTCGTCAACGATCTCAGTGATACCTACTTTGCACATCTGTGCTACGTCGCAAGTTGTCGTAGTAGCCATTACCACGCGCTTCCCGCTTCGTCTCGCCGCCAGAGAGTTGATCTCTCCCCTTTCGTCCGAGATTTCGAACAGGTTTGGCTCCAGAGTTATCGGCGTGGGGTGGTGCGCCACATTCTTGAGCATAGCGGCATAGAGGCAACGGACAAACACCTTGCTCTGTGCCGGGATGTACCGATCTTTGCGGTTTTCATTTCCTATCTCTTCAGTACGGGCCGTACGGACGATCTTGCCGAGCTGCTCAACGAGACAGACTTTGGCACCTGGGTTGGCAAGCGCGTTCAACTCAGCTTTGGTGAGCCTACTGTCGGTCGCGAACTGGCCTTTTTTGTCTCCATGTTGCCGATGCCTGTCGATCTCTTCCATTTGCTGGACCAGGGAGGGTTTGGAAGGCTGCTCGATGTCCTTACCGTTGATGGCTGGGTCGAGCGCTTGTCTCTCGAGGAGTTTGGAGGAGCGCCAACCTGGGTGATTGCGCATGACGTTTTGGCAGATCAGATCCTCTTGGCATTCTTGCAGCAGATACCCTACACGGTGGAACGTTTTGTTGAGGAGCTTTTGTCACTCGCCTGCGAGGCCGGCTGCTTGCGTTCGGCCCTGCGTGCTTTGCAGAGGGTGGCCGATCAGCCGCCTTTGGACGGCCTTGACTGGCCCCAGGTCTTGGGAGACAGAATGGCGACCGGCCAGGTGGCTGCGTGGCGCGCTGTGCGCGACGTGCTCATTCGAACGTCCCTTCTAACGCCTCTTCAGATCATTCGTTCCCTAGATCGTCATCCAGACGTCTGGGATGGAGCCTGGGAGGATCTGGAGGTCCAGAATGCTCTTGGTTGGCTTGCCCGATATGTCAAGACCGAAGCCAATGCAGGCGACCTTGCTGAAGAGGACTACAGCACTCTCAGGTTGTGGATTGAGAGGGCTGCCGCTTGTGCTGGTGATAATAATCTCGTTCTTTCGTGGGGTCTCAGGCTTTGCCCCGAGGTGGTTCGAGAGAGCGCTCGGCGTTGGATTATCGAGCGTTCTTATCTGTTTCAAGCGACTTACCTCATCGTCGCATGGCTGGAATGCGGGTTCCCTTGTCAGGATATCGCTTCGCCGGTCAGGCACTGGGTAACAAAGTTTTGCCACCGGAGTCGACTCAGTTTCGTCATCAAGGCGTGGCTGGGCGCGGGCGGGGAGCGGGAGGTGGTGCGCGATGGCGTCGTGGCCTGGCTGGAAGCGCACGGGACGGATGTCGAGGCGGGGTTCGTTTACCCAGCTTGGTTGAATGCGGGCGAGGAGCGGGAGGTGGTGCGCGACGGTGTCGTGGCGTGGCTGGAGGTGCATGGGACGGCTGTCGAGGCGCAGTTCGTCTACAAGGCGTGGCTGGACGCGGGCGGGGAGCGGGAGGTGGTGCGCGACGGCGT
Organism: Anaerolineae bacterium; assembly: GCA_034430835.1. GTDB lineage: Bacteria > Chloroflexota > Anaerolineae > B4-G1 > B4-G1 > JAFGED01. The sequence continues at coordinate 6,689 of DAOUDX010000335.1, forward strand.
CGTGGCTTGGCTGAGGGCGCGCGGGACGGATGCCGAGGCGCAGTTCGTCTACAAGGCGTGGCTGGACGCGGGTGGTGAGCGGGAGGTGGTGCGCGATGGCGTCGTGGCCTGGCTGGGGGTGCATAGCACTGATGTCGAGGCAAGATTCGTCTGTGAAGCTTGGCTGGATACAGGTGGAGAGCGGAATCTGGTGAGTGGTGCGCTTGTAGCCTGGTTAGGGGTGTACGGCACTGAGGCTGAGGCAAATTACATCTACAAGTCCTGGCTGGATGCGGGTGGTGAGTTGAATCTGGTGTGCGATGCTGTCGTAGCCTGGTTGGAACTGTGGGGCGCCCAGTTTGAAGCGGATTATGTCTGCCGGGCTTGGTTGGAGGCCGGCGGTGCCTTTGCGTGCATAGAGTCGTCGGCATGTGAGTGGTTACATCGCTATCGCGACCGCGTTGAAGCCGTGTATATCACCAAATTCCTTGCCAGACAGAGGGATTTGCCTGATGAAACGGTGATTGACATTCTTTTCTGGTGTCGCACATTTCCGACGCACGAGGACGCCATCTGGCGTCTGAGCCAGTTGGGATGGTATCTTATGAACCCGGCGTTGGCGGAGGATGTGCTCTCTACCTGCGAGGCCGTGTTGGCTCCTTTGATTTCTAGTCGTGCTGATCTTGAGAAGGTGACTCGGAGTCAGATCGTGGTGATCCTTAGCCATCTTATCTGTGCCCCTGGACTTCGCTCCGGGTTGCCCCGTGAGCGGGTGGATATTCTTCTTTTGACTTGGCTGCGCAATCCCCTGTCTTTCGGCAGAGACCCGGTGCCTCATGTCGGTATTCAACAGTCATCCTGTGTCCAGCGTGTTGTGGATCTTGTTGTGGCTGGCGGCATCGACGTGACGAGTGATCGCGAGTGCCTGGAGCGCTTCTTGCGGTGGGTTGATGAGTGGGAGATAGAGCGAAAACGTCAACTATTGAACTTCGTAAAATAAAAGGAGCATTTACAACTCCAGTCTGGCGTATTGGAAGAACGAGCCGAGCAAATGCGTCTGTGGCCGCGTGTTCTCGATTGAAGCAACAATGGATTGCTGGAGGTCATTCACA
>DAOUDX010000336.1:0-24969 GCA_034430835.1 Anaerolineae bacterium
GGTTGTTGGTGGGGCGTCAGCCCTAAATAGCGCCATACATAGCATCGAAGTGGGGCGAGTTGCACCAAAAGTATGTCTTTTTGTAGCCCCAGTGGGGAATACAGAACACGTTCCCAAATTTTGAACAGACACCCCTGGCGTGCGTGTTGCGCGTTTCCCTTGCCGTCTCTCTCCGCTCGGACTATAATGGCCTCGTTATGCGCGCGCTCCACCAATGCCTGCTGGATACTGATCTGATTCGGTTGCGAGTCACCGCCCGTTTCTGGGACGTGGAACTGACGACCAATCGTCGGCGAGACGTTGCCGCCGAGTTGGCCGAGGCAATGGCCGCGCCCGAGGTCGTTGCCCCCGCCCGGGAGGCGCTTCCCGATGGGCAGCGTCGGGCGCTGGAAGCGTTGCTTGCCGCCGGAGGGTGGATGCCGCTGCGAGTCTTTGCCCGGCATTGGGGAGAGATCCGCACGATGGGGCCGGGCCGGATGGAGCGGGAGCAGCCGTGGCGGGAACCGGCCTCTCCTGCCGAGGGACTCTGGTACAGGGGCTTTATCTATCGCGCCTTCGACCAGGGACCGGACGGCGCGTATGAGATCGTCTTCGTCCCTTCCGAGTTGCTGGCCCATCTGCCTGCCCCTTTCGCTTCGCCGCCTGCCATCGCACTTGCGCCGACCGACGCGCCTGCCGTCATGCGCTCAACGGGGGATGCGCTCCTCGACGATGCCTGTACGCTGCTCTCATACCTCCAGAACGAGAAACTGCGCCCTGAGCCCGATGGTGGCTGGCCCGCGCGCCATAAAGCTCTCCTGGCCCGGTGCCTGCGCGACCCCGATCCGGCTCGATTGGACCTTTTGCGTCATCTCGCCCGGCATCTCGGGTGGTTGCGGGTGACCGACGCGGGACATCTGCGCCCTGATCCAGGCTCTGCAACCGTTTGGCTCCAATTTCCGGCTGACCAGCAGCGCCGGGCGCTCGTCGAGGCGTGGCGGGATGATCCGGCCTGGAATGATCTCTTTCATGTGCCGTCCCTGCGCCCCGAAGATACGGGCGCCTGGCGTAACGATCCGGTCCTGGCACGGAAGGTGATCCTGTTTCACCTGGAGTCTTATGTACCGTCCAGTTGGTATAGGCTCGATGATTTCGTGAGCGCCGTCAAGCAGGCTGACCCCGATTTCCAGCGGCCCGGCGGAGACTATACCACGTGGTACATCTGCGATGCCACGACCGGGGCGTATCTTTCCGGCTTTGAAAGCTGGGATGAGGTCGAGGGGGCGCTCATCCGCTATCTTGTGACCGGGCCGTTGGCCTGGTTGGGCATGACCGATGTGGCACCCGCCGGCACATCCACTGTCTTCCGCCTGACCGCGATGGGGGCGGCCTTTCTTGGATTGGCCGAGACGACAGCCGAGCCGGAGCCAGACCCAGCGACCCTGGCCCTCGATTTCACTGTGCGCGTGTCTCCAGCTCGGCGCTACGATCGCTTCCAACTGGCCCGCGTCGCCGACTGGGTCTTTTCTCCACCCTTGGAGGCGACTGAGGGGGGGGAGCTTTTCTTCGTCTACCGCCTCACGCCCGCCTCGCTGGCGCGCGCGCGGCAGCAGGGTATCCCTGTGGCGCGCGTGATCGAGTTCTTGGGCCGGACGACTGGTGAACCCGTGCCTCGCTTCGTCGAAGCGGCGCTGACCCGCTGGGAGGCGCAGGGGGGTGAGGTTCGGTTGGAGCAGGCGGTGCTGTTGCGCCTTGCCAGCGAGGAAGCGATGGCGCAGGCGATGTCGTTTCCGCCTATCCGCCGCCTGATCCGCGAGCAGATCGGCCCTACGATTGCCTTGGTGCGCAAGCCAGACTGGCCCCGCCTCGTCGTGGCGCTGGGCGAGATGGGGCTGGTACCCGATATCATTGATCTGGAGGAAAACCGTGCAAAGTAAAATAGCTTCCGCTTTCGAGAGTCGCTTCGGGCGCCAACCGGATGTTCTGATTCGCGCGCCTGGGCGCGTCAATCTTATGGGCGAGCATACGGACTACAACGACGGCTACGTCTTGCCGGTCGCCATCGACCGCGCGGCATGGATCGCGGCCGCTGCCATCGACGAAGATGAAGCACGCGTGCGCGCGCTTGACCTGGATGAGGCGGCGGCCTTTTCTCTCAAGCGTATATCCCCGAAAAACGGGGATTGGGCCGATTATCCCCGTGGTGTCGCCTGGGCGTTGCAGGAGCGCGGGTTGGCGTTGAGGGGTATGGAGGCTGTGCTGAGCTCCACCGTACCCATCGGATCAGGGCTGTCCTCGTCGGCGGCGATAGAGGTGGCTTTTGCCTACACCTGGCAGGTGCTCTCCGGCTTCGAGCTCGATCGGCGCGAGCTGGCGCTGGCTTGCCAGCGGGCGGAAAACAGGTACGTCGGTGTCAACTGCGGCATCCTGGATCAGATGGCCAGTGTCATGGGCGCCGAAGGACACGCGCGGCTGCTGGATTGCCGGACGCTGGAGTCGGAGCTCGTGCCGCTTCCGGAAAGCGTCGCCATCGTGGTGGCAGATACGAAGGTGCGGCGACAGTTGGCGTCTTCGGAGTACAACGTACGGCGCGCGCAGTGTGAGCAGGCAGTCGAAATCCTGAGCAAGTATCTACCCAGCATCCGCGCGCTGCGCGATGTGAGCCTGGACGATCTGGAGCGGTTCAAGGAACATTTGCCTGAGGTTGTGTACTGGCGCGCCCGCCACGTCGTCACCGACGACGAGCGGGTGTTGCAGGCAGCCAGGGCGCTGCGGCAAGGTGACGTGACCACAGTCGGTGAGTTGATGCGGACCTGCCACGTCAGCTTGCGGGACGACTACGAGGTCAGCTCGCTGGAATTGGATGTGCTGGCCGAGGCGGCGTGGGAAGTGGAGGGCTGCTACGGCGCGCGGCTCACGGGCGCGGGGTTTGGCGGATGCACCGTGGCCCTCGTCGCCGCAGAAGGCGTGCCTGGCTTTGAGACTCACGTCTCGGCGGCCTACGAGGCGGCTTTTAACCGCAAGCCGGACATTTACGTTTGCCGCTCGGCGGATGGGGTGAAGCAGGTGGCGTAGAACGGAGCCACTCGTTCTACACTTCGATCATGGTCGTCACTACGACGGGGCGGCGTCGGGTTTCCCGGTAGAAGAAACGGGATAGCGCCAGGTTGACCTGCTCCTCGATCTCGCCCGGATCTGTCTCGGGCGCAGCCGATGCCGCCGAACGTGCGACGTCCTGTGCCCGTGTGATTAGCTCCTCCGCCTCTGGGACGAAGATGAATCCACGGGTGGCGATTTGCGGCTGGCCTGCAAGCCGCCCCTTGCGACGGTCGTAGGGCAGGGCGACGGTCACGAAGCCGCTTTGCCCCAGTGACTCCCGCTCGCGCATCACCGTCGGCCCGATCTCACCCACCTGCGCGCCGTCCACGAAGACGTAGCCGCCGGGCACGCGCTCCCCGACCTCAAGTCGCTCTTCGTCGAACGTCAGCACGTAGCCGTTTTCGACGACGGCGATGTTTTCAGCCGGGATGCCCACCTGTCGTGCGGTCTTGCTGTGTTGCTTGAGGTGGCGCAACTCGCCGTGGATGGGGACGAAGAAGCGCGGACGGAGGATATTGATCAGCAGCTTTTGCTCCTCTTGGCTGGCGTGGCCGGAGACGTGCACCGGCGCGACGGGATCGTAGTAGACGTCAGCCCCTGCCTGGAAGAGACGGTTGATGACGCCGTGGATGACCTCCTCATTGCCGGGAATGGTGTGGGAGGAAAGCACCACAGTATCTCCCTCTTGAATGCTCAGCGAGGAGTGCTTTCCCACCGCCAGGCGACCCAGAACGGCCATCGGCTCACCCTGCGCACCGGTCGCCATGATGACTGTCTCGCGGGGCGGGAGCTTTTTGACTTCATCGAGGGCAACCAGTGTGCCGTCGGGGATGTCGAGATAGCCCAACTCGCGAGCCATCTTGGCGTTCTCCACCATGCTCTTGCCCGCGATGGCGATCTTGCGGTTGTGGCGTGCGGCCACGTCCACCACCTGCTGGATGCGCGAAATGAGGGAAGCGAAGGTGGCCACGATGACCCTGCCAGGCGCCTCACGCATGATCTGGTGGAATGCGTCGTTCAGTACGCCCTCAGAGGGTGTGTTGCCGGGTTGGTCGGCGTTGGTGCTGTCGGATAGGAGCGCCAGCACCCCGCGTCCGCTGAACTCGGCCAGCTTGGCATAGTCGGTGGGCCAGCCATCGACAGGCGTATGGTCGAACTTGTAGTCGCCACTGTGCACGAGCAGGCCTGCCGGCGTCGTGATCCCCAATCCAACAGTGTCTGGGATGGAATGGCAGACGTGGTAGGGCTCGACGGTGAAGGGGCCGATTTTGATGGCGTCGCCGGGGGCGATGGTGTGCAACGTCGTTTGGTCCAGTAAGCGCCGATTCAGCTTGACTTCGATCAGACCCCGCGTGAGCCGCGTGGCGTAGACCGGCACGTTGAATTCCTCCAGGAAGTGGGGTAGCGCGCCGATGTGGTCCTCGTGGCCGTGGGTAATGACGATGGCGCGGACGAGATCGCGCCTGTCGCGCAGGTAGCTCCAGTCAGGGATGATGTAGTCGATTCCCAGCATGTCCGATTCGGGGAACATGATGCCTGCATCGACGACGAGGATGTTGCGGCCATGTTCGATGCTCATCATGTTCTTGCCGACTTCCCCCAGGCCGCCCAGGGGTACGATGCGTAGCTTTTCTGCCATATCGATTACTTTGCTCCAGTCAGGGTGGGATGGTAAGGTCTACCGAGATGCTTCTTCCTCCGGTTCTTGTTCCAGCTTCTCACGGTGCGGATCGCGGCGATCAGCGCCGATGTGATCAAAAGCCATGGCAATTGAAGTATCGTGCTAATTGCTATGATGACGGCTACTACTCAGCCTGGTAGCGGAACCGTCGTCAGCAGAAGATGCTGAGCACCCTGAGCGCGAACCGAAGGTTCGGCGTCGAAGGGTGCAGGGTTGCAAAGCCGTCATCCTTCGACGAGCTCAGGATGACTATCTCGGTCTCCGGCCTAAGTATTAACTGATGACGAACAGAACTATCGCCAGCATCACGTTGCCGGCTTGCCCAAACTACCCTGCACCATACGGGCTGGAGGCCGATCCTTCCTGTGGTATCTCGCCCGAGTTGCTGGGCATCAGTTCCCAATTTTAACTGTTTTGTGCGTTGTGGGCAAGTCACACCGACGGATTCGCAGGGTCTGTGGGAGGTGATCTTGATTAGCGTGTTTACAGCTGAGCATGGTGGTACCTCCTGTCTTGGTTGAGGCATTCATTACTACCTGTTTTCTGGCGCGCGCGATGAGTTTGGGCAGCAGGGTGAACCTTAACCAATCTGTAACTCGTCGAAATTGTCTTGAGGGTTAGAATCTGATATAATGAAGGCACATGTTGGCCGTTTGGACCGTTTTTTGCTTGGTACCAGGCTTGGAGCGCGTGACTGATGTGTGCTGACATTCTCTACATCGAGGACAATCCAGGGAACCGTATGCTGGTTCGGCGTATTCTGGAAGTGGAGGGGTACAGTGTCAAGGAGGCAGTGGATGGCCCTTCCGGGTTGGAGATGGCTGCTCAGGAGCAACCGGACCTCATTTTGCTGGACATAAACCTTCCAGAGTTAGATGGGTACGACTTGGCCAGGCGCATACGCGGTATGTCCCACTTGAGCAACGTGCCCATCCTGGCCGTCACAGCCAACGTAATGCAGGGTGATAGAGAACGTGCCCTGGAGGCAGGGTGCGATGGGTTCATCCCGAAACCCATCGATGTGGACAAGCTCCCGGAGCAGGTCCAATCGGCGCTGGCAAGAGGGCGCATATCGTCGTAGGGACTACTATGAGCGTACAACCGAAAGATGCCACGATTCTTGTCGTTGAGGATAATTTCCAGAATTTCGTGCTCATCACGCGTCTGTTGGCCTATCTGGGGGTGAAAAAGTGCGAGTGGAAAGCCTCTGGCTGGCAGGTGTTGGAGTTTGCAGAGTCGCTGCCCAACATCGATCTGATCTTGATGGATATTTTCCTGCCGGAGGAGGATGGGTACCAGATTCTAGAAAGGCTACGTGCCCATCCGCGCTTCAAGAGCACTCTCGTCGTCGCCGTGACGGCTGACGCCTCTCCTGAAAACTTAGAGCGTGCCCGTAGCGCCGGTTTCGATGGCTTCGTCGGTAAGCCGCTCGATCCGGATCGCTTTCCGAACCAGATTCGTGGTATCCTGCGGGGGGAGGCTGTCTGGGAACCAGGGTAATTTGAGTGGGGAGATAGGTGAATAGCCATGTTGGCGCCAGGCTCGATAGTGCAATCCCCGATCCCGACGACTGGGATGCGCGGGGGTCTGGGCAGGACGCTGTTGACGGCCTTCCTGATCCTGGCGATTGTGCCGCTGAGTGCTATTAGTTGGTATGCTACTGCGCGCGAGCGGCGTGACATTCAGCGCGAGGTTACAACCAAGCTCTCTGCTGTGGAACTACAGGGCCGTCAATGGGTTGAAGATCGTGTTGCTAACTTGGCGCTTCTGGCAAAGTTGCCTACCACAATAGAAGGTGTGGAGGTCCTAGCTGTCGCCTCTTCGGATGACACCTCAGGCGAACTCGGTGCGGTCTCTGGGCGGGACACGGCTGAAACCACTGCAGCCGGTGAGACGTTGTATCTCCAACTGCAGACACTACTATCACAAGACCCGGCTTTTCGCTGTCTGACCGTGCTGGATGGCAAAGGCGATGTGCTGATCTCAGCCGGCTCAATGGATGAGGCATCTCTAATGTCGTACATGCCTATGCTTGAATTTGAGCAGGATTCTGCGCTTCGGTCTACCTCTCTCGCCCCCGGCGTCGGTGCGGGGCTGGTGGCCGTCCAGCGCATCGTCGGCCAGGATGGTGAAACACTTGGCCTGCTGGCTGGCTGGCTAAGCCTGGAGAGTCTGCTCTCCGACTTGCAGGTGGCCAGCGATCTGGGGGAGACGGGAAGGATTTATCTCGTGGGCGCTGGCGGAATGGCGTTTCCTCAAGGCCAGATCGTGGCCAACCCGGGCACTGAGGCTGCCCTAGCTGGCGGGAGTGCAGAGGGACTGTACGAGAACTATGTGGGGGTTCCGGTTATCGGAGTCTATCGATGGGTGCCGGAACTGGGGTTGGCGCTGGTATCAGAACAGGATCAAGAGGAGGCCTTTGCTACGGCCGATAGCGTTACTGCTACCGTCGTCGGTGCTTCGTTGCTGGTCGCGCTCGCCACGGCCGTTATTGCCGCAGTCGTGACGCGGCAGATCGCGCAGCCGATCGTGCAGTTGACGAAATCAGCGCTCAGTATCGCCGAGGGGGATCTGGATCAGCGCGTGCCCGTCGCGTCGCGGGACGAAATCGGTATCCTGGCCTATGTGTTTAACCGTATGGCGGCGGAGTTGAAGGTCCTGTACGAAGACCTGGAGAGCAAGGTTGCCGAGCGCACTGCTCTGCTGCAGAAGGCGAACTACCAGATTCAACGGCGGGCTATACAGATGCAGGCCAGCGTGGAGGTGGGACAGGTGGTTACATCCATCCTCGATCCCGACGAATTGCTTGAGCAGGTCGTGCGGGTAGTCAAGAGTCGCTTTGTCTACTCCCACGTGGCCGTATACACGGCCGAGAACGGAAGCGGCCGGTTGCGTCTGAGGGCATCTGTCGGCGAGATGGCTCCTGTCCAAGGCGGGTGGGTTCCCGCTGATATGCTAGGTCCGGTGGGGCGAGCCTTTCGGGAAGGGGCGGCAGTGGCGCAGAGCCATCCCATTTCTGTCCCAGTTGGCCCTCCGACTTCTCAGTACACCAGCTCAGAGGTGGCGCTGCCGCTGCGCCTGGGAGATCGTACTGTGGGTGTGCTCGATGTCCAGAGCACCGGCAGCGAGGGTCTTGACGAGGACGACGTTTCAGTTCTAAAGAATGTCGCGAGTCAGATCACGATTGCCCTGGAGAATGCCCGGGCCTACGCTGTGGAAAGGGAAGCGGTCGAGCAATTGCGTGAGCTGGATGCGTCCAAGCGCCGCTTCTTGGCCAACATGTCTCACGAGTTGCGCACGCCCCTCACCAACATCATCGGCTTCTCCCGGTTGATGCTGAAGGGGATTAGTGGACCCTTGACGGAGCAACAGCAAGATGACTTGCAGCTCGTCTATCAAGATAGCCAACATCTGTTGGGATTAATCAATGATCTGCTGGACATCTCCCACATTGAGGCTGGATTGATGGAGTTAGAGTTCCAGGAAACGGATCTGATCAAGCTGATCCATAGTGTGATGGCCACCGTTAGCGCATTGGTGCGTGATAAGGACGTGGAGTTGCATGAGGAGATCACGCCTGATTTGCCTGTGGTGCAGGCCGACGTATCGCGTGTTCGGCAAGTGCTATTACGGCTCTTGACCAACGCGGCCAAGTTTACGGAAGCAGGAGCGATTACTGTGAGAGCTTGGCCCACTGATGGAGAGGTGAGAGTCAGTATCAGCGACACGGGTATAGGCATACCGCCCGAGGATCAGGAGCGGATCTTTGAGCGATTCGAACAGGGGACGATGGAGGATGGTCGCCGGCCAGAGGGGGCCGGATTGGGATTGGCCCTGAGCAAGGAGTTCGTGGAGATGCATGGGGGCCAGATCTGGGTGGAGAGCGAGGTCAGCCGAGGTTCGACGTTCACGTTTTCACTGCCGCTGAACCAAGGCGCACTGCCGGCTTGACGCTCATAGCTGAGGAGATGTCACGTGGCGAACAATCGTACAGACTCGCGCCCGACGATTGGGTTGGTGTTCGTCAGCACGGTAGGGATGGGAAACTCCCGTGCCGATCCGTGGAGCGGCGTTGTTGATCAGGCCCAAGAGCAAGATGCCAATTTGATTTGCTTCCCGGGTGGAAGGCTGGATTCCCCTCCCGTACGGAACGCGATCTTTGGGCTGGTCGGCCCCAAGAGCGTGGATGGCATCATTGTCGATGCCGAGGTGGGTAGCCGGGTTTCTCCCGAAGAGTTCTGGATGGCCATCGATCACTATCGTCCTTTGCCGTTGGTCAGCATTGGGTTTGTGCGGCAGGACGTTCCTCACGTCGCAATAGACAATGAGAAAGGTGTAAAGGATGTGCTTGCCCACTTGGTCGGAGTCCACGGCTGTCACCGCATCGCCTTCGTTCGTGGACCCGAGACCAGTGCGGAGGCGGAGGAGCGGTATGGCACCTATAAGGAGGTGCTGGCCCAATACGGCATTCCTTTCGATCCAGCCCTCGTTGCCCCAGGTGCTTTCTCGCTCGACGCGGGGAGGGAGGCTGTTCGCCTCTTTATGGATGAGCGGAAGGCAAAGTTCGATGCCATTGTGGCGGCCAGCGATGACATGGCCATCGGTGTCTTGGAAGCTCTGCAGGCACGAGGAATACGTGTGCCTGACGATGTGGCAGTCGCTGGTTTCGGCGATGTGGAGGGCGCTGCGGCGCTCACTCCTGCGTTGACGACGGTTCGGCGGCTAGCATACGAACAGGGAAAGAAGGCGGCAGAGATGCTACTGGCGCTTATGTCGGGGCGCGAGGTGCCGCAACGAGTGACGCTTCCCACAGAGCTAGCTGTGCGCGAGTCCTGTGGTTGTGTCCTCCCGGTGGTGGCGCAGGCAAAGACCGGACGGGCCACGAGGGTTTCTCAGACGCTCGACGCGGCCCTCTCCACGCAACGCGAGCAGATCTTGTCTACCATCTTGCGAGAGGCAGATGGATTTGATGGCATTGCACCCGAACAGGTGGGTGGGCTCCTGGACGCATTTGCGGCTGATCTCAAGGGAGAGTCTAAGGGGTTCTTCGTGTCTGCATTGAGGGGCGCGCTGAGTCGTATGAATGCAAGGGAGGATGCCATCGTCTGGCACAAGATGCTGTCTGCTATGCGCCGCCGCGTGATGCCCTATCTTGACGAAGCAGCCTTGTCCGGCGCTGAGGATCTCTGGCACCAAGCCCGGGTGCTCGTTGGAGATATGGTTCATCGGGCGGAGGCACGCGAGACGCTGGACTTGGAGAAACAGGATGTGCTGCTGCGCGATATGAACCGCGAGTTGAATGCGGTGGTCAGTGTATCGGGGCTGGCAGACGTGGTGGCAAAGCGCTTGCCGGAGTTGGGTATTCCAAGTGCCTGTATTGCTCTGTACGACGAGGAAGCACTCCTGCTGGGGCAGGGGGAACCCACCGAGTGTTCGAGGCTGGTGCTGGCCTACGACGAAAGTGGGCGTGCCGAGTTGGAGCCTGACGGGCGGCTCTTTCTCTCTCGCCAGTTATTGCCCGACGGGTTGCTTTCTTCGGAAGCGCGACACACTATGATCGTCGGCGATCTGTATTCTCGCGAGGGGTTGCGGGGATTTGCACTGTTCAAGATGGGGCCGCGAGATGGGCGGATCTACCACTTGGCGTGGGAGCAGATCGGCGGCGCATTGCGCGGGATCAAGCTTGTTCAGCGGGTCGAGGAGCGGAGCAAGGCGCTGCAAGAAGCCAACTATGCCTTGCAGCGTCGGGCTATCCGGATAGAGGCCAGCGCCGAGGTTAGCCGGGTCATCGCCTCCATCTTTGACCTGAAGGAGTTGCTGCGCCGAACGACAGAGTTGATCAGTGAGCGCTTCAACTTTTACCACGTCGGCATCTTTCTGCTGGATGAGACTAAGGAGTGGCTGGTCTTGGAAGAGGCAACCGGAGACGCCGGCGCACAGATGAAAGCCGACGGACACCGCCTGGCGATTGGAGATACCAGCATGGTCGGCTGGACGGCTGCGCATCACAAACCTCGCATTGCTCTGGATGTTGGGCGGGACGCCGTCCGTTTCGCTCATCCGCTTCTCCCGCACACGCGTTCGGAGATGACACTGCCGTTGGTCGTCGGCGACTGGCTGCTGGGGGTGCTAAACGTCCAGTCCTTGGAGGAGGCTGCCTTCGACCAGGATGACATGCGCACGCTCCAAACCATGGCTGACCAGGTGGCCCTCGCCGTAGAGAATGCCCAGCAGGTCTCCGACGAGGCAGCCCTACTGGAAGCGACGAGCCCCATCTACCGCGCCAGTCGCCTCCTGACCACGGCGACAACGACCACCGAAGTGGCCGATGCCATCATTGCCTCCGTCGCCGAGACCGGAGCCGATGGATGTACTGTGGTGGGGTTCGAATTCTCGTCTACCGGCGAGCCGGAAGCCCTTCTGTACCTGGGAGTTTGGCGGCAGGATCGGGAACCCCAGTTCCAGACTGGTCTACGGCTTCCCATCGATGAGAGCCCTTTCCCTCTCGATATGGTGAGTACGCTGTGGTCTGTGGCGGATGTGGACAGTGATGACCGCCTGCCCCGGAGCGCGCGTGTGGTCTTCCAATCGACGGGCACCAAGGCGCTGGTCAACATCCCCTTGCGTTCCGGGGAGCGGGTGATCGGGCAGGTGGTCGTGATACGCGCCATGCCAGGGCCTTTCCCGGACACGGCATTGCGTCTGTACGAGGTGTTGAGCGATCAGGCGGCGGTGGCATTGGAGCGCGCCCAGCTTCTGGGGGAAACGCAGCAGCGCGCCGGGCGAGAACGGCAGGCTCGCCACGTGATCGATCGTGTCCGTCGTGCTGTGGATGTGGAACAGGCGCTGCAGGCCGCGGCTGAGGAACTCTCGTGGGCGCTGGGGGTGCCCCACGTCTCTGCCGAGTTGAGCCTTGAGGCAGCGCCGCAGGAGTAGTTTGCGTCGAGAGTGATGCAGGGGAGTATCATGGATCGACAGGTTGTATCTGAATGGAAAGACGAGATTCAGCGACGGTGCACCATGTTGCTGAACCATCTATTCTTGACCGCTGTGCTCATTGGCTTACTGGCTCTGGGTTCGCTTTACTTCAGTCTGGATGACACGGTTTTGAGTCCGCTGGGCCGGTTGAAGGATATGCTTCCCTTCTTGAGCGGCTGGATGGTCGCGTTGATCGCTTGGCTCTGGCGCGGCCTGGGCTATCGCATTCGGTCCGGGGTCTTGTTGCTGCTCGCCTATTCTCTGGGTTTCTACCTTCTCGCCAGTGGCGGTCTTTCTGGCGGCGGGCGGCTTTGGATGGTACTTGTTCCTGTCCTGGCCCTCGTCTTGCTGGGGCCGAGATCTGGCTTTGTGGCTGGGGGCGTTGTTATTCTGAGCTACGTTCTGTGTGCCTTCATCTTCAGCCAGGAGCTGTTGCCCCAAGTGTTCCCCCGCGGGAACCCTGACGTGTTTTCGTTGCGATATTGGCTGTTCAGCGAGGGCGGCGATTTCCTCATCGCCGTGGTGGGCTTTATCCTGATCGTATGGTCGTTCAGCCGGAGATGGTTGGAGGCGCTGACGGGGACAAGCGCGACCAACGAGCAATTGCGGATGCGTACGGAGAAGCTGGAGCAAAAGACCAGGCAATTGCAAGCTACTTCTGCAGTCGCCCAAGCCTGTTCTTCTATTCTCGACCCGGAGGAGTTGGCGGTCGAGGTGGTTGAACGGATCCAGAAGGAATTCAGCCACATGGGCGTGTACTACGTGGGTCTGTTTCTTCTCCACGAATCCGACGAGGATGACGAGGAGCAGGTGGCTGTGCTCAGGGCGGCTACCGGTCCTACCGGCCAGCAGTTGGTGGGGCAGGGCTACAACCTGGCGTTAAACACAACATCTGCCATCGGCCAGTGCGTTGCCTGCCGGCAGCCTGCCATCGCGCCGGATGCGGCGAACGACGTTGTGCTCGTCGATAACCCGCTCTTGGAGCACACGCGTGCGGAGGTGGCCTTGCCGCTGATCTCGCGAGGGCGCGTCTTTGGGGCGCTGAGTGTACAGAGCACCCAGCATGAGGCCTTCAGCGAGGACGATGTCGCCGTCTTACGGATGATGGCCGATCAGGTTGCGGTGGCGATTGACAACGCTGGCCTCTTTACCCAGACCGGGGCCGCGTTGCGGGAAGTTCAGACTGCTCAGCGTCGCTACCTGGCCAGGGCGTGGCGGGAATTCCTGGCGGCGACACCCGTGTCCAAGTTCGATCACATTCAACCGGGGACGAGGGTGGGGGACGATCAACTCTTGCGCGATGCCCGGCGCGCTGTGCGGGCGCACGAACGGACGGTGGCTACGAACAGCCCTCCTTCGGACACTGATGACGGGTCCGCCAAGGCCCATGCTGTGCTGTCCGTGCCCTTAAAGCTGCGGGGGCAGGTCGCCGGCACGATCTCGCTGCACGAAACACGTCGCCGCCGCGAGTGGACGCCCGAGGAGATCGCGATGACCGAGGCGGTTGCAGAGCAGGTGATGCAGACAGTGGAGAACCTGCGCCTGATGGACGAGGCGCAGCGCCGCACAGCCCGCGAGCAGGTGATCGGCGGGGTCTCGGCACGTTTGCGTGAGACGCTGGATGTGGACACGGTCTTGCAGACGGCTGCGCGTGAGATCCGTAAGGCATTGGGGCTGCACGATGTGACGATTCAGTTGGGGGTGGACGTCGATCAGGCGGCGCAGTGACCGCTTGTGTCGGTCATGGACTGCTGACAGATTGCCGTCGTTGGCGCTGTCGTATGGGCAGGAGCCTGATGTAGATACCGAGAGAGGTATGCTATGGGTTTGTGGAAATTCTTTAGGAACCTGGGCCTCGGTCTCAAATTGACCATTGTGGTGATCTCTGGGATGATTGCCCTGCTGTCTGCTGCCGTGGTGATCGGGTTCGTCAGTGCAGAAAACATAACTGCTCAGGCGGGCCGGGGGCGTGCCGGGCAGGAGGCAGAGGTCATCCAGGGCCGGTTTAGGGAATTTAGGCAGGATGTGTTGGCATCCACCGAGCTCCTGCTAAGCCGAGTCTCGTTGGACAGATCCCTGGCATCGGGTGCGGACGCATCTTCTCTCAGGTCGATGCTCGTGGTCAGTGTAGCTCCGCTCGACCTGGATAACGTGGCAATAGTGGATGCGGATGGTGTCCATATCACCGGAGTAGAGCGAAGAGCGGGTGACGTCGCCCTTACACCCCAACAGGGAGATCTGATCGCATCTGCACTGCATGGCACCAAAGCCACCGGTGTCGTCCTCGAAAAAGAAGGCCCGGGCCTCTGGCTGGCTGCGGGCATCCCGTTGCGCAGTCCGACAGGCGATATCGTCGGTGCACTGCTGGGCGCTCGCAAGGTCAACGATCAGCTTCTGAAGGAGATTAACTTTAATCGTGAGGACGTTCACCTCGCGCTCATCTCCGGTGGGCAGATCCTGGCTCAGGGTTTTTCAAGCCCGGAAGTACTGAGCGAGTTATCAGGTGCCCTGGCTGAAGAGCCTCAGTATGAGTCGAGAAAGAGCGGGGAGACCGTCATTGCCGACGATCTCCTGCGGAGCTCAGACGGCGTCCCGTATGCTCTGGCCCATTCCCCGTTTGCAGAAGCAGACGCATCCATCGCCATCGTGGTTGATATGGGTGAGTTGAACGTCTTCGAGAGTCGGTTGACGGGCACCACGGCCATAGTGCTTGCCTCTCTTACGTTGGTGGTCGTGCTCGTCACAGCCTTGTTTGCGCAGGGCGGTATTGTCCGCCCGATCGGTAAGCTCAGGTCGGCAGCCGAACGGATGGCGAGCGGCGACTACCGGCAGGTTGCGGAAGTGAGGACGATGGACGAGGTCGGCCAGTTGGCCAGCGCCTTTAACAGCATGACTGCCCAATTGCGGCAAACGATGGAGAGCCTGGAACGACGCACGGACGATCTGCAGCGCCGCTCCGTTCAATTGCAGGCCTCGTCCGCCGTGGGCCGTGCTGTCACTTCGGTTCTCGAGGTCGGACAATTGATCCACGGGGTCGTTGAGCTGATTCGCGAGCGGTTTGGCCTGTATTACGTGGGTCTGTTCATGTTGGACGATGCGGGCGAATGGGCGGTGTTGCGGGCCGGCACGGGCGAGGCCGGACAGGCCATGCTGGCGCGCGGCCACCGGATCAGGGTGGGCGAGGGCATGGTTGGCTGGAGTATTGCCCACGCCCAGGCCCGTGTTTCGGAGGAGGTCGGCGCGGATGCCGCACGTCTCGCTGCGGCGGAGCTGCCCGATACGCGCTCGGAGGCGGCCCTGGCCCTGCGCTCGCGTGGCCAGGTGATCGGCGCGATGACGCTGCAAAGCGACCAGCCGGGTGCTTTCGACGACGAGACCATCGCCCTGTTGCAGGCCATGGCCGACCAGGTGGCGGTGGCCATCGATAACGCGGGCCTGCTGGCCGAAAGCCAGGCGGCTCTGGAGGCAGAGCGGCGCGCTTATGGGGAACTAAGTCGTGCGGCGTGGGCAGAGTATCTGGGCGAGCGACCCGGCTTGGGTTATTATTGTGACGGTAGCGTCGTCGCGTCTGTATCGGAACGCGTCCAAGTCCGAGACGGCGAAGAACTGCCAGCGTTCTCTATGCCGGTCATTTCGCGTGGCCAGGTCATCGGCACGATCAGCGCGCGCAAGCTCGACGGCGCACATGCGTGGACGGAGGAGGAGACTCAACTGCTGGGAACATTGGCCGATCAGTTGGGGCAGGCGTTGGAAGGCGCTCGGCTCTACCGGGACACGCAGCGCCGCGCGGCCCGGGAGCAGTTGACCGGTCAGGTTGTGGCCCGTATGCGCGAGACGCTCGATCTAGATACGGTGCTGCAAGCGGCTGTCCGAGAGATCGGTGAGGCTCTGGGTATTGCCGAGGTTGAGGTGCGGATGAGCGGTGGGGTGGGGACAGAGGATTAAGTGTCGCTTTTCGATATTCAGACTTTCAAGAGGAGGCAAAAGTATCATGGGAGCAAATAGGCATTCTCAGAACAGGGTTTGGAATTGGAGGACAACATTCATTTTGATCGCTGTTCTAGCCTTGCTGTTGAGTAGCTGCTGTCAGCAAAAGCCCAAGGTATACCGGGTGGGTATTCTGTGTGGCCTGAGTTTTGCTGTCGATGCAGTGGACGGCTTCAAGGCCGGAATGACCGAGTTAGGCTATGTCGAGGGGGAAAACATCGTCTACGACGTACAGAGTACAGAGTTTGACATGGCAGCGTACAGGAGCGTCCTCCAGGGATTCGTGGCCGATGAGGTGGATTTGATTTTCGTGTTTCCCACCGAGGCGTCTATGGAGGCCAAGGCAGCTACCGCAGGGACCGACATTCCTGTGATCTTCTGCGTTGCCAATATAGAAGGCACCGGCCTGGTAGACAGTCTGCGCGAACCGGGCGGGAACGTCACCGGGGTGCGCTACCCTGGCCCGGACATCGCCCTCAAGCGCTTCGAGGTCATGCGCGAGTTGGCGCCGGAGGCCACACGCATGCTGGTACCCTATCAGCGCGGTTACCCCATTGTAGAAAGCCAGTTAGAGGTATTGTACCCGGCGGCCGAGGCCGTGGGTGTAACGTTGATAGAAGCCCCCGTAGACAATGCGGCAGAACTCGAGGCTGTTCTGCAGGCGCAGGTTCAATCGGATGACATTGGCATAGATGCGATCCTGATTATAGCTGAGCCTCTTGGCGTGACGCCTGACCCTTTTCTGGTAATGGCCCGCTTTGCGGCTGAGCACAAGATCCCGATCGGCGGGGCGTTGATGGAGATGGAGGGCTATTCATCCCTTTTCGATGTGGGCATTGACCACTTCAAAACAGGCGAACAAGCAGCGCCTCTGGCTGACAAGATTCTGAAGGGCACTCCGGCTGGCGCCATCCCGGTTGTCTCGTCCGAGAGTTACCTGAAGCTCAACTACAGATTGGCTCAGGAATTTGGATTGACGGTGCCTGAAAGTCTGCTGGCGCAGGCAGTCGAAGTCATCCGTTAGCCGTTTGACGCAGCCGAGAAACAGACGGCACTTGGGGGTTTCAGGCAACTCTGGGCGAGCCTCCGTGGGCCAGTCCCCAGACAGTCGGAGATTGCCTAAGGGGTCTGTGGAGATGGACTGGCATCTCCACAAAAATACGTCGCACGAGGTTAGATGATGTCTGTGCAAGCAGGAAAGCCTAGAACTTCACGCGGGCTGGCTACGACACTGGCCATTGCCTTCCTGGCTTTGAGCGTGGCGGTCTTGTTGGTTGCCAGCGGCTTTGAGACGTTCTTCAGTATCCAAACGCAACGAGAGACTATTGCCGATAGGCAGAAGCACATCGCTCAGGACGCAGCCAATACAGTCGCTGGCTTCGTGCAGGAAAAGTTCAGCGTGTTGGACACTGCGGCCAAATTCAGTGACCCCGGCTCGACCTCGCAGGAAGAGCAGGCGGGGGTGTTGGCGAACCTGCTGGGCCTGGAGCCGGCCTTTCGCCACCTGGTCTTGTTGGACTCACAAGGACGGGAGCTTGCCAAGAGCACTCGTATATCGGAAGCAGCGGCTGGCAACCTTGTGGACCGGGCGGGTGGGGTGTTTGCGCAGGTCCAACAGGGAGAGAGACACGTTGGGCCGGTGTACGTCGATGATTTGACCAGCGAACCGATGGTCGTGATGGCTGTTCCGGTCACAGATGTCTTTGGAGATTTTCAAGGGGTGTTGCTAGCCGAGGTCAACTTGAAGTTCATGTGGGACCTGGTGGACAGGCTGGAGGTCGGCGAGACGGGCCTGGCCTACGTGGTGGACAGGTATGGCCGTCTGATCGCCTTTGGCGATGTGTCGCGTGTCTTGCGCGGTGAGAACGTAAAGCATTTGAGAGAGGTTGGCGAGTTTGTCGGCAGCGCTGCGCTTGTTGACGAGACGGGGGCGAGCATCTCTTCGGGCATCAATGGAACCACCGTTGTTGGCACCTACGTCCCCCTGGGGACGCCCGATTGGGCTGTCGTGACCGAGTTGCCGGTGACGGAGGCCTACCGGGCAGTGATTGAGAGTGTAGTGCTATCGGCAGGTGTCATGGTGGTCATGGCGACGGTGGCTGGGCTGCTCGGCGTTATCGTGGCGCGGCGACTGGCCGCGCCGCTGCTCACCCTGACTGAAACGGCCGGCCGGGTCGCTGGAGGCGAAATGGAGCTGCAGGCAGTCATGGAAGGACCGACCGAAGTGGTAGGCTTGGCCAAGGCCTTCAACAGCATGACGGCCCAGTTGCGGGAGCTCATCGGCGGCCTGGAGGAGCGGGTGGCCGACCGTACGCGCAACATGGAGGCCTCGGCCCAGGTGGCAAGAGCTGCCACCTCCATCCTTGAGATCGATCAGTTGATCCGCGAGGTCGTTGAGTTGATCCGCGAGCGGTTTGATCTGTACTACGTGGGTCTGTTCCTGGCGGAGGAGGCGGGCGAGTGGGCGGTGTTGCGGGCCGGCACGGGCGAGGCCGGGCGGGCCATGCTGGCGCGCGGCCACCGGATCAGGGTGAGCGAGGGGATGGTTGGCTGGAGTATTGCCCACGCCCAGGCCCGCGTTTCGGAGGAGGTCGGCGCGGACGCCGTGCGCCTGGCGACGGCGGAGCTACCGGATACGCGCTCGGAGGCAGCCCTGGCTCTGCGATCGCGCGGCCAGGTGCTTGGCGCGTTGACGGTGCAGAGCGATCGACCGGGTGTATTTGACGAACAGACCATCGCCGTGTTGCAGACGATGGCCGACCAGGTGGCAGTGGCCATTGACAACGCGCGTCTGTTTGCCGAAAGCCAGGAAGCCCTGGAGGCGGAGCGGCGTGCTTACGGCGAGCTTTCCGAGCAGGCCTGGAGAGAACTGCTGCGCACCCGTACTGAGTGGGGCTACCGTTATGCCAACCGGTTAGTCACTCCGGTCGAGGGCGACTGGCCGCCCGAGATGCGGCAGGCGGAACGAACGGGCCACGGCGTGCAAGCTCCCGCAGGCGCCGAGACGGGGGACGGCGCGGGAGGGCCGACGTTGGCCATACCGCTCCGGGTGCGCGGGCAAGTGATCGGGGCGCTAAGGTTCTGCAAGGAAGATGCCAGCGAGGCGTGGACGGCGGAGGAGATTTCCCTGCTGGAGACGCTGATCGACCGGTTGGCCCAGGCGTTGGAAGGCGCCCGGCTCTATCGGGATACCCAGTCCCGCGCTGCCCGCGAGCGTTTGTTGGGCGAGATCTCGGATCGAATGCAACGGGCACCGGATGTGGAGAGGCTGATGCAGACAGCAGTCCAGGATGTGGCCGCTGCTCTAGGCGTATCTGGCGTTTTCGTGCAGTTGAGCGGGTCGCCGGAGTTGGCGGACGGTGAGGATGGCGGAGTGCTCCGTGCGGATCACGCTCGGTAGGAGTTCCCATGTGGGTTAGCCCCAGAAACCGGAGGCGACCGTATGACCGAAGAGGGCAAAGTAATTATGTCAGCCAGGCATTCTATTGAGGGGAAGAGTCAGAGTAGGCAACTTGTGCCTGAACGCTTCCGTGTCTCCCGAATCGGCTCAGTCCGTACTCGGTTGCTCGTCGCCTTCGTGCTGCTGGTTCTGCTGCCGGCGGTTGCTGTCAGCGCCGTCTCAGCCGTGACAGGCTTTGAGATCGGGCGGCAGCAGGCGATCGAGCAGCTTGAGTCGGTGGCTGGGCTCAAAGAGGCTGAGGTAAACGACTGGGTGGATAGTCTGCAACCCGGCCTGACCGCTGCGTTAACTGAACGGGATACGCTGTTGTTCGCTCAGGGGATACTGCGATTGGACGTGCCAGGGCCGGACTTGGCCGCCGGTCTGAAAGGGCGCTTTGCGCAATCCATTGAGCGGACGCAGTTGTTTGAGAGTCTGTCCCTGCTGGATCTCGAAGGCGAGACAGTCGTGACCACTGATGACACGCAGGAGAACGTGGTTCATAGCGACCAAGCTTATTTCCAAGAAGGGTTGAAGGGTCCCTATGTAAATCCACCATTCTACTCTCAGCCATTGGGCCGGGTAGTGCTGGTCGCCGTCCAGCCGGTGCTTGACAGAGAGGGACAGACGTTGGGTGTTCTGGCCGGTTATGCCAACCTGGCGGTGTTGAATGACATCATGCTGGGGCGGGTCGGGCTGGGCGAGACTGGGGAAGCCTACTTGGTCGATCAGAACCGTGCCCTGCTGACCCCGTTACGCTCTGGCGAGGCAGGGATCGGTGCGAACACCCAGGGAGCCGGTGTAGCCATAGAAAGTCAGCGCAATGGCTCTGGCTTATATAGGAACTATGCTGGCGAGCCTGTGATCGGGGTCTATCACTGGCTGCCGGAACTCCAGGTGACGCTGCTGGCCGAGCAGTATCAGTCTGAGGCCTTTGGTGCGATATATGTAGCGCTGGGCGTGAACGTGGGCGTGGCGCTGCTCTTTGTGTTGCTGGCCGTGGGAGTCTCGCTGCTCGTCGCCCGCGGCATTGCTGCCCCGCTTTCCAACCTGACTGAAACAGTCACGCGGATTGCAGCCGGCGACCTCGACCGTATCGCCAAGGTGGAGCGGGAAGACGAGGTTGGGGCGATGGCGCAGGCCTTTAACAGCATGACCACACAGTTGCGCGACTTGATTGGCAACCTGGAGCAACGTGTGGCCGACCGTACGCGTGATTTGCAGGCAGCGGCCGAGGTTGCTCGCGCCACCACGTCAGTGCTTGACATGGATGAGTTGCTGCCTGGACTGGTCGAGCTGGTCCGCGAGCGGTTTGGCCTGTACTATGTGGGCCTGTTTCTCGTTGAGGAGGAGGGAGACTCTGCTGTCCTGCGCGCAGGCACGGGCGAGGCCGGGCGGCAGATGCTGGCCCAGGGACACAGGCTGGAGGTAGGTGGCGATTCTATGATTGGTCAGTGCCTGGCCACAAGTCAGGCCCGCGTCGCGTTGGACGTGGGCGAGGAGGCTGTCCGCTTCGACAACCCGCTTCTGCCAGAGACCCGCTCGGAGATGGCGTTGCCGCTGCGTTCGCGGGAGCGTAGCATCGGTGCGATGACCGTGCAGAGTGTCGAAGGGACCGCCTTTGACGAGGCAGATGTTTCCGTGATGCAGACACTGGCCGATCAGGTGGCAGTCGCTATTGACAACGCTCGCCTCTTTACCAATGCCCAGATCGCTTTGCAAGAGATGGAGGCTGTTCAGAGCCGCTATCTGGGTCAGGCGTGGGCTGAATACGCTACCAGCAAGGTAGCCAGCGGCTATGAGCAGACTGATGCCGGGATGGTATCCTTCGGCGGCGAGGTGCTGCCCGAAGTCAGGCGGGCCATGACGGAGCAACGGTCGGTGGTTTGGAACGACGATGGCAGTGTGGAACTGTCTGCTCTGGTAGTTCCCATCGTGGTGCGCGGACAGCCTATCGGTGCCCTGGGTATCCGCGGCGATGGCGGCTCACGGCAGTGGGCCGAAGGCGACATAGACTTGATAGAGGCCGTTGCCGAGCGCATAGCCCTGGCTGCCGAGAACCTGCGGCTCCTCGACGAAACCCAGCGCTACGCTGCCCGCGAACAGGCATCCAGCCATATTGTGGACAGGATGCGGAGAGCCGTCGATATGGAGACCTTGATGCAAACTACCATTCAGGAGATGGCAGCTGCTTTGGGAGCATCTTCTGCTTTTGTGCAGCTAAGCACGCCATCGATGGGTGATGAAGATGAGGACGTTGGATAGGCAGGTGAGTTGCCGGACAAGCTGCTTGAGAAGCGATGACCGGCTCGATGGCTCGCCGACCCGCTGATGTGCGGGTTTGACGGAGATACGCGTATGAGCGAAAAGAAATATACGACAGCCGACAGGGGGAGGACACGTCCGACCATCGGCTTGCTCATGACCGGGTTCGCCAGAGAGTTTCATCGGGCAGCATGGTCAGGCATAGCGGACGCAACCCTGGAACAAGGCGTCAATTTGATCTGCTTCGACGGTGGCATACTGCGCACTCCCGAGGGCTTTGATGCCCAGGGCAACGTGCTCTACGACCTGGTGAGCGCCGAGCGGATAGACGGCCTTATCGTTTGGACCAGCATCCTGGACTGGGCGGTTGAGCCGGAGGAGATGGAGGCGTTCTGCAAGCGTTACCATCCCCTGCCGACCGTCAGCGTTGGCCGGATGGTGGAGGGCATCCCCAGCGTCCTGGTGGATAACTACCAGGGCATGCGTGAGGAGGTTTCCCATCTCGTGGAAGTCCACGGCTATCGCCGGGTTGTCTTCCTCCGCGGGCCTAAGGGGAGTGAAGAGGAGGAACTGCGGTATCGCGCCTACGCCGACGTGTTGGCCGAGCACGGCATCACCCTCGATCCGACCCTGGTTACGCCATACAGCGGTTGGGAGCGGGTCGATGGGCACTCGATGATCCGGCTGCTGCTCGACGAGCGCAAAGTGGACTTTGAGGCCATCGTGGCGGCCAACGACAGCTTGGCCCTCGGCGCTCTGGAGGAGCTACAGGCCCGGGGCATACGCGCGCCTCAAGAGATGGCGGTAGCGGGTTTCGATGATGTTGAGGAAACCAGGGCCACCGTCCTGTCGCTGACTACAGTGCGGCAGCCATTGGATGAAGTGGGTCGGCAGGCGGTCGAAAGTGTGTTGGCGATGATTCATGGCGAGCAAGTGCCCGAGCAGGTGACCGTGCCCCTACAATTGATAGTGCGTCGCTCGTGCGGCTGCCAATCTCCCGTAGTGACGGAAGCCGCTGCAGGCCTGAACAGACGCTCGGCGTCAAGTAAGTCGTGGGCGGCTGCTCTCACCGCCGGACGAGCAAGCGTGCTGTCTGACATGGTACAGGCGGCCGGGACTCACCCAGGCGATGTCGTTCCTCCCGACGAGGCGGAACGGATTCTGGACAGCTTCATCGCCGAGATGAAAGGCCAGTCGCCCGGAACCTTTCTCGCTGAGTGGGAGGACGTCCTGCGCCGGGTGGCGATGGCGGGTGGTAACGTGAGCGTGTGGGAGGGAGTCCTCTCGGCGCTGCGCCGCCGCGCGCTGCCCTACCTTGAAGGTGAGCTACTATCCCAGGCTGAGGATCTGTGGCAACAGTCCCGGGTGCTCGTCGAAGAGACGGCGGTCCAGGCCCGTACGTACGCGAATTTCCTGGCTGGGCAACGGGATCGGGTGCTGCGTGAAATCGATCAGATCTTGATCACCTCCCCTCGCATAGAAGAGCTGACGAACGTGATCACCCAAGAGTTGCCGCGCCTGGGCATTCCCAGCTGTTATCTGTCCTTGTACGAAGATCCGGAGAAGCCAGCTGAATGGGCCGGGTTGGCCTTGGCTTACGACGAGAAGGGACGCACCGGACTGCAGGAAGGCGAGCGGCGTTTCCTCTCTTCGCAGTTGGTGCCGGAGGGGATGTTGCCGCAGGAGCGGCAGTATAACCTGATGGTCGAGCCGCTCTATTTCCGGGAGAACCAACTTGGGTTTGCGCTGTTCGAGGTGGGCCAGCGAGATGTGAGTATCTACGATGTGCTGCGCGGCCAGATCAGCGGCGCGCTACAGGGGGCGCGTCTCCTGGAGGAGCACAGACGGGGAGAGGAGGCGCTGGCCGGGGAGCGCAATCTGTTGCGCACTTTGATAGACGCCTTGCCAGATTCAGTTTACGTCAAAGACGCCGAGGGCCGGTTTATGATCGCCAACGCTGAGGCTACCCGTCGCTTGGGAGCGGCAACACCGGACGAGGTCATTGGTAAGACGGACTTGGAGCTTTATCCAGAGAGACTGGCAACAGGATATAGCGCCGACGAGCAAGAGATCTTCCGGTCAGGCCGGCCGCTGATCAACCGGGAGGAGTTGGTCATAGACCAAACGACGGGCGACAGGATATGGAATCTGGCCACCAAAGTGCCTTTGCGAGATAGCCAAGGAAAGGTCGTGGCGCTCGTGGGCATAGGCCGGAACATCACGGAGCGCAAACAGGCAGAGGAGGCGCTGGAGTACCGCAGTGTGTTGCTCCAGACCGCCACCGAGGTTGCGCGCGCCACCAGTGGCATCCTCGATCCAGACGAATTGATCCAGCGGGTTGTGGACCTTCTCCGCGAGCGGTTCGGTCTGTACTATGCCGGCCTGTTCCTGGTGGACCAGGCTGGTTCGGAAGGCGAAGTTGGCGGCAAGTGGGCCGTTCTGCGCGCAGGCACCGGCGAGGCGGGGCAGAGGATGGTGGAGCAGGGCCACAGGCTGGAGGTCGGCGGCGAATCGATGATCGGTCGGTGCATAGCTGACAGTCAGGCGCGCATTGCTCTGGACGTGGGTGAGGAAGCGGTCCGCTTCGAGAACCCATTCCTGCCGGAGACGCGCTCTGAACTGGCTTTGCCGCTCGTCAGCCGTGGTAAGGCCATCGGCGCGCTGACGATCCAATCCAGTCAGGAGACCGCCTTCAGCGACGAGGACATTGCGGTTCTGCAGACCATGGCCAGCCAGGTGGCCAACGCCATAGAGAACACCCGCCTGTTCGCGCAGGCGCAGCTCCGGGCTGAGGAGATGGTTGTGCTGAACGAGTTGGGCCAGGCCCTTTCGACCCACCTGTCCGTGCGGGATGTGCTGAATGAGATCCACCAAGGGGCCTCCCGCCTGCTGGATGCCACCAATTTCTATGTCGCCCTTTACGATCCAGATGCGCACCAGGTGACTTTTCCTTTTGAAACCACTGAGGAAGAGGAGGATCTGATTCCTGTCATGTCTGCGGACCAGGGTCTCACAGGCTACGTCATCCGCCATCGCACGAGCCTGCTCGTCAAGGAGGACGTTCCTGAACGGATGGCAGAGATGGGGATAGAAGTGGTCGGGAAGCCTGCTCTCTCCTGGCTGGGGGCACCGATGGTGGCTGGCGACCAGGTGCTGGGTATGCTGGGCGTCCAGAGTTTCACCGCGCCTCGCGCCTACGATGAGCATGACCGGGATCTGCTGGTCGCCCTTGCCAATCAGACCGCGAACGCCATTGCCAATGCCCGCCTGTTCGAACAGGCTCAGACTGCGTTACAGGAGATGGAAGCTGTTCAGCGCCGCTATTTGCAGCGTGTGTGGAGCGAGTATGCACGCGCCAGGGGGGCCAGCGGCTACGAGCGGACCGACGACGGGTTGATGCCTCTTGATGACACCTTGCTGCCCGAGGTGCAGCAGGCGCTGCAGGAGCAACGCACTATCGTCGTGGATGGCGGTGACGGTACGTCTGTCTTGGTCGTGCCCGTCACGCTGCGCGGCCAGCCTCTGGGGGCGCTGGGGTTCC
>DAOUDX010000337.1:0-31159 GCA_034430835.1 Anaerolineae bacterium
GGTTGTTGGTGGGGCGTCAGCCCTAAATAGCGCCATACATAGCATCGAAGTGGGGCGAGTTGCACCAAAAGTATGTCTTTTTGTAGCCCCAGTGGGGAATACAGAACACGTTCCCAAATTTTGAACAGACACCACACGTCTGCTCAACCATGGTCAGCGCCTGCTGCAGAGGGGCGATGACCTTCTCGACGTTCCCTTGAGCTTGCAAGCCAATCAGCCCCCTTGCCTCCACCTGAGCAATTCTTGAGCGCTCGGTTTGCTTCTCAGAACACCATAGGCCTGCCGCACCTGCACTGTTAGGATCGCCAAGATGGATACGTGTCCGAAGACATGGGCCAGCATGCCGTTCGTTGCCTCGAGGAAGCTATACAGCCGATCCATTTGGATCAGTGTGAGTCCGGCGAAGCACCAAGCCACCACAGCCGGATGCTTGCGGCGCCACGCCAACCAGACGATGACCGGCAGGAGAAAGAAGACGTAGTGATGGTACCACATCACGTTGGGCATCAGCGCTAGGCCGAAGCAGAGGATGATGAACAAGGGCTCTTTCTCGCGTGTGATGTAGGCGCCGCCGCCGCTAAGGACAAAGATGGCGATCATGTAGACAGTAAGCCCTTTGTGCACGGCCATCAAGGTCTCGTAGGGCAGAGCCACACGCCGATTCAGCACGGCGACGAAGGAATGGGAATTCGGGTCGAGGGGGAACACCTCCAGTAGTTGCTTGAAAACGTCAGAGAAGGTGGTGAACGTGCGCCAGCCAAAGACCCATCCCGCCACCAGGCAAAAGAACGCCAATCCCAACACTGTGCCGACGATGGCCTTCAGGTTACGGTTGACCAGCAGATAGCCGAGGAAGGCCAGCGGTGTGGCCTTGGTGACGATGCCCAACGCCAGACCCGCGCCGCTTAGCAAGGGCCGTGCGTCTTGCCACAGGAACATCAGCAAAATGCCAAAGTGGGTCATCACGTTGATCTGACCGAGCAGGAGCGTCTCCAGGAACGGCGCAAAACCGAGGGCCAGCGGGAACCACCACCAGATGTCGGAGAGGGTATAGCCATAGCGCCGGCCGATGGTGTAGATGGTTAGCGAGACGAGCAGGATGTTGGTGGCGCTCAACAGCGCGATGCGCGGCATGAACGAGGAGACTCGCGCATACAGGCCGACGATCAGCAAGGCCGGTGGAGGGTAGAGGAACCCCGTGCCGATGTCGCGCACGGCGTAGGGGTCGCCGAGCTTTAAAGCGTCCTCGTAGGCGCGCGCGTAGTAGTTGAAATCCTCGATAAAGTGGGCTGGCAGGGGCTTCCGACCAACCAACTCCAACACCGTGGTGAATCCCAGGACGACGTACGCAAAGATGCACGCGCCGATCAGGAAAGCTTTGACGGCAAACCACAACTTTTTCATCGATCACCCTATGACATCATCTTTCTCAAAGCCAGAAGCCGAGCTCGAAAATGCCACATCTGCCCATTCATCAGAGCCTTGGAAGCATAGTTACCTTGAAGCTTTCGGGAAGACTCTCAGGCTAGAGCAACGCCCATCCAACCCCCGCTGCGACGAGCGCGCCCACGGCGGACGCGATCAAGTTCACCAGATCATTCCCCAGCCAAGGCCAGCCCCGCAGCCGGTGCGTGTGCGTGCCGCAGCGGTGCACCTTGCGCTCGGTTTCCTTCTGACATGCATCACACCAGTAAATGGCCTGCACGGTGGCCCCCAGCAGGCTATCGAAGAGCGACCCTGCGACCCCACCGACCGTCGCCGCCAGCAGCAATGCCCCGGCGGCGGCCCACCCTTGCCCCAGGATCAATGCGCCCAGCCCGGAAAGCAGCCCGATGAAGGCCGCGCCGCTCAAAGACGCGGCCGTCCCCAGCCACGTGACGCCGCCCGACGCGCCCACCTCGACCTGCTTGCCGGTGGTGATCAAACGGGGCGGATGCGGGCTCAACACGCCCAGCTCGGTGGCCCAGGTGTCGGCGTTGACGCCCGCCATCGCGCCCGCGCACGCAGCGAACCCCACCCCCTCCCAGCCTCCCCCTACAAGGGGGAGAAGTTGAGAGAGCACCGCCAACGCAGCCGCCACACCGCCATTGGCCAGCGCTTGGCCGATGTCGCGCCGGTGGCCCTTGGCGAACTTTTCCGCCAGGGCCTCCTTGTCCCTGGCGCGGTAGAAGGAAAGCGCGCTGGAGGAGATGAAGAAGGCGATGAGCAGGCTACCCCACTCCCAGCCTCCCAGCCCAAAGATGAAGGTGCCGGTAACGACGGCGCCGACGACGCCGCTGGTCTTTAGCGCACCGCGCCGGTAGCCGATCAAACCAATGGCCAGGGAGAGCGTGAAACCGCCGAGGATCTCGAAGATGTTGACGGAGCCGGGCATGGCGCGCTTCTGTCCTACATCCGCCCCAGCAGCCGGAGGGTGGCTACCCACACCAGCAGTTGGACGAGGGCTGCCCCGCCCCACAGCAAATAGCTGATCATCCGCTCGCGCCGGTACGCCACGCTGCCCAACAGGCCATTGAGCAGCAGCGTCAGCAGGCCGATGAGGGGCGTGATGAACACCTGGATCCGGGGGCCCAGTCGGTCGGGGTTGCCCGCCGCGTCAAAGTGCAAGGGAATCAACCGATTCAAAGAGGGAAACTTGAAACTCAATAACCCGATCAACACCAAGAGCGCCAGTGAGCTGCCCGCCAGGAGAGCCATCCCCAGCCGATCCCGCCAGATCTCCCAACCCAAAAAGCCGGGCCGCCTGGACGACTGCTCCACGACCTGCGTGGGGCCCATCTGCATCCGCTCGCGGAGCGATTCGAGAAAGCTCTCGTGGTCGGCGGGTGAGATACCATAGACGAGGCCAGGGGTGACGACGTAGGTCTGGTGTTGTGGCGGCACGGTAGCATAGAACAAAGCTGACGTCAGCCCTGCATCTGGAATGGGAACCTCGCCGTAGCCCACGTAGTGGCCCGGCCAGCCCCCGCCGCGAAACTTGACGCGCTCCGCGATCTCATCGCCCGTGAGCACGAGCTCTATCTGCCCTACGGGGACGATCTGCTCCGTCGTCCCCCAGCGGATGATCAACTCATTGCGGTCAAGAAGATACACGGAATGAGTCAGTCCGTACAACCAATAGACTATCAGTCCCAGTGGAGCCAGGCTGAGCAGGAGAGCCAGGCCAGCGACAAAAGCCCCCCCGCTGGCGACCCAACTGACGCCTGCCAAACGGGGCACCAACTCGGCAGCCAGCCAAAGCAGCAGGAGATCCACTACCGTGATGAAGGCGATCAGGCCGATGCCGACGCCCAAACCCCGGCCCGCGTCTGTCACCCACTTGGTCATCCGTCTCGACATACGCCACACTCCAACGCAGCGCATTATACCAGGGGGAAGGATGGGGGGCAAATCAGAACTGCCTAGGCAAATTGCCTTTTTGCTCTTTTTCGGTATAATCTAATCATCAGGCTCGCACGAGGTACCAGCGTTGATGGACCAGACCTGGAGATTCCACATCTACATCTATTCCGGCGGGTTGTAGCGCGGCGACAGATACGCGCCGTCTCGTGCTGCAATCCGCCAAAACCCACGTTCGGTGGGTTTTTTTTGTCACCAACCGACTAGCCAACCAAAAAACCAAGAGAGGCACCTATGAGCAAGACCACAATCACAATCGACGAGCAAGTTGCCATTCTGGTGCGCGGCACAGACTTTGGCGATGACCAAACCAAAGAACACATGCAGAAAGAGTTGCGCGAGCGACTGATCGAGTCCGAGAGTACCAGCAAGCCGCTGCGCGTTTACTGCGGCTACGATCCCACCGCCCCTGATATCCACCTGGGCCACACCGTCACCATGCGCAAGCTGCGCCAGTTCCAGGAACTGGGCCACGAAGTGACGTTCCTCATCGGCAACTTCACCGGCCTGATCGGTGACCCCAGCGATAGAACCAGCGCCCGCGCACAACAAACGGCGGAAAAGGTCGCGGAGAACGCCCGTACCTACGTGGATCAGGCATTCAAGATCCTCGATCTGGAGAAGACGGTCGTGCGCGAGAACGCCGAATGGCTGAGCAAGCTCACCTTCGCAGACGTTATCGGCCTGGCTGCCAGCTTTACCGTCCAGCAGTTCCTGGCCCGCGAGAATTTCGCGCTGCGCTACGAGAAGGGCGAGGCCATCTGGCTGCACGAGTTCTTCTACGCGCTGATGCAGGGGTACGACGCCGTGGCGATGGAAACCGATGTGCAGGTCGGCGGTACCGACCAGCTCTTCAACCTGATGGCGGGCCGCAAGCTGCAAGAGGCCTTCGGGCAGAAACCGCAGGTCTGCATCACCCTGCCCATCCTGGTCGGCACCGATGGCAGTCTGCGCATGTCCAAGAGCACGGGCAACTATGTGGGCATAGATGACACGCCTGAGGACAAATACGGCAAGACGATGTCCATCCCCGACGCGGCGATGCGCAACTGGCTCGAGCTGGTCACTCGCTGGAAGCAAGAGCAGATCGATGAGTTGATGGGAGCAGTGGAACGAGGCGAGCTGCATCCTATGGAAGCAAAGAAAAAGCTGGCGTGGGAGATCGTCTCTATCTTTGACGGCGACGAGGCCGCCGACCACGCTGCCGCCCACTTCGAGCGGGTGCACCAGGAGCGCAAGCTGCCGGAGGACATGCCTACCCTCACGCTGGACGGCCCGACCAACATAGTCGATATCATCCATGCCGCCGGGTTCGCCCGCAGCAAGAGCGAGGCGCGCCGGCTGGTGCAGCAAGGCGCGGTCGAGCTAGATGGCGAGCGGGTGGACAGCTTCGAGGTCGAAATCGCTGTCGAGGGCGAGGGCGTGCTGCAAGTGGGAAAACGGCGTTTCTTGCGGTTGGTAGCTCAATAGCGACTGGGGACAGAGGTGTCCTATCCCCAGTTTATCGCACTATGCCTGTTGGGAGGTGACAGATGAAAGAACGCAACATCCTATGGGTATTCCTGGCCTTTGTTCTGGGTTTCTCGCTGCCGGTGTGTAGCTGCGTCGGCCTGTGCACGCTCTCGACGATTGCGTTGGGCACCCTGGCCGGAGGAGGATCGGCAGCCGGCTTCGGAGATGCCGTGGCCGTGATCCGCCTCGACGGGGTCATCAGCAGTGACAACTCGGTGGGCATCTATGCGTCGGGTATCACGCCGGGCCTCGTAGACAACCTGCTGGCGCAGGCCGCTGCGGACCCTTCCATCAAAGCCGTCGTCGTGCGTGTGAATAGTCCCGGCGGCGGCGTGGTCGCCTCCGATCAGATATATCACGCCCTGAAAGACTTTGAGAAACCCGTGGTCATCTGGATGGACGAGGTGGCGGCCTCCGGTGGCTACTATATCGCCTGCGGCGCGGACTATGTCTTTGCCCATCCCGACACGCTGACCGGCTCCATCGGCGTGATCAGCGAGTTCATCAACGCGGAGGAGTTGCTGGACGAGATCGGTGTGGGCGTGGTCGTCATTACCTCCGGTCCGCGCAAGGACACCGGCAGCTACTTCCGCGAGATGACGGAGGCAGAGCAGGCGTACTGGCAGTCGCTCATCGACGAGGTCTATGAAGGGTTCGTCGAGATCGTGGCCGACGCGCGGAAGCTGCCGGAGGAGACAGTGCACGAGCTGGCCGACGGCAGCGTCTACACGGGCAGGCAAGCGTTGGAGCTGGGGTTGGTGGACGACGTGGGCCTGCCGGAGGACGCCATCGCCAAGGCCGCAGAGTTGGGCGGCATCGAGGGAGAACCGCGCGTGGTCGAGCTGCAAGCCGCGCCTTCCCTCCTCGACGCGCTTCTCAGCTATCAATCTCGCCCGTCGGCGCCCACCTTCGAGGAGATATTGGACTGGGCCGGAACGCCATCGCTGGAGTACCGGCTCGTGGGGCCGTGATTCGGCGCGCCCACTGACAAGATGCGTGGGGCGGATCGCCAATCCGCCCCACGGAAGCCTCGTCAGCCCGACTGACGGGAAACACGCCAACTCTGTCAAGCACTTGAGTGCAGAAACCCGTTGGCGTGAATCATGGGCACCTTGACCCAATCTATGGTATACTTGTCTCATCAACGCGTGCGGTCATGTCAACCAAAGGAGGGCTACTTTGAAATGCCCACGCTGTGGTGACGAAAAACTAGTTCCTCCCGATCCCTGTCCCAATTGCAGCTTCTCCGGCCCACCCGCGCAAATCGAGGAACTCGGCCACGTCCGGTATCTGCTGAAGGAACTGGCCGATTGGCAGGACCTCGGCCAAGCTGCCAGAGATAGGCTACGCGCCCGCTACCTCGGGCGACAGCGGCAGTTGGAGATCGAGTTGGGGCTGCGCCCTCCGCCGCTCTCCCCCGAAGAAGCCCGTGACGCCGCCATAGAGATACTGCGCCTCCAGCAATTGGTTCGTCTCCTCAATCAGTGGCACGTGCAAAACTGGATTGAGCCCGACGCAGCCGATGGCCTGAGCACGCGCACCCACGAGCGCATTGGCGAGCTCCGTGCCCGTCTGGCCGAGCCTGACGCCCCTCGAGATACCATCGCCATTCGCCCTTCCGAACGCGTCACCCTGCTGAAGAGCCTGCGCGACGAAGCGGACCGGCTGCGCCAGGAGGGCGGCTATGTGAACGAGGAAGCCTACCAGGCTGCTGTGGCCGACCTCGAGAAGCAAGCAGAGCAGATGGAAATACGACTGGGCCTGCGTCCCCGCCTGAAGGAAAAACCCGCCCCAGTTTCTCGCAAACCCGCCGCCCCTGCCGTTTCTCCTCGCCCACCCCGCGAACCGATCACCTGGGAACGGATCTGGCACACGCTGCTCTCCGAGCGCACCCTGCGCGTGCTGCTCTTCGTCGGCGTGTTCCTCATTTTCGTCTCCGCCGTCACGCTGGTGGTCTATAACTGGGAACGCTTCCACCCGTGGGTGCAGGTCGCCTTCCTCAGCGGTTTCACCCTCTTCTTCTACGGGCTGGGCTGGTACGTGCGCGCCAAGATGGGGCTTCAGAAATCCGGCATCGCGCTCTTCGCCACCGGCTCGCTGCTGGTGCCGGTGGATTTCTACGCCGTCTATCTCTCCGGCGGCCTCTTTCCCCGCGAGGCCTGGGCCGAGGTCTGGCTGCTCGCCTCTGTCGTGTGTCTAGGCGTGTACACGATCTTGGCGCTGATATTGCGCGCCGAGTTCTTTGGCTACCTGGTGGGCACGGCCTGTGGCAGCCTGATCTGCGCCGCGCTCCAGGTGACTGGCGTCTCCACCGACTGGTGGTCGCTGGCGCTGTGCGGCCTGGCGCTGTTGATGCTGCTGCCGGCCCAGTGGTTGGAGCGCAGTGCGGAGACATCGCGCCGACATGTCTTCGGACGGCCTTTCCGCCACCTGGCACTGTTGACGACCACCAGCGTGCTGCTGATCGCCACCGGCCTGCGCGTCGCGCAGGACATCGCCCGCTTCCCCTTCCGCCTGGCGCTGGCGCTGGATTGGTGGCTGGCATGCGTCGTTTACACCGTCGTCGCCGCCCGGCATCCACGCCGCACGCTGGCGTCGGCGGCCAGCGTCACCGCTCCAGTGGCCATGTACCTGGCGTTGGGCCTGTGGTTCGAGCCAGCCGACATCAGCGCCGCCTGGCACGCGCTGGGGTGGGCGCTGCTGACGCCGGTTTACCTGGCTGTGGGGTGGGCGCTTCGAGGCGACTTGAGCACTGAGGAACCTGAAAACCAAGGTTCCGACGCTCCCGGCAAGGCGCGCCAGATGCAGGGCCGTATTGTCGTCGGTTGGGCCGTTCTACTGATGCTACTGGCTGCCGGCTGGGGATTCATTGACATGTCCGCTGCCGCTGCTGCCCACGCCGTTCTAGCCGGGAGCGTCGCGTTGGCGGTTATGCTCTGGAGAAAGCCTGGCCTCCTGGTTTTCGCCAGCCTGCTCTCCCTGTCGGCAGCGACAACCTGGATGACGACGCAAGGGCTGGATCTGGCCCAGTTCTGCCTGGGGTGGGCGCTGTTGGCCATCCTACACGTAATCGCCGCCATCCTGCTCCGCCGGGCGGAGCGATACACCGCATTCCTCTATGCCGCCGCGTTCGTCACGGCGGGATTATCGCTCTTGCCGCCTTTGATGACACTCGACCGCAGTCCGATGGCCTACGCGCTGGGTAACTGGATCGCGCTGTGTGGGTGGGCCGCTTGGCTTGCTCACGGAGAAAAGCACCCAGGCCTACCGCGGTTGCTGCGCTTGGCCGGGCCGCTGCGTCAGAGCGTTCTGCACTGGATGGCCGCCCTGCCACTCCCATTCTGGTTCTGGTTGGTCTGGACCGAAAGCATCCGTCCGGCGGACGCCTGGCTGGGTGCCGGGTTTGCAGCCCTGGCCTGGGTCTGCCTTGGATTCGGTCGGCGGCTGGCTCGCCACGAAAAGGCCTACGGCCTACCGTGGTACACAGTCAGCGTTGCCTGCAGCGTGGTCGGCCCCGCCATCGTCGGCGGTTACTACGACCAGCCGCTCCTGGCCCTCACCCTGCTGGGCGGAGCCGTGCTCTACTTCCTGTACGCATACCTCTTTCGCTTTCGCTGGTGGCTGCTCCTGGGCGGCCTCACACTGCCCTTCGCCTACAGCCTGGCCCTCGATCACCTGGGCCTACCCCCCGATCCGCTGGCGACTTCTCTGGTGCTGGTACCCACCGCGTACATAGCGGTCTGCATCTGGTTGGAACGGCGGCGACAGGTTGCAGGCGGCTTTCTAGAGCCTCTCTACGGCGCAGCTCACCTCGTAGCCGCTGCTGCCTTTCTGTGGGGGTTTGCAGGCCTGTGGAACCGCGTCGCCTGGGATACGCCCTGGACCGACGCCGCCCGATTGTGGGCCGCCGGCGGTCAACTGGTGCTGGGCGTGACTTACGGACTGGCGGCTTGGTTCCTGGAGGGAGAGGCATGGGGACACGTAGCCGCCTGGCTGGGCGTCTTTGCCGGGGGGCTGGTCGCTACTGCCTACAGCCAGGGACGCGGCTCTTCGGCGGCCAAGGCGGCGGCCTTGGCCGCGCTTTACGTCCTGCCCGAGCGAGGGCTGCACGCACTGCATGGGCAACCTTCGATGTCTCTCCAAGTGCAGCGACTCTATCACCGGCTTCCCGAATTCCTAAGGCAACTCATCAGATTCCTCGGACGCCAGATGCCTCGCAGGGCATGGCCGCTCTATCGCAGACCGCTGTTGATCGCCGGATGGGCCGTCTCCGGCGGCGCGGTGATGCTGGCGCTGCTGCGCAATCTGGTGCTCCTGGGCGGCGGGCCAGGGCGTGAGAATTGGGCCATCGTCGGGTTGCTGCTCATCGTCGCACTGTACGCGGGTTCCGCGCGCCTCTTCCGCCGGCCCTTGTTCCTCTGGCTGGCCGCGCCGCTGCTCTTTGTTCCCTGGACGATCCTCACGCACCGAGGTTGGTACGTCTGGGCGATGCCACCGGGGCCTCACTACGCCCGGGCCTGGACCGCGCTGGCCTGTGTGCTCTTGCCTATCGGCCTGCTGCTCGACGGCCGCGCGGGCAAGCGATATGGGTTCCCGCTGCGCGTCACCGCGCACGTTCTGCTTCCCTTTGCGCTGCTGTGGGGCAGCGCCGATGCGGCCACGTCGAGCCTCACCTTCGGCCTGGGGATGGCCTTCTACGTCCTGGCTGCCGTGGCCGACCACCGCCAGGGGCACATCGAGTGGGCTGCTGCCCGTTTCGTCTACCCGGCGGCGCTGCTCGTACCCGTGTGGGCGGTCTACCTGCTGGCATGGCTGGGGCCATGGCTGCCGCACGCCCACTTTGGCCTGCTGCTCTTGGCTCTCGCGCTCCCACTCTTCGCCGCCGCCCATGGGTGGCTGCGCCGTATCGACCCCGCCGATGCGCTGCCGGCCTACCTGGCCAGCTACGGCTGCGCCATCGTCGGCACGATGCTGGTGAGCTACGACCAGCCGCTGCTGGCGCTGGCACTCACTTTTGACGCAGGACTCGCACTGCTCTCGGCCCGGCTGCTGCGCGAGCCGCTGTGGATCTATCCCGCCGCCGCGTTGCCCCCCGCCGCGCTGCTGATGGCGCTGGCCGAGTTCGGGTTCGATCTCCACCGGCGCGGCTGGTGGCTGATCGGACTGGGGGTAGTCTATCTGGCGCAGGCCTGGGCGCTGCGGCGGTGTGCCCTCCCTCTGTCCCCCCCGCGAGCGGGGGGGATGCCCCGGAGGGGCAGGGGGGGCTATGCCACGCCGCTGATGGCCGCCGCCTACGCCGTCGTCGCGCTGGGGCTAGCCATCGCCAGCTACGAGCAGACAGCCGCTCTGTGGGCTTACAGCGCAGCGGTTCTCATCTATGCCGCCTCCGCCGCCTGGCTGCGACAGCCACTCCTGCTCACACCCGCCGCAGCCCTCGCGGCAGTGCCCTACGCCATCGTCCTGGATCGCGCCGCCTGGATCGCGCCCGCCGACTATGGCCTGGCATTGTGGCCGGGCATCGCCGTCGCGCTGGCGGTCGCTCACCTGCTCGACCGCTACCTGGGCGCGCCACGGAATTTCCCCTGGAACCGGCCTGGGCGCTGGTTCCCGGAGGCTGCCCGCCGGCTGACCGATTGGTGGGGACTGCCGCTGTACGTGTGGGGGTACGTCGCCGCGCTGGTGGGAGCGGGACTATCGTTGGCGTATCCCGACCGGCTGGCGTTGGCGCTGCTGCTGACCGCCATCGTCTACGGCCTGGCAGTAGTTCGCTTCCGCCTGCGAGGCTGGCTGTTGGCCGCCATCGCCGCGGCCCAGCTTGCCGCGCTGGCCCTCATCTGGACAGCAGCCCGTGGCCTCCTTGCCCTGCCGCAGGCATGGGTGGAGCGACTGAATGCTCCGGCCTGGCAGGCGCTCGCCTTCTTGCCCGTTACCCTCGTCACTGTCATCGCTGGGCTGTGGATCGAGTGGAAACGGGGCGAAGGCTCGCCTGTGGCCAGTCTAAAGGCCGCATGGCAGGGATGGTCGCGCCCGCTCTACTGGCTGCTCGCGCTCGACCTGGTGGCGGTGCAAATCGTGTCCGGCGCCCGCGCGCAGCCGGGCACGTGGGTCAGTCTAATCCATGCGATCCTGCTCACCACTCTCGCCGTCATCTGGGTGCAGCCCGCATTGCCCTATCTGGCCGCCGGACTCGGCCTGCTCACCGTTTTCCAGCGCCTGACCTGGGTGCAGGCACCGACCACCGATCCGCCCTGGGCACTGGCGCTGCTGGCGCTGGGGTACGGAGTCGTCGGGTACGCGCTGGAATATGGCCGGCGGCGCGAGAACCTGGACCTACCCGAACGACTCACCGTGCTGGAGCGCCCGCTGGAACGGGCAGGGCTCGCCATCTCAGCCCTTTCAATCCTCTGGATGTTGACTGTGGGGATAGATATTTGGCGCTGGCTGGCCCGCGCCCTGATCGGTCGACCGGTGATGGCTCCCGAGGACGTGCCCACTGTGCAGATGGCTGTGGCGGTGCTGGCCCTCGTCGGCCTGCTCTACCTGGCGGCGGCGTTGGTGAGGCGTTGGTTCTGGCGAGGGTACGGCGCAGTGGCCCTCCTCCTGTGTGCCTGGAGCCTGGAGTGGTTCCTGGTGTGGGACCTGCGCGAGGTGCAATGGTACGCCATCCCGGCAGGGCTCTACCTGCTGGGCGTGGGTTACCTGGAATGGCGGCAGGGGCGCAAGGGACTAGCGCGTTGGATCGACCGAGCCGCGCTGCTCTTGCTCCTGGGATCTTCTTTCTATCAGTCGCTGGCCGAGGAGTACGGCTGGCCCTACGCGCTGCTGATGGGAGCCGAGAGCCTGCTCCTGATCTGGTGGGGCAGCGCGCGGCGGCAGCGGCGCTTCCTCTACTTTGGCGTCGTCGGCGTGGTGACGGACGTGGGCGGGCAGTTGATCGAGCCGCTGCTCTCGGTCAACCGCTGGATCGTTTTCGGCGGTGTGGGATTGTTCGTCATCGCGTTGGCCATCCTCGTCGAGCGCAGCCTGGAGGCGATCAAGAAGGTGTCACAAGAGTGGAGAGAGCGATTGGAGGAGTGGGATTGAGCAGGGGACGAGAGATGGAAAACGAGGCACGGCAAACCGCGCTGACAGAAACGAGCCAGGAGACATCCTCGCCAAAGAGCGTGGGGCGGTGGGCAAAGGTGTTGGTGGTCATCTGGGGGACACTTGCGCTCCTGCCAGTGCTGCCGCTGTTTCTGGGCGGCTGCTGCGCTATACTTCCAATGGCGAGCTATAGCGAGCCGGAAACGCGCGCTTTCGGCCTCGGGATAGCAGCCATAATGGTCGTAGGATCGGTCTGTGGCGCAACGATGATCGTCCAAGGCTCCACCGCTCTAGCTGGCCGCCCGTCAAGGCAGTTGCGTCCGCCGCATCTGTGGATTCTGCTCGGCAGCTTTGTCGCGGCAATGGTGGTTGGCCTGGGGTTATGGCAGATGGAGGGCCTTGACCTGCTATTCGCCCCGTGGTTTATCATTGCCGCCGCCGCGTTGCCGCCGCTGGCCGCCGTGGCCTGGGCGGTAGACAACCGACCAGGGTGGCTGACTTGGCGGCGGGCCGGCGTGGCCTTCTCCGCTGGGATCACCGTCTCCGTCCCGCTTGCCATCTTTCTCGAGATTCTGGTGCCGTATGCCATCCTCGGCCCGCTCCTGGACCTGGGCGAGCCGGTGCTGGACGCCGTTGGCGACCTGATCGACCTGCTGGCAGGTGGTCAGGTCGCTCGCGCGCTCACCTCCCCGGGTTTCCTCGTGGCTCTGGTCGAGTTGGCTGTGGTGGCGCCCCTGGTCGAGGAGTTCGTCAAATCGCTGGTCGTGCTGCCGTTGTTGAGGGGCCTGGAATCCAGGCGCGACGCGTTCCTGCTGGGGGCAGTGGCGGGTGCGGGCTTTGCCGCATTGGAGAACGTGATCTATGCCCTCTTCGGCGGGCGCTACTGGGGCACCATCCTCACGGTACGTGCGCTGGGTGCCGCGATGCACCCGCTGGGGACCGGGCTTGCTGCCGTGGCCTGGCACGCGTTGTTGAACCGGGGCTCTGGGACCGACCGAAAATGGATCGGCGGCTTCGGATTGGCCGTGATCCAGCACGCAGTGTGGAACGGCGGACTGGCGCTGTGGATAGCGCTCTCAGGCGCGGCCTTCTTTGGGCCGAAACCCTGGGAAGCCAACGTGTTGGGCGTCAGCATCGCCGTCGGCGTACTGGCATTGCTAGCCTTGGAGGGCGTGGCCCTGTGGATCGTGTTACGCGCATTCTCAAGGCGGCTCGGTTCTACCGCAGCCGTTGAAGCCCTCGTCCCAGAAGGAATACCGACAGAGCGCACCATCGCGCTGTGGGCCGTCGTCTGCCTGGTGGTGCTGCTGCCGGTGGGGTTGGCAGTACTGCAGGGACTGCAGTCCCGCTAGGTAAGGTGGTAGCTTGGGGATGAACGAGACGAAATCCGCCCGCGGGAGCCGATCTGGATTCCAGTTGCCGGCCTTTCGATACCTGATCGTCACGGGAGTCCTCGGAGTGTGTTGTCAGTTGTTCAGTGTGGGAGTTCTCTTGACCCTCGTCGTCCCCAACATGTATGAGGCGTTGGAGTCTCTGATGCCATCGACTACACAAGGGTTGGTAAGGACACTTCATGGGCACACAGAGGCGGTCACCTGTATGGCTTTTTCATCTGACGGCACTACTCTGGCCTCCGGCAGTGGGGACACCACCGTGCGGCTGTGGAATACCGCAACCGGCAAGGAACTCATCACGCTTCACGAACACCCCACCACGGTGTATGCTGTTGCCTTCTCGCCCGATGACATGCTCCTGGCATCAGCAAACGGATGGTATTGGGTAGCCTCACCTCCCCTCCGATTCGGTGAGCGCGGACCACAACAGACGCCAACTCCCAGGAACGAGACCCCTGAACCAACTCCGAATGAGGTGATCTTGTGGAACTTGGCCGCAGGCACAGAACAAATGCACTGGGAATTCGAGAATCCCATGTATACGGTGGCCTTTTCGCCAGACGGGAAAACGTTAGCTGCCGGTGGTGGGAATCCCTCCAGAACTGGGAGCTTTGGAGAGGAGGCCGTGTGGCTGTGGGACGTCACCACAGGCGGACAGAAGGGAATCCTGAAAGAGCACGAGTTTTCAACGGTTTGGGACATTGCCTTCTCACTCGATGGGGCGATATTGGCTTCGGGAAACGCAGCAGGGATTACACTGTGGGACATATCGACGGGTAAACCGAGAGCATCCCTGGGAGACAACTCTACCCTAAGCGTCACCTTCTCGCCTGATGGAACGTTGTTGGCCTCTGGTTCCGTCAATGGCACCGTGCATTTGTGGGACGTAGCGACAAGTCAGGAACAAGTTACTCTTGCTAAGCACGATGGGGCTGTGCGCGCTGTAGCCTTCAGCCCAGATGGGACACTGCTGGTCTCGGGTGGCCATGATGGCACTATTCGTCTATGGAACGTGAAGACGAGGAATAGAGTCGCAACAATCCGTATTGCCCAGACCCAGATATGGAGTGTAGCTTTCTCACCCGATGGGCTGCTGCTTGCGTCCGGAAGTGGCGATGGTCTGATCCGTCTATGGAACGTCGCACAGGTGCTAGGTCAATAAACAACAGGAGGATCACGTGCGCAGGTTCATCCGCGGTCTGCTGAAACGAACCAACCTACTGGTAGCGGTAGTCCTCTTGACAGCCAATGGCCTGGCCTGGGTAACGGCTTTTTCCTCCGGCGGTCCGGCCTACGTCGCTGAACCGATACTGGCACCGAGCCTGGACGACCTGCGCACGCGCCTCATCGAGGGAGGACATAGCGGCGAGCGGTTCGAGGTCCACGTCACCGATCGGGAAGCGGCCGAAAGTATCGCCTGGTTCCTCGACAAGCGCCCCGAGGTCCCCTTCCGCCGCCCGCGCATTGCCTTCCACCCCGACGGTCTTGATGCCTGGGGGGAAGTAGAGATACTGGGATTGAAGCTCTCCATCCACGGCTGGGCGACGATGGTGTTGGAGAACGGCATTCCCATCGTCACTCTCACCGAGTTGGAGGTGGCCGGTGCTCCCGTGCCGGGTTTCGTACTGGAGGCTATCCAGGACGCCGTCTACGAACAGGTGGATCTCTCCAACCGCCAACTTCCCATCATCTTTGAGACGCTGGAACTCAAAGAAGGCGAGGTGGTTGCCAGCGGGACGATCCGCTGAGACATGCCCGTGGAGCAGGTCGTCAGCCCACCTCAAAATGCTCGAACTGCGGCAGGT
The DNA here is from genome assembly GCA_034430835.1 of Anaerolineae bacterium. Taxonomy (GTDB): domain Bacteria; phylum Chloroflexota; class Anaerolineae; order B4-G1; family B4-G1; genus JAFGED01. The sequence continues at coordinate 15,194 of DAOUDX010000337.1, forward strand.
AGTCCTGGTTCTGCCGCAGCATCTCGTTGACCATCTCCTTGATCTCGGCCAGCGAGAGCGCGACTGCGGCCAGTGGGTCGTACGCGACGGCGTAGAGCACCAGGCGCGGATCGCCGGTCAGCGCCGCCTCGACGGCCATCTCCTCGGCCATCACGTTGACGTGATTCAGGGCCACCAATTGCGGCGGCAGTGGGCCGACGTGGACGGGATGGAAACCGGCCCTATCGACGAAGACGGGCACCTCCACACAGGCCCCCTCCGGCAAGTTGGTGATCAAGCCGGTGTTGGGCACGTTGCCGTTGAACCAGAATATCTCCCCGCCTTTCCAGGCATTGATGATGTGCGCGGCATACTCGTGCCCTCGCTCCAGGCTGATAGGGGTATCCTTGGCGAACCACTCGCGCGCCTTGTCGTTCCAGGTGTGCTCTGTCTGCTGATACTCTTTCAGGATGTAGGCGTGCGCGCCAGGATTCCAGCCGGTGCCGTGCGTACAGTACTTTTCGATCAGATCGGGCCGCTTGCGGAACCACCAGTTGTACTCCGAGTTGTGGCCGCTGGACTCGGTGACGTAATAGTCCAGGTGCAGGAATATCTCGTTGCGCACCTGCTCTTCGTTATAGATCTCGTCGTTCTCCGTGATAGCCTTGCGAATCAGCGGGTAGGCATCCTTGCCGTTCCACTCGTACTTGAGGTACCACGCCTGGTGGTTGATGCCCGCGCACGTGTAGGTGATCTCCTCCATCGGCGCGCCGATCCACTGGGCCAGCATCCGCGCCGTGCCTTGCACGCTGTGACACAGCCCTGTGATGCGGGCAGAAGACTCGCGCTGCATCGCCCGGCACAGCATCGCCATCGGATTGGTATAGTTCAAGAAGATGGCATCCGGGCAATAGCGCTCCATGTCGCTGATAATGTCGAGCATCACGGGAATCGTGCGAAGCGCGCGGAAAATGCCGGCCACGCCACGCGTGTCGCCGACGTTGAAATCCACCCCATACCTCATCGGGATCTCGATATCGTGGCGCCACACGTCCGTATCGCCGACCAAGATGGTACACAGCACTGCGTCGGCATCCTTGAGCGCCTCGACCCGATCCAGCGTCGCCTCGACCTTGGCCGGGTAGCCGCCCATATCGACGATGCGCTGCACCGATCTGCGGGCGAAATCCAACCGCTCGGGATCGATGTCCATCAACGCCAGCGTCGCGTCTTCCAGTAGCGGAAAAGTGAGCGCGTCGCGCACCAGACCGCGCGTGAACTCCAGGCTCCCTGCACCGATGAAGGCTATCTTTGTCATCGCTTCCTCCAGGCTGACACGGTAGTTTGGCAACTCCTTGCGAGCGTAGTATACTCAGGCCACAAGCCACGCGCAAGTGAAGACGAGGGTGAGATGATCGTAAGACGGACACAAGAGATCAACCCCTTTCTCGTGATGGACGTCCTGGAAAGGGCCTGCACGATGCAGTGCGAGGGGATCGACGTCATCCATCTGGAGGTGGGGGAGCCGGACTTTGACACGCCGCAGTGCGTCAAGGAAGCGATCTGCCGAGCGCTTGCAGATGGACAGACCCACTACACCCACAGCCTCGGCGATCCGGCGTTGAGGGAGGCCATCTGCGAGCACTATCGCAAGACGTACGACGTGTCGGTGCACCCCGACCAGGTCGTGGTCACCTCTGGCACGTCGCCCGCGATGCTGCTCGTGTTTGCCGCATTGCTCGAAAAAGGGGACGAGGTCATCATCTCCGATCCAGGGTATGCCTGCTATCCCAACTTTATCAAATTCGTGGAGGGGATACCGGTGACGGTGCCGGTCTACGAAGAGGATGGCTTCCAATACCGACCCGAGGCGATCGAGAAAAAGGTCACAGAAAGAACCAAGGCGATCCTGATCAATTCTCCCTCCAATCCAACAGGCAATCTCCTTTCCGCCAAGCGGATGCAGGCGATTGCGGCATTCTCACCCATCGTCATCTCCGACGAGATCTACCACGGCCTCGTTTACGAGGACAGGGAGCACTCCATCCTCGAGTTCACGGACAATGCCTTCGTCTTGAACGGCTTTTCGAAGCTGTACGCGATGACGGGACTGCGGCTGGGCTACCTGATCGCGCCCAGGCCCTTTATCCGCCCCATTCAAAAGATGCAGCAGAATTTGTTCATCTGCGCCAACTCGGTGGTGCAGCGCGCCGGCATCGCCGCTCTCGAGGAATCGGCAGAGGACGTAGCGCGTATGAAACGCATCTACAATGAGCGGCGGCAGGTCATGGTCAGGCGGATCAAGGAGCTGGGCCTTGGCATCACGGTCGAGCCGACAGGGGCTTTTTACGTGTTTGCGAACGCCAAGCACGTCTCCGACGATTCGTACAAACTCGCCTTCGACATCCTGGAAAAGGCCCACGTGGGCGTGACGCCGGGGGTCGACTTTGGGGAAAACGGCGAAGGGTACATCCGGTTTTCGTACGCGAACTCGATGGAGAACATTGCTGAAGGGCTGAATAGGATAGAACGGTATCTGGAAAAGTCTAGACCTCCGGGGTTTTGAAAACCCTGGAGGTCTAGGGAGCCGTGGGTTCCGGCGTGCCGGTGGCCGCGGATCTTCGCTCCAATACGATGCGCCAGGAGCCCATCAACTGCTCTTTGTCCTTTTCCTCAGGGCACGGCTCGATCCGCAGGCCGGTAACCAAGGGCACGCCCAGCTCGCTGGTCCCTAGCGAGTAGTCCACGTCCGGGTCTGCGTCGAAATCCGCGTACCCCGCCCCCCTGTCGGGCTTGAGGCCGGTCACGGCCCGGTCGGCTCCGTCGGGCCACATCAGCCACACTTCCACGCCACTCAACTCCTCTCCGTTCTCATCCCGCACCACGACTTCGATGTGCGGTGCCTGTCCGGGCTGGCATATCTGTTCCCTCTCGGTCAGCCGGAAAGGAGGCAGCGGTGTCGGTGTGAGCGTCGGCGGGGGTGGCGTGCGCGTCGGCTTGGGCGTGGGAGTCGTTTCTGAGGGAGTGGGGGGGGCAGTGACGTCCAACGGTGTGGGAGATACAGCGAACGCCGGCGTGTTGACTGGCGCGGCCGGTGTGTTCAGGTAGACCAGCATCGCTGGCGTATAGACGTCCAGCGCCTGAGCCAGCGCGCTCAGGCGGCGCATCGTCTCCGTAGGGCGACCGGCAGCGGCGTACTCGTTGATCAGCGCCTCCATTGCACCGGCCACATCTTCTCGTTCGAGACCTTCGAGCCGTCCTCGAACCTGCTCCAGATCGCCGTCGGCCACGTAGGAAAGCGCTGCCATACGGATCCAGTCCCAACGGTAACCGGAGCGCATCAACGGCGGGTACGTATTGACGAGTTCGACAGGGGCGATATACCAGGTGTACACCAGGCCCAGCACCAGGCCGAGTACCAGGCCAACGAAGAGGGGCAGCCACTGCATCGAGGACCCCTTCACGGTTGGTCCTCCAGGTACGGCATCAGCGGCGGCGTGATAGCATCGAGCGCCCACGCCAGACGTGCCAGCCGCGCGAGATCTTCCGAATCGCCGCCTGCCACGACGAGACGCTCTGCCAGCTCGACCACGGGCGCGGCGGGACTGTCGGGGTCGAGTGCTGCCAGTCTCTCGCGGGCCTGATCCAGGTCACCCTCCACCTCGTAGGCCGTGGCGACCATCACGATATACTCGTCGCGATAATCCCGGCGTAGCACCGAGGGCGGCGTGTTGGTGTACTCTACCGGCAAGATCCACCAGCCGATGAGAAACCCCAGTACCAGTCCCACCGCCACACCGATGAGGCCCTGGACGATCCATCTCCGCGCCTGTGGTTCCAAGTGCACACCCCAACATCACGCTACAAAAATGCGGCGCTTGGGGAAATCGCTGCCCGTAAACGCCGCAAAGGACTGTGTCCGATTTGACAAGATGCCGGAGGTGGGAATCGAACCCACATGAGCAAAGCCCACGCGATTTTGAGTCGCGCGCGTCTGCCTGTTCCGCCACTCCGGCATATGCACCAAGTATAGTCGAAGTGCTCCCAAGCGTCAAGTTGCGGAGCCCCGATCATGGACCCCACGCGATCCGCTGCAAAGTCCAGTTTGGCATGCTGGGGCCGAGATCGAGGATGACGTCCGTTTCTCCTCCGTCCGGACCCGTCACGTAAAGCCCCCACGTCTCGCTCCGATCGGACACGAAGGCGATGCTGGAGCCATCCGGCGACCAGGTGGGGAGGCCGTCGGAGGCCGGGTTTTCGGTAAGTTGCACAAAGCTGCTGGTGGCAGGCGTGTAGAGATAGACATCCCAGTTGCCGTCAAAGTTGGACATGTAGGCCAGCCTGCTCCCGTCAGGCGACCAACTCAGCGCGGTGTCGTCGGCGTTGTTGCTGACGCGGGTCGGCGGCTGACCATCGTCCGGGTTGTCGATGAAGATGCCGCACTCGCCGCCAGTTTCGCAGCCGGTCCACGCCAGCCACCCGTTGGACGCCCACGCCGGCCCATTGCCTGCCGCGTGCACCTGCGGCTCGGAAGAGCCATCCACCGGCGCGATATAGATCTGCCAGGCGCCGGTTTCTCGCGAGGCGTAGGCCACACGACCACCGTCGGCCGAGAAGGTGGGCCAGGCCACGCTGCCCGAGGCGATCCGCTGTGGCGTGGCCGCACCCAACCCCAGCACCGAGATGCCGGGCGAGATCAGGTCGCGGTACCCAAGCGCGCCATTGTTTCGCATCCAGCAGGGCTGATCGGCGCCTACTGCCATCCGCACCGCGCGCTTGTCGGTGGATAGAACGTACACGTCGTACCGGCCGGCGCTCGTGTCGTAGACGGGAAAGGCCAACCGTCCGGAGTTGAAACGGGGCGGCAGCTCGGTCAGGGTGATGACGTCGGTGCCCGCCACGAGGGTGACAGGCACGGGGGTAGCGACGGCACAGACCTCGGCGGCGCTGTCTCGTTTGCTCCTAATCTCCTCGTTTTCACCCATTTGCAGGGCGAGAGTGTATTGCTCCTCGGCCGGGCACATCTCGTTCTTGTCGTACCAGTCGTTTCCGTAGGCCACGTAGGCGAGGTAGAGCCTTTGATAAACGTCCTTGTAACCGGGTGCGATGGCGTAGAGCGTCTCGAAGCGAGCCACACAGCGTTCCCAATCCACTCCCCAATACCCCATCGCCGTCATGTACAGTTCCGCCAGGTCGCGCTGCGCTTGCGCCTCCTGCGCCAGCGGGCTTGAGGGTCGCATCGTTATCGCCTGGTCGAGGTGAAAGATACCCTCTTCAAGGCGATCCTGCTCCAAGAGCGCGATGCCGGCGTTGTAGTGGCTATTGAAGAGCATCTCCTCAACCGCCTCTGCTTCATAGTTTGGGTCTATCGCGCGCAATTGGTTGAGCGTTGCAGCGGCCTTTTCCCATTCGCCGGCCTCGTACTGCGCAACGGCCTGCTGGTATAGGCCGCTCTTCATGGCCTCGAGGTCCACCGGCGTGGGGGTGAGACTGGCGGCGAAGCCCGCGCGGGCTTGGTCGAGACCCTGTTGGGCATAGGGATGATCGGGCTTCACCTGCAGGATGTACTCGAACTCGGCGATGGCGAGCTCGTACTCGCCACCATTGAGGTACTCCAACCCGACCCGGTAGCGCTCCGCGAGGACTTCGTCGATCCGCTGTTGGGCATAGGGGTGATCGGGATCGAGCTTGAGGGCATATTGGAACTCGGCGATGGCGAGTTTGTGATCGCCCTGTTCGCGTAGTGTTTCCCCCTTGCTGTAGTGGTCGTTGGCCTCCTGGAGACGAGCTTCCTGCCGGTCGATCTCTCCCTGATGAAGGCCCAAGTAGCCGCCGATGAAAACGGTCAGCGCCAGGAGTGCGAGTGCGCCTGCAACCATCAGGGCGATCCTGAGCACCAGTTTCCAGTTCAAAGGCCTCGCACGCAGCGCCGTGACGAACGACGTGCCAGAACCGGTCTCAGACCGCTGGGCGCGCATAGGGCGCGTTTTTTCCCTACCCCTGGAGCGCCGCACGCGCCGGGAAGGGCGTGTGTCTTGCACCATCTCGCCGCATTCGGGGCAGAGGGACAGGTTATCGGGCACTTGGGCTTTGCATTCAGGACAGCGCATGATTCTCTCGGTGATGATTGGAGACGAAACGAGGGAGATTATAGCCTTTTTGGCCCAACTTGTCCAGCAGAGTTGAGAGCAACGTCGGCGTGTGTTTGGCGCTGCACTGCATTCGTGCTATACTCTCATAGCTGGAGGCCACATGGAGGCATACAACCTGCTGGTCGCGAGCGATCTACACCTGGGTGAGGGATTTGACCCGGAAAGCGGCAAGTACTCGCGCATGGAGGATTTTCTCTTCGACGATGCCTTTGCGCGGTTCCTGCGTTACCACGAGAGCGTCCGGCAACAACCCCGTTTTGGTGGCAGACCTTGGAAATTGGTCTTTAACGGCGACCTGTTCGACTTTGTGCAGGTCGCCTCGCTGCCGCAGGAAGGGAAACCCCTGAGTGAAGTCAAGGGAGTGGCTTCTCACGCAGGGTTGAGCGCAGACGAGCAAAAGTACGGTCTGGGAACGACGGCCAGGGAATCGGCGTGGAAGATCGAGCGAATCGCTCGAGGCCACCAACGCTTCTTCGCCGCGCTGGGCAGGTTTGTAGCCCACGGGAACCACGTCGTCGTGATCACCGGCAACCACGACATCGAGCTCTATTGGCCCGACGTGCGGGAGCGGCTCGTCGCGGAGGTGGAGAGGGCGTACGCACGAGAGCGGGAAATGACGGGCGAAGGACCATCTATCAGCCTGGCGGAGGTCAAAGCGCGCGTACACTTTTGTCCCTGGTTCTACTACGAGCCTGGCTGCATCTACATCGAACACGGTGGGCAGTACGAGTCGAGCAGCCACTTTTCTGACTTTCTGAGCCCGATCTCTCCGGGCGATCCTCCCGACATTCAGGTGCTGTGGGGGCGACTGTTCGGACGCTATCTATTCAACCAGGTAGAGAGCGTTCATCCCTTCGCGGACAATTTCAAGCCCCCTACACGGTACATCCTGTGGGTATTTCGGAAGGCTCCACTCATGACGCTCCGGCTGGTCGTGGGCCGTGGCTGGATATTTTTGCGGGCATTCTGGGGTCTGCGGCGATCAAAGTCGCAACAGCGTGAATCCTCTTGCGAAACACTCTTGCCGTCGGAAGTCACACGGAAGATCGAAGCGCTGGGGGAAAAGTGGTCTGGAGGCTCGCGGCAGGAATGGTTCGGTACGTTGATCCTGGGCGCTCTCGATCTGCTGACGATCGGGCTGGCTGTCGTGGGAGCCGCAAACCTCGTCGGAAGATCGTGGCTGGCGGCAGGAGCGTGGCTGGCAGCAGCCGCGATCGCCTATCTCCTGCGCCGTTTCGCCAGCCACAGGGTTCCCACCTTTGACGATTTCCTACTGCGCGTGGCCCAGGATCTGGAGCAGGCTTTGAAACCCACGCACCCGGTTCCCTACATCGTCCTGGGGCACGACCACATGGCTGCTATGGAGCGGCTGGAAGACGCGTGGTACGTCAACACCGGAGCGTGGGTGCAGATATTCGAGCAGAAAGGGCCCATCGAGGGACGGGAAAAACTGACATTCTTCCGCCTGGCCTGGGGATACACGGGCGTGCCCGAGCTGCTGCGCTGGGACGACGCGGCCGGCGAGCCGGCCCGGTTGAGATTCGGGCTGGACGATTGAGTGCGAGCGCCCCCAAAGAAATCAGGCGGGCTCCCGTTTCCGGGAGGCCCGCCTTGTCTGCGAAAAGCCCCAATCTACAGGATGCCCACTTGGCTGTGATCGCCCAGGCTCAGCTTGTACGCCTTGGGCTTGATGGGTGAACGGGTCAGGGCCACGTCTCGCCCGATGAGGCTATCTTGGATGCGTGCAGGAATGTCGCGGATGACGCTGTTTTCCAGGACGATGGCCCGCTCGATCTCGCTGTTCTCGACCACGACGTCGTGGTAGATCGAGGTGAACGGGCCGACGTAGGAATTGACGATGCGGGTGCGCTCGCCGATGATCGTCGGGCCACGAACGACGCTGTTGATGATCTCCGCCCCCTGTTGGACGGTGACACGGCCGTCCACCTCAGAGTCGCGATCGACGTACCCCTCGATCTTTGGCTCCAACTCTTCCAGCACCAGGCCATTGGCCTCCAGCATATCTTCCTGCTTGCCCGTGTCGATCCACCAGCCCCGGTGAACATAGGGGTAGACCTTGTAATCGTGCTCCACTAACCACTGAATGGCGTCAGTGATCTCTAGCTCACCTCGCCCGGATGGAGCGATGCTGTTCACGGCCTCGTGGATGTTGTGGTCGAACATGTAGACACCGACCAGCGCCAGATCGGAGGGCGGCTGGCTCGGTTTCTCGACCAGGCGCACGATCCGACCTTCCCCGTTCAACTCGGCCACACCATAGTACTCTGGATGCTCCACCGGCGTGAGGACGATCTGGCTGTTCCACTCGCTCTCGGCGAACTGTTCGATGAGGTTTGAGATGCCGCCCTCGATGACGTTATCACCCAAGAACATCACAAAGCGCTCGGTCCCCAGAAAATCCTGGCTCACCTTGACGGCGTGGGCCAACCCCAGCGGTTGATCCTGATGGATGTAAGTGACCTTGACACCCCATTGATCGCCCTTGCCGACGGCGGCCTTGATCTGATCAACGGTGTCGCCGACAACGATACCGATATCGGTAATCCCGGCAGCGCGGATGGCCTCAATGACGCGGAAGAGCACCGGCTTGTTGGCGACGGGGATGAGTTGTTTAGCGCTGGTGTAGGTCAACGGGCGGAGGCGCGTGCCTTTGCCCCCGCTGAGAATGAGTCCCTTCATCGCGACCGCTCTCCTCAGTAGCCGCCAAGCGTGATACCGCGCGGCGCGTTGTTCAACACCGTACCCACGACGCGGACGTGCACTCTCTCCAGCAATTCCTTGGCCCGCTCGACGTGCTCCCGCCGGGTGCGCCCGGCGCTGACGACCAACAGCACACCGTCCACTTTGGTGCCCAACACGACGGCGTCGGTCACAGAGACAATGGGCGGCGCATTGAATAGAACCACGTCAGCGCGGCCCTTGAGCGCAGCGATGGCCTGCTCCATCTTCCGCGAGCCGAGGAGATCGGCAGGGTTAGGAGGCAGTGGTCCGCTGGGCAGCAACCACAGGTTTTCCACGACCGTTTCGACTAGTGGGGGATCCTCCAGCGCCGCCTCCTCGACGATCATCGTCGTCAACCCTCGCTCCCCTCCAGCGCCAAAGATCTCCTGCAGGCTGGGGCGACGCAGGTCGGCTTCCACGAGAATGGTGCGTCGCTCACTCTGCGCCATCGCCACTGCCAGATTGGCCAGGACCTTGGACGTGTCCTCGTCCGGTGCGGCGGAGGCGACGACGAGCGTCTCGATCGGTTTGTCGAGCGCGGCAAAGGTCAGGTTGGTGTGCAATGTGCGGTAGGCCTCGGCGGCCTGGCTGCGGGAATCAGTCAACGTGATCAAGTTAGGTTGCTCAGCCATTGTTTACCCCCTGTCAGCTAGCTGGTCGGCGGAATCGCGCCCACGACGGCCAAGTCAAGCTGCTGCAAATCCTGTGGCGTGCGGATGACACCCGCCTCGAGCCATTCCAGGAAAAAGATGACTACACCGGCGATCACCAGCCCAAAGACGGCGCCGGCGCTCAACAGGATACTTCGGCGCGGTGGCCAAGACTGGTCATAAGTGGGCGGGTCGCGCAGTTCGGCGAAGACGCGGTCTTCCTTGCGCTGCTCCTTGTTCTGCCCGTTGCGCCACTGGACGAACTGATCGGCCCACGCTTGTGCAATGCGATTGGCTTGGTCGCCGTCAGAGCCCTCGACCTCGATCTGGATCACCATGCGGTCGTCCAGGGCGGCAAAGTGAACGTTGCCACGCAACTCCTGATCGGTCATCGACAACTGCAGCTTATCGATAACCTGCTGCGCCCACTTGTTCGAGTCGGCCACGGTCATGTAGGAACGCAGGAGCCATTTGGTCGATTGAGTAAGCCCCAGGTCGGGTCGCGCTGGTTCGATGATGATCTCGACAGTTGACGTATATTCGGGATCCTGAAGCTGACCGAAACCGAAGGCGCTGCCGGCGGTCATCACGACGGCGACGACGACGATCCACCAGCGCTTGCGCAGAATGCGAGCATAGTCTGCAAGTTCCATGTTTTGCGACCTCCTTGGGGAAGCGGGCGGTATTTTACCATTTCCTCGGTATTTCCGCCAGCACCGCCAGTCCCATCTCCTCCAGCTCTCCCGCCTCGCGAACGGTAGGGTCGAGATAGTGCCACAGCAGCGCCAGCGAAACGCCGACCACCAGCGCCAGCCCGATCTTGACTGCCGGCCCCATGAGCTGGGTGCGCAGGCCAGGAGCGAGAGGAACGGGCGAGGGCGCGTCCAACGGACGGACGGCAGGCTCGACCCCCTCCAACTGGGGGAAGTAAGCCGCGCCGTTCTCACTTAACTCGGCGGCGATGGCATCAGCCACGACAACGGACTGCTCCGCATCGGGCCAGGTGAGGTAGACGACGAGGATCGATTGATCGCTATCGGTGACGATGCGTGGCTGGATGTCACCAGACTGGAGGCCTGCTTCTTCCAGCCGCGACGCGACCGCGCGGGCAAAAACTTCCCCCTTGGCCGCGTCGGCCAGTCCGTTGGCGATGTATTCGGAGGTGGCCCAGGCGTAATACCGGTCATAGTCCTCGCTCAGCCCGGCAGGCTTCGTCCCCGCCGTGAAGCGCATCGCCACCTGGTAGACTGGCGCGGGCGGCCTGTAGGTGGCTGCAGCGTAAACCGCCACGACGAGCACCGGCACGACGACGAGCCACCAACGGCGGAGCAGTATCTTCCAATAGATTCGTAGTTCCATTTGTCGTGCTCCCTTTGATTTGGACAAGGAGATGGGGAGACAATGAGACAAAACCTCCTGCTCATGCTATTCCCTTGTCTCCTTGCATCTTCTCTGTCACAGTATCTATGAACTCGTTCAATTTCTCCTCGAACACGCGCACGTCGAACATGGCGGCGTTTCGCATGCACGCCTGTGGGTCTACGGAACCGGGGTCGAAGGTCTGCACGGCATCGGCCAGCGCCTCGGCCGTCGGCTCGTGGAAGAATACGCCGGTTTCCCTCTCGATCACTGTTTCGAGCGCGCCGCCAGCACCGAAGGCAATCACGGGCCGCCCGACCGCCTGGGCCTGGACGGTGGCAATGCAAAAATCCTCCTCGCCTGGCAGGATGTAAGCTCGGCAGCGGGCATACAGGTCGGGCAGGGCCTCGTCGGTCACGTAGCCCAGGAAAGTGACCGTGGGACCGGCCAATGCCTCCAGCGCCTCCCGGCCCCGCCCATCCCCGGCGATGGCCAGCGGCAATCCCAGTTGGTTGAACGCGCGCACGGCCAGATCGATCCGCTTGTAGGGGATCAGGCGCGAGACGATCAGATAGTAGTCGTCCTGAGAAGAGACAGAATGGTGCCCTGAGCCCGTCGAAGGGTGAAAACGGGCAGTGTTTACCGGCGGATGGATGATGGTCGAATCGCGATCATAGTAGCGCCGGATGCGGGCCTGAATCTCGCGCGAGATGGCGACGAAATGATCAACCCGCTGTGCAGCCTGATAGTCCCAACGCCGGAGAAGAGCGATCAGTGAACGCACAGCGACTTTCGCAACAGAAGGAATCGCCTCCCGTGCGGCGTAGGCGTCGAAGTCCCAGACGTAGCGCGTCGGCGCCAGGCAGTAGCAGATGTGCAGTGCGTCGCCGGTGTGCACCCCGTGGCAGAAGCCGGACTTGTTGCTCAGCACGAGATCGTAGCCGGAGAGATCGAGACGGGCAAAAGCCAGGGGATAGAGCGGCAGGTAGGGCTGATGATGACGATGGATGGACGGCAGGCGATCTGTCCAGGTCGTGCGGATGTCCCACTCGCGGTAGACTGCGGGCATCTTCTCCGGCCAGTACATCGAGGTGTAAACCGGCGCGCCGGGGAACATCCCGACGAGTGTTTCCAGAACGTCCTCCGCGCCGCCGATTTGGTTGAGCCAGTCGTGGACCAAGGCGATGCGCATATCTACTTCCCTACATCGCGCGTGGGCAAAGCGCAGGCTCCAGCATAGCCGCCACCTGCGCCAGCGCGTCTACCGTCGCAGTCGCTTCTGTCTCTGGGGGAACGCTGATGGCCAGCACGTACTCTTCTCCAATGGGGTTTACGACGATCACTCCTGCCTTGCCCGCCAGGACCAAATAGGATAGCTCGCCGTGCTGCAGCCTATGAAACACTCGCTCCCCCAGCGCCAGCACCGACGACACCATCGCCAGAATGCGGTCAGACTGCTCCTTGCCAAAAGGGTCATACGTAGCCTGAACGACGCCATCCAGGGACGCGACGATGGCCCAGTGCAGGCTGGGGACTCTTTGCGCCACCTGGCGCAGCACGTGTTCTAGCATCGGGACGGAGATGCCCTGATGCCGATCCTGGCCAAGAAGCCCACTTAGGATCATCTCCTTTCCTCGGAGAGCGACTGGATCGGCTTCCAACTCATCCGGTGAACGGACGACCGGCCCAGTCGCGCCAGAGCTTCCCGGTGCTGGCGTGTGCCGTACCCCTTGTGACGGGCAAAACCGTAGCCGGGATAGTCTCGATCCAGCGTCACCATCAGCCGGTCGCGGGTCACCTTGGCGACGATGCTGGCAGCGGCGACGCTCAAGCAGTGGATGTCGGCCCTGGGAAGCACGCGCTGGGGCAGGTCGATCTCCGGCAGGCGCACGTAGTCGATCAGGAGCGCGCTGACCCTGTTATCCAGGCCGGACACCGCGCGGGCCATTGCCTGTCGCGTGGCGAGTGCAATGCCCATCTCGTCGATCTCGGCAGGGCTGGCCCAGCCCACGCCAACAGCCTCGGCCACATCCTCGATGATCGGCAGCAGTTCTTCCCGCCTCGTCGCGCTCAGTTGCTTAGAGTCGCGCACGCCGTCCAGCAGGTTGGTCAAACCAGGGCGATCCAGCGGCAGCACCACCGCTGCCGCGCAGACTGGCCCGGCCCAAGCGCCGCGCCCAGCCTCGTCTATCCCGGCCACGCGCGCATGCCCGGCGTTGAACAGGGCCAGTTCTTCGTCGAGATTGGGTTGTATCGTGGAGTTACTCATCGTAGAGACCAGCCCGGCCGTTGCGCCGGATGCGCACAACCTCGATCAGCATATCTATCGAATCGCGTGTTGGGCTGACCCGGCTTTCCTCACCGTAATACCAGTTGATCGGCACCTCGACGAGACGATACCCCCGGCGCAGGGCTGCGTGAAGGACCTCCACGTCGAAAGCCCACCCGTCGATAGTTTGGACGGAGAAAAGGGCGCGTGCGGCTTCACGGCGGAAACACTTGAAACCGCATTGGGTGTCTTGCACGCCGGGCACGGCCAGGAGGCGCACGATGAGGTTAAAGACGCGGCCCATCAGGTGGCGGTAGCGGGGCTCGTTGTAGCGCCTGGCGCCGGGAGCCTCGCGGGAGGCGATAGCGACGTCATAGTCCGAAAGAGCGGGAGGAAGAAACTTGCTCACCTCCTCGATAGGCATCGCCAGGTCGGCGTCGCAAATGAAGAGATACTCGCCGTTGCCTTCGAGCATGCCCTTGCGCACCGCTGCCCCCTTGCCCTGGATCGGCTGGTACGACAGGGACACAATGGGGCGCTCGGCAGCTATCTCGCGCACGACGTCTGACGTTCGGTCGGTGCTGGCATTGTCTACTACCAACACCTCCACGGCATAATCCTGGGTCTCTGCAAAAGCGACCACCTGCGGCAACGTGACCGGCAGGCGGCGCTCTTCGTTCCAGGCGGGGATGATGATCGTCAGAAGCGGGTTGTCTTTGTCTATAGCTGCACCTCGATCCACTGGGCTGGCGTTTGTATGATACCCGCTTCAAGGGCTTTCGTCAACCCCGGTCAGGATACTTTCGAGGTACGACCGGTCAACGATTCGACTACGTTGCACCGCCCGTCGTTTGCGCAACATCCTGGGAATGCCCAACAACCCCGCCAACTGGCCGCGCAGGCGGGCGCGCGCCGCCGCGCCGCGCCAGGCTCGCAGCGCCTCGGCGGTGATGCGCAGTTGCGCGCGCAGGATGGCACGCCAGTGCGCGCGCCACAGGTCGCCGGGGTAGTCCTTCACCAGCAGGTAGATGAAGTTGCGCCCGTCGTGGAAGCTGGCAGTCGCCCCCCCACCGGTGGCCTGCAGCTTGTGGTAGACGATCGCACGGGGAGCATAGACGCACTGCCAGCCCGCCAACTGCGCCCGCCACGCCAGATCGAGATCCTCGCAGGAATAGAAAAAGCCCTCGTCCAGGAGGCCCACCTGATCCAGCATCGCCCGCCGATAGGCAGCGCTGCCCCCGCAAGCGCTGAAGACGGCCTCCTCCCGATCGTATTGGCCCTCATTCTTCTGCCACACACCACGATTGCCGGGGATGCCGTTCACACGGTAGAAATCGCCCGCCGTGTGAAAGGTGTCGCGCCGGTCGAAAAGCAGCATCTTGGAGGCGACGATACCGGCCTCCGGGTACCGCTCGAAAGCAGCGACGATCTCCTCCACCCAGCGCGCGTCGGCCTCGGTGTCGTTGTTCAGGAGGACGACGAACTCTCCCCGCGCAGCCCGCATCCCCGCGTTGCACGCACCGGTGAATCCCCGGTTTTCCCCCAGCGCCAGCACGCGCACCTCAGGATAATCGCGGGCCAGCAGCGCCAGCGACTCGTCGGTGGAGCCGTTGTCGGTAACAATGACCTCGATGTGTGGGTAGGTTTGACGGCGCAGGCTATCCAGGCAGGTTGGGAGATGGTGCGCGCCGTTCCAGTTGGGGATGACGATGCTGGTTAATGGTCGGTCGGTAGGTTGGTTGGTTGTTGGCAGATTGGTCGTCGCTCGGCTTCTTGCCATTTGCGATTTGGTCATTGGGATTCGAGAAATTCTCGCACAGCGTCCTGCCACGGGCGCAGGGTGATGCCCAATGCCGCCGCTGCCATGTTGGCCAGGGGCGCGAAACGGGGCGGGTTGGACGCACGGGGAAAATCGTCCAGGCTGATAGGCTCGACGGGGATGTGCTCGCGCCCGGCCAGCCGCAGCACCTCGCGGACGTAGTCGTAGCGGGAGGTGTGCCCCGCGTTGGTCAGGTGATAGATGCCGTAGGCCCCGGTCTGGACCAGCGCCGCAATGGCCACTGCCAAGTCAGGCGCATAGGTGGGATTGCCCACCTCGTCGATCACGACCTTCAGCGCCTTACCTTGTGCTGAGCCTGACTTCGGTGAGCTCAGTCGAGCCGTCGAAGCATCGTCGGCAACCTGGACGATGCGGCTGGGGGTGGAAAAGTTGCGCCCGCCGCGTGCATAGACCCAGGCAGTGCGGACGATGTAGAAGCGCGTGAGCAGGTGGCGTGTGAACCACTCGCCGGCGGCCTTCGACTTGGCATAGGGATTGATCGGGTTGATCCCGTCCCATTCGCAGTAAGGCTCCGTGGCAGCGCCGTCGAAGACCTCGTTGGTGCTGATGTAGACCATCGCCGCGTCGCAGGCAGCGCAGGCCAGGGTAACGTTCTGCGTGCCGATGGCGTTGATCAGGTACGCTTTGCCGGGCTCACGGGCGCAGCCATCCACGTCGGTCCAGGCAGCGGCGTGGATCACCACATCGGGGGCAAAGTCGGTGACGGCCGCGCCGATGGCTGCCCGGTTGGTGATGCTCAACTCCGGCAGGTCGCAGCCTGCCAGCGCGTGCCCGGCCAGCGCGTCGCGGAGCGCGCGGCCCAGTTGCCCTTTGTCGCCGGTGATAAAAATGCGCATTGTTTCCTACCTGGACTTTGGCAAATCTGAGGCATTAGTGCCTCGTAACACCAACTTGACATGAGGGGCCACCCGCGGCATGCTTCTGGTGTCAGAGCCAGAACAGTCTAGGAGGTCCCCTCATGCCAGCTCATATTGT
>DAOUDX010000338.1:0-34422 GCA_034430835.1 Anaerolineae bacterium
TGCCTTCCGACCGATCGCCGGCGCTGTGGTCGTGGGAGGTGACCTTCGAGCCGGGGGATCCTCACGGGATGCGCCACTCCATCGATCTGCCGGTTAATTTCGGGGACGTGATGCGTTTCCTGGGCCACAGCCGCAACGCAGAGGCGGTTGGGCCGGGCCAGACGTTAGAGGTGGTGCTATACTGGCGGTTGCTGCAAAAGCCCGACCGCCACTATTCCATCTTCGCGCACCTGCTGGATAGGGAAAGCCACATCGTGGGAGAGTTCGACGCCAACGCGTATCCGACCAGCTTCTGGCGGGAAGGCGGCGACGAGATGTTGCTAAGCTATTTCCCGTTGCAGGTGAAAGCAGGGACGCCACCGGGGGAGTACCAGTTGGAGATCGGCGTTTACCACCAGTTGACGGGGGAGCGGCTGCCGATCTATGACGAGAGCGAGGAGATGGTGGCCGACCGGTTGCTTCTGCGTCCTGTGGAGATCCGGTGACGGCGCTTGGTGGATGCGATTCTGCTCGTAGCTGGGAGTCGCGAAGCTGTCTGCATGGTGCCCCTATTCCTGCGCCAGTAGCTCGACCTCCGTCACCATCGCGTGAAAGCTGTGTCCCGAGGCGTAGATGGTCAGCGATTTGATCAGGGCAGGGGGTACGTCACCCATCTCCTCCATCAGGTTTCCCGAATCGTGGGCCTGCCAGCTTTCCGGGGGTACCGGTTCGGCCCATTCGTAGGTGTACCAGTCGGCGGCGGGCTCCCCGATGTAGAAGCCGTGCTGCCACTGCCGGTCGGTGCCTTGGACATCTTTGTAATCCAGGCGAACGATGATGGGACATTCGGAGCCAAGGTAGCCGCAGCCCCCAAAACCGGCAATGTTCTCCGAGATGATGCGCACGGCCAGGTGCATTTCCAGTGACGCAAAATCGCGCACGTCGTAGTTAATGCCCTGCTTGATGCCGACCTCGGCGTGGTTGGTGCCGCTGCGGTAGAAACTGACCACCTGACGTCCCTCGTGGGTGACCACGCCGATCTCCCCAGGAGGTTGCTGGGGGTCAGTCTGCTCGCCGTAGATTTCCCACCCGTTTGGCCGACCGTCCATCTGGCTCTGGAAGTCGCCACTGGTGACCAAGTTGCGCGTGGCAGTCAATGGGCCTTTGACCAGCCCTCCGCCTATGACGGCGCGCTCGGCCGGTTCGAGCGACAAGAGCCCTCCGTTGGCGTGTATGTCGGCCTGCCCAGAGCGCACCGTGACTTCCGTGGTCGGAGCGTTGACCTTGACCTCGTAACTTCCCTCCGTCAGGGTGAACGTGCCGTGGGGTGTTACCACCTCGGCAATTGTGGGTCTTTCCTCGGTGTCCACAATGCTGATGCGCACCCGCCCGGTTTGAACGTTCAGCGCGACTTTGTGGGGAAGCCGGCTGATGGAGAAACGCGGGGAGCGCGCGGTGGATAGGGTGACCTCCGTATTGTCGTATAGCTGAACGCTGCCGACGACCGCTTCTTCACCATCGGAGGCGTGGAACACGAGCCTGCCCTGGGCGAGGTCGGTGGTGATGATGTCGCGCTCGCCGATGTCGTCGTATGCCTCGGCGATGGCGATGGGAGCGCCAACGCCGCCCTGGGTGACGCGGAGTGTGCCTCGCTGCACTTCCAGCGTGACGTTCTGTCCTCTTTGGGCGGAGAGGACATAGGCGCGTGCGCCCAACGGTAGGCCGATGGCCAATCCGATGCAGGCAAAGAACGATGCAAGCAGGACGATCCAGGCCAGGTGTTCGGGATTCTTTCTCATATGTACCGCACCAGGAAGCTTCTGAATTCCCCTGTGGGGTTTTGCCACTCGGGGTCCACGCGCTGTACCATCGCGGAGGGAGGGCCCTGGTTCAGGAAAGCCAGAAACTCGTCCAGAGCCTCGCGCGGCCCCTCAGCGACGGTCTCCACCGCACCGTCCCAGCGGTTGGCGACCCAGCCAGTCAGTTCGAGCTGCTGAGCGGCCATGAGAGTGTAGTAGCGAAAGCTGACCCCCTGCACGCGCCCGCGAACAACGGCGTGCAGGCGGGCTGCTGGTGTTGGGTTCTCTTCCACGTGCGTCATATCCCTACGATGCGGAAACCGCGCAACTCTCGCTTGTCGAAGCGGTGCAAGCCGGCCTCGCGCGCTTGCCCCAACGCTTGCTCGTATTCCGCCCGGGTGGTACGCCGGTCGAGTGGCGGCAGTTCCCCGGCCCTGTAGCAGGGACGATACTGATCCATCACGTTGACGTACGTATCACGCGATATCTCTTCCGCCAGGAAACGGGCGATCTCGGGCGTCCCGGCCAGCCCTTTGGGCAGCACCAGGTGGCGCACGAGCAGCCCACGCAGCGCCACGCCGTTCTCATCCACGACCAGGTCGCCCACCTGCCGGTGCATCTCCTTGACGGCAGCCTGGTTGACCGCCGGATAGCGCCTGACCTTCGAGTACTTGTGAGCGGTGTCCTCGTCGGCGTACTTCATATCCGGCATGTAGATATCCACCACGCCGTTGAGCAGCGCCAGCGCCGCGAGAGAGTCGTAGCCGCCTGTGTTCCAGACCAGCGGCAGCCGCAGCCCCGATCGCGCGGCGACGAGGACAGCAGCCTGTATGGGAGCCACGACGTGGGTCGGCGAGACAAGGTTGACGTTGTGGCATCCTTGCTCTTGCAACGCCAGCATCATCACCGCCAGATCTTGCGGCTCGACCTCTCGCCCATGTCCTTCCTGGCTGATGTCATAGTTCTGGCAGAACTGGCAGCGCAGGTTACACTGTGAGAAAAAGATCGTGCCGGAGCCGCGCCACCCGCTCAGAGGGCCTTCTTCACCCAGATGGGGGTGGTAGCTGGCGACGGCGGCTCGCACGCCGGTCTTGCACATCCCCAGTTCCTCATAGCGATCGACGTGGCATTCGTGCCCGCAGAGGTCGCAGGCGCGCAGCCGCTCGTAGGCGGACTCCACACGCTGCTGCAGTTCCCCCGATCGGAGCAGGGCCAGGTAGGCGGGCTCAAACGCTGCGTCTACCATCGCACCGGGATCGTGTGCTCGCGCCATCGTTTGTCGCGGCACTTGACGTAGCCGTTCTGCCTCCCAAATTCGTAGAGCTTCCACGTCACTTCCACATCGCGGTGGCAGTAAGCGATGACCTTGTCGAGCTTACCCTCGCGGAACCAGCGCACGGCCTGCAGGCCATCGGCGCTCTTTTTCTCTCCCAGCGTGGCAGCGGCGACGGCATCCAGCTTGGGCCGCCAACCCAGGGCGCGGTACAGGTGCTGGAGCATGTCCACTGTCCGCAGATCCGATAGAGGTGCATCCGTGTAGCGGGCTAGGACCTCGTAATCGAAGCCAAGCACGTTGTAGCCTACGACCAGGTCTGCGCATTGGAGAGTGGTGACGAGCTGGTCCACTTCCTGTTCAGTGTAGTCGCGGTAGACGTTGAGGGCGGAGTCGTAAGTCACGGCTGCCGCCAACCGCATGTCAATGATGTTTTCCCAGCCTCCTACCTCATCGGCTGTGTACTGGGTCTCCACGTCAAAAGTGATGATGTGACGCACTGATAACTCCTTGTCGGGGTAGAGACTGATCGGCAGCTTCTCACCGACGGCGACGGAGCCGGCCGATCATCGGCAAGACTGCCAGCAGGCCCAATAGCCACAACCCCACCCAAACCCCGATCTTTTTCACCCAGATCTCCCAGGAGGACGGGGGCTCGAGGCTGGCCTCCCAAGCAGTCTCTAGCTCGCTCAGGCTGATGCCCAGAGCTTCTTTTACGCCGCTGGCGCAACTGGCTCCGTTGGCGTATGCTGCCAGCAAGTCGCGTATGCCTTGAGCGCCGTACTGCTGGCGGATGTATTTCACGGCGCTGCCACTCTGAGCGTAGGACAGGTATGCTGTCTGTGCGTTCGGCGAGAAGGGCACGCACAGGTCAAGAAGCGGGATAAGCTGTCCCTGTGCGTATGCCTCTTCGAGCCTGAGCTCATACTCTGCAGTCGGTAGCCGCTCGTTGGCTGTGGCCAATCCCTCGTCCAGCCACTCAGGAACGTATGCGTATCCCTCTGGCGTGGCAGCCTGATAAACCAGCAGGTGGGTCAACTCATGGGGAATATCGCGCTCCATACGCGAGACATAAAAGTCACCCAGCGGGATCGCGACGACGATCACACCTAATTCGGGGCGTGCCTGGCCGCCAACCCAATCTCTGCCAGCGAGGATCATCGCCTGGTCGAGATTCTGCTGCGTGTCGTAGATGTAGATGTTCGTTGATTCTGGCAGTGGGGCGCGCAGCTCCGCATTGATGTCTTCCAGGCTGGCGCGGGCGATGTCGAGCGCTGCCTGCCCAAACTCGGCATTTCCCTCGCCTTCGATCCAGTGGACGGTGATGTGACTCTCTTCGTCGCTGGTTTCCTTCCACTGGAATCGATTATCCGTATACTCGAACTGCTGGCGTCCTGTGGCCCACTCCTCGCCTTCACCGTACTCGATCTGCCACCAGTACGTGATCGTGGCGAAGGGTGGCAGAGGGGAGGGAGGCACAAGGTATAGGTAGCTGGCATTGACGGTGTCGTCCCTCTGTTCGAAGAGCGCATCAGCAGATTCGGTTAGATCGTTCCCGGTAGCTTGGAAGAACAGGAGGATCCGGGTGATTCTGACCTGGGACGTGAGCCGTAGCGTGAAGGTGACGTGCTGGCCAAAGCTGTGGCTGGCTTGGTTCTCAACAACGGTGATGGGTTCATTCCCGACGCTATCATCGGCTGTCGCGTCAGAGGAAATCAGTAGTCCCAGAGCTAGGACAAGGCCAGCGACGGTTCGCCATTTGGTGTTGGCCATCTGAACTCGGTATCCGCTTTGCGATTCTACGTCAGGTCGGATTCTCTCGCCATCTTGGCGAGAAAGTCCGATAGGTCTCCGTGCAAGAACTCTAGCTCGTCCAGTGCGGCTTCGGCTGCTTCTCGCGTGACTTCACATTCTGCCTGGCAATACTGCATCAGAATCTCTCGAGCCTTGTCGCCGCCGATCTGCCCCAAAGCCCACAGGGCTGCCTCCTGCATTTCGGGGTCTACGTCTTCGGCCAGTTCTCCTAGAGCTGGCACCATCTCAGGAAGTTGCAGCTCGCCGCAAGCGCGCGCTGCCTCGTAACGCAGTTCGGGGTTGGGACTGAACAGCTCTTGCTTCACGTACTCGGCCCAGCGGGTGTCGGCGCTGCGTCCCATAGCAAAGACGGCGCTGACGTGCATTTTCTCCTCCGCTGTATCGTAGGCCTCGCGGATCAATGCGACCACGGTTTCGTCGCTGGCGTAGGATAGCGATTCGAGCGCTCTGCGTCGCACTTCCACAGGTTCTTCTGCAGCTTGGCAGGCAGCCAGCAGGGCCTCGTGTGTCTGGTTGAACGGGTCAGGGCGAATCTTGCCCAACTCCCCCAGCAAGATGAACCGCCCCAGCGAAGTGGCTGCTGCCGCTCGGACGGCGGGAGCCACGTCCTTCAAGTGTGCCACCAGAGCAGGTACCAGGCGCACGTCCTGATCTTCCCACAAGCCTTCGATGGCGGTCGTGCGGACCTCGGCGTCCTCGTCTTCCAACCCCAGGCGGAAGATGGCGCCAAAGTTTACCTCAAAGTCTGCCTCGGCTGTCTCCATCAGCTTGGCGGTTAGTCGCCGTCGCAGTTCGACGGGCAGGCATGGCCACGTTTCGCGCACACATGTCACGTCCTCGGCCTCGAGGTTCGAGAGGTGGTACAGCGCCCCAGGTTCCGGCATCTGGGCGCTCGCGCGCAGTTCTTCGAGCAAGGTGTCGAGCGGCCGATTCATTCTATCTCATCAACAATGACCAGGAGATGATTGGACTGAAGACATCGTACAGCATCACCAGGGCCATTAAAAAGATCATGATTAGCATGCCCACGGAATGAATGGCGGCTTCCCGTTCGGGTGCGATGCGGCGACCGCGCACGGCTTCGATCAGTATGAAGAGCATGCGCCCGCCGTCGAGGCCGGGCAGCGGCAGTAGGTTGGTTATCCCCACAGCTAGGCTGATGAGCGATGCGGCGTGCAATACGGGGAAAGCGACCTTCCACTTGATGCTCTGCTGCAGAAAAAAGGTCAGGATCTGGCTGGCACCGACCACGCTGGTCGGACGGACTTCCTCGGCTGTTACTTCGCCCTGGGCGAGTTGCCCCGGCAGTTGCGCGAGCATCTGCGCGATGAGCCCGAATTCGTCGAGGCTGGCCTGCGCTGCTTCCCCGATGCTGTAGTGGCGCAGCGAGGTGCGATCGGGCCATGGGGCCATTTGAATGCCCAGAAAGCCGCTGCCTTCCGTGCAGTACTCTTCGTTTTCCTCACAGTGCCTTGCTCTTGGCGTCGCGTCCAGTATCAGCGTCTCCTTGCCGCGCGAGATGGTGAGATCGACGGTCTGCTCCGGCACGGCCTGGATGATGCGCTGGAGCTGTGCCGAGCCTTCCTCGATGCGTTCTCCGCCAACTGCCAGGATGATATCTCCGGGTTGCAAGCCTGCTTCCTCGGCAGCAGTCTCGGGTATTACGACGCCAACCTCTACCATCCATTTCTCGGGGATGCCGGAGAGGTATACGCTGACCATGAGCAAGAAGGCGGCGAGGATGTTGAGCACGATGCCTGCCCCTATCACCGTGAGCCGCCAGCGCTTGGGCTGGGCTGCCAGGCTGCGCGGGTCGGTGGGGTCCTCCTCGCCCGTCATCTTGACGAACGCGCCCATCGGCAGCCAGTTGAGGCTGTATAGCGTTCCTCGTTCGATCCCGGTCACTTCGCCGCGTATGCGGACGCCTTGATCGACTTGCTCGTGCTTGGGTGTCACATCCTCTGTTTCCGAATCGAGCACCCTCACCTGGCGCAGGACGTGTGTGCCGTCCTCTTGGCGCTGTGTGAGAGCGTCCACAGATGCGCCTACCAGCAGATGGGGAGGCACGCGAAGTCTACCAAGGCGGCCGACCTCGATGTGTCGCGGAATCGCCACGCGCGTGCGGCCGATGTCCAGGTATCCCTTGCCGCGCCACAACCCAAGCAAGCGGGGAGGAAACCCAAAGCCGAATTCCTCGACTCGCACCCCTGCCAGTTTGGCGGAGATGAAATGACCCAGTTCGTGGATCAAGATGATAGGTCCCAGAACGGTGATGAGGGTGATGGCTATCCAGAAAGTGATGGTTATCATGATTGTGCTCACAGCCAGAAGCGGGCGTTAAAAACGCCCGCCTCGTGATTATGGCCCGTATTTGCAGGCGAACCCGATCATATTATACCCTCAGCAGTCTAAACCTGCAACATCCTGCAAGAAGGCTTGGGCCTCTTCGAGAACTTGCTGGGGGGCCAAGCTGTCGGTGTTCAGGTAGAGGTCGGCGTGTTGGCGGGCGTGGCGCAGGCGATGTGCCAACGTGTGCCACCAGCCTGCGGGAGCGTCGGTGGAGCGGCGCTGGCGAGCGACGTCTCCAGACACGTCCAGGTAGATGAGGAGGTCGGGGCGGGTGATGCGTTGCCACATGGCAGGCACGTAGGAGTGTTCCTGCAAGACCTCGCGGGCGTTGTACCCGCGCGCCCGCAGCGCCTGCACGAGCAACGATTTGCCCGAGGCGCACGGGCCAACCACGGCGATCAGCGGGTGCTTGTCCGATCTTGCTCGTTTCAGATTCCTAGCCCTTGTTTCCTCTTCGCTTCCTCGAAAACAGGCGCGCCAGCCACGATCCGCGCAGGCCCTTTGCCTTTTCCGGCTTGACATGGCATCCCTCTCCACTCATCTCCCGTAAGCGGGCCAGCGATTCCAACGATGCAAAGACGGTCACACAGTCTCCGGCGCGGAGGGTGACGTTGGGGGCCGGATGTGGATCGACAGAGCTTTGACCTTTGTGCAGGACGACTGTCAGGTCGAGGTCTTGCTCCACCTGGGCGACGGTGCGTCCCTGCAACGCCGAGCCGTCCTGTATCGTGGCTCGTGCCACGTTCATCAGCACGCCATCCAGATAGAACGACTGGTCGATCTTGGCCCGGGTGGCGGCGGCGGCAAAGACGGGCGCGGCCAGCGCGGACGTGCTGAAGGCAGTGCGGATGCCGAATCCGCGCCGCACTCGCTCCGCCAGTTGCGTGTCGAACATACGCATGACGACCTTGATGCCTGGATTGAACTCCCTGGCCTCCAGGGCGATGTCGAGGTTGGCGAGATCGTCCTGGGTGCAGATGGCGATGGCGGAGGCTTCCTGGATCCGGGCCTTTTCCAGCAATTCCTGCTTTCGAGCGTCGCCCACGAGCACCGGCACGTTCAACTGGCGCAGTTCCTCCAGCAAAGGCGCCTCAGGATCGCGCTCTATGCCGACGATTTCCTCACCCAGGCGGATCAGTTCTCTCGCGACCCGGTATCCGACCTTGCCCAGGCCGCAGACGATGATGTGATTGCGATAGGTCGAAGCGATAGCCATTTGCCAGGCCTCCTTTCGTTCACGGCGGTTGACGAACGCCACGCCGAAGCGGATGACGCCGTCCACGACCGTGGAGAGCCCAATGAAGGGAATAGCGAAGAAAAGTATCTGCAGCCCCGGCGCGCTGGGGAACGGCAGAAGCACTTCGGCCAGGGTAAGCATGAGGGTCGCGTGGAATGCCTCGGCCCAACTGAGGTGTTGCCCCGTGTCCGGGTGGATGTAGAAGAAGCGCATGGCCAGCGTGCCCGCGACCAGCAGGGTGCTGAAGACGAGCAGGCTGACGCGGAACTGGCGCACCAAGGCCCACGTATCGTGCCACAGAACTCGAAGAAAGCGGCGAACGGGACGCGATTGCATCGTACACCTCAAAAGGGCAGGTGAACCGCCAGACGGCGCACGCCGTCGCCTGTGCGGTCGAGTACCCGCAGCACCAGCACGCTGACGTCGTCATGAGGGCGTCCTTCGTCCAGGGTCAGTGCTTGCTGGAGCAGTCCGTCGGCCAGTTGCTGGGCGCTCGCGTTACCTCCGTCCACCAGTTCGCGCACGGCTGCTGGCACGTCGAGTGTCTGGCTTGAACGCGACCCGGCCGTTTCGAGGCCATCCGTGTAGATCACGACCACAGTCCCCGCAGCCAGCGGCAGCTCCACGATCTGCGGCTTGGTGTTGCGCCGCACGCCGACCGGCTCCGAGGGTTCGTCGAGCATCCGCAAGCCCTCGTTCGGGATGACGGCGATGGTGGGGCAGCGATTGTTTCGGGAGAGCACCAGCGTGCCGGAAACCAGGTCCACCGAGAGGATGTTCAGGGTAGCCGAGACTTTGCCGCCTTTGTAGGTGTAGAGGTAATCGTGAGCTGCACGCGCTGCCGCCCCATCTCGCACCCCCTCGGCCAGCAGGGAGATGGCCTTGCGGGCCACGAGGTTGCTGATGGCCTTGGCCGCCCGCCCCGATCGCTGGCCGTCCACCAGCACGAAGGAGAGACCGCCATGGGGTCGCTCGATCATCTCCAGCGTGTCTCCGCTCTCGCTGGTGGCCCACTTGCCCACCTTGGCCGCGGCGACTTTTATTTCCACGATCGTTTACTCTTCCTTGGACGTTGGTTTGGTCAGTGGCGGTGATTGGCTGATTGCGGCTGTCACGATCCGGATTTCCACGCCGGGCGCGATTTCGATGCGGGCACGGTTCGCTTCGCTGTCCAGATGTGTCAGCTTGCCGATGATACCGCCGACAGTCATGACCTCACTGCCGATCTGCATCTCGGCCATTTGCTTCCGTCGCCGCCGCCGGGCCTGCCACTGCGGCAGGAGCATGAGCGCACCCAGGACGACGACGGTTCCAATGAGAAGAACGACTTGATTGGTATCCACGTTCGGGCTCCTTTCCTTCTGGATCTTGGCACCAGCGGATTGTGCCTCCGCTGTGCCTGGCTGTATTATACCCGCGTCGGGAAGTTGAGCAAAGTTGGAATTATTCCCGCGGTGTGCTATAATCTTCTCGAGATCGGGGAGCAGGAGCAGGGGCGCCGCAATGCAATTCGAGAAAATAGAGTTCTGGAAACCCTGGACGACGCCCACCTTCCTTCCATCGGTGCTCGGGGAGTACCTTCTGCTAGCACTGTATGGGGTGGTGGCGGTTGTGCTCCTGGTCTATCACCGGCGAGACTTCAGATGGCGCCGTCTGCCATTGCTTCTTGTTTTCTCCATCGCGCCGCTTTTCGTCAACCACCTCTTGGTGGTGACTTTTTCTCATCCGAATCTGCTGCCCCCGCCCAACCTCCCCCTGCCTTCCGCTCAATCCTTCGCGCCTTTGTTCGGGACCTTGCTCATCTTCGTCGTCGGGGTGTGGCTGGGGGCAGGCCCGGCACTGCTGGTGGGCCTGATCAGCGGGTTCTTGCGTGTCGGCATGGCGAGCGGCGGCATTGCCGATCTCTTTCACTTTGCCTTCTTTGCCTTTCTGATCGGCTACTTCCTACGGCAGGACTATCGCGGCCTTCTCCCAAGGATCGTGCGCCAGCCGATTGTAGCGGGACCGCTGGCAGTCTTGTTTGCCTCTCCTGTGTTGTTGCTGTCGGTCCTTGCCCGCACGGCCAGCTCGGGGTTGGCCGGGCTTGACTATGCGCTGCCGTTGACGGCCACGACTCTTCTCGCCCTCTTGCTGGAGACCGCCGTAGCAGCCATCGTGATGCAGATGTTGTATCTGGTTTCCCGAGCCGTACGCCCCGTCCGCACGGCGTATCGCCCGGCCCCCTACGCCCGCTCGCTGAACCTCAGGCTGCTTTTCCTCTTCGTCCCCCTGATCCTGATCGTGACCTGCCTGCTGCTCTACGCCGTGACGGTGACGACGCTCGGCGAGGCGACTGCGCAGGTGGTGGGCGAGATGGAGCGGAACGGCAACACCACCGCCGAGTACGTGACCTATCTCATTGCCGTCGGGGAGGGGCAGCTCGATACGTTTGCCGACGACGATGCTTTGTGGCTTGGCAGCCCGGCAGAGTTAGAGAGCCGCCTGCAGGGTGACGTGCAGAGCTCGGTGTTTTTCAATCAGTTGCTGCTCTTTGACGTCGGTGGAGAGCTGGTAGCATCTTCGGGTGGCGACGCGGAATTGACCACGCAGGAAGAAAGGCTGCTGCAGAACGCACTCGCGCAGTGGGCGAGACCGAGGCCCACGCTGACCGCTCTCTCCGACAATAGGCTGGTCCTCTCTTTCATGTCACCCGTGGAGGATCTGGAGACCGGCGAGCGCTTTGGGATGTTGCTGGGGCGCACCGATCTCAGTGTCAACCCGATGATGCGTCAAGTGCTGCAGACGTTGCGGTGGTCGGGCGAGCGCGGTGACGGCTTCGTCGTGGAGCGGGTGGAAGAAGGGACTTGGCAGATCGTTGCCCACCCCGACCCTGATATGCTCCTCAACGAGTGGCTCAAGCGCGACGAACCGCCGCGCACCTATGAGGCGGCAGAGCCGGGGGAGGCTTACGAGAGCCGTGCCAGCGACAACACTCGCCTGTTGGTGTACTTCCTGCCCGTGGCGGGGTACAGCGAGTGGGCCGTCGTCATTCAGCTTCCCTACGAGGTCGTGCTGGAACAGGCCGCCCAGATCGCCATCCCGTTGCTTCTCCTCCAGCTTCTGATGGGCGGGGTGTTGATCGTCGTCATCCCATTCTTCACCGGCTTGTTGACTCGGCCTCTGCAGCAACTCGCCGCTGCTGCGCGGCGCATCGCCGATGGCGATCTCACAAAGCCGGTACAGATGCCCGGCGCCGACGAAGTGGCACAGTTGGGAGACGCCTTCGAGGGCATGCGCGTGCGGCTGAAAGACCGGATGGAGGACCTCTCGCTCCTGCTTCAGATCAGCCAGGCGGTCTCGGCGACGCTGGAGTTGCCCCAGGGGATGCCCCTCATCCTCGAAGGGGTGCTCAAGGCAACCGGGGCAGAGGTGGCGCGCGTCGTGCTTTTCTCCGCCAACGGTGTTCCGCAGTTGGTCATGTCTCGGGGAGCACAGCGGCAGGGGTTGGGCTCGCTCGATCACGCGCTCGCCGAGACGGCTAAGGACGCCGAAACCCCCCTGATCGTGGAGAACCTGGCGCGGGCCAAGTCCCTGGCCGATGACACGCTGACGAGTGTGGTCCGGGCGGTGATCGCGCTGCCCGTACGCATCAAGGATCAAGTGGCTGCCGTGATGTGGGTGGGATATGCAGAGCCCCGAAAGTTCGAGGATTCGGAGATCGATCTGCTCAGCACGCTGGCCGGACAGACCGCGGTGTTGGTGGAGAACACCCGGTTGTTCCAGGCGGCGGAAGGCGGGCGGCGGCGGCTGGAGGCGATCCTGACCAGCACGTCCGACGCGGTGCTGGTGACCGACCGCGACGATCGGATACTGCTGGTCAACCCTGCTGCCGAACATGCCTTTGGTGTGCGGGCCGACGAGGTCGTGGGGCAGAAGGTCGGAGGGACGGCGCTGGCTGACAACTTGGCGCGGGCTTTTGGGGAGCCCTTGCCATCAAGCGAACCGTTGACCGAGGAGGTGCCGCTGCCGGATGGCCGAACGTTGTACGCCAGTGTTTCGACCATCGTCAGCCCTGATGGCGAGCCGATCGGGCGTGTGGTGGTGATGCGCGACATCACCCATTTTAAGGAATTGGACAACCTCAAGTCCGATTTCGTTGCCACCGTCTCGCACGACCTACGCGCACCGCTGACGTTCATGCGAGGCTACGCGTCCATGCTCCCGATGGTGGGTGAGCTCACCGACAAGCAAAGCGAATACATTGACAAGATCCTGCAGGGTGTCGGACAGATGGGCGAGCTGATCGACGATCTGCTCGACCTGGGTCGCGTCGAGGCAGGCGTGGGGTTGGAGTTGGGGCCCTGCCATCTGGGCGCGGTCCTGGTCGAAGCGGTTGAGGGCATGCGGCCCAGGGCGGTCGCCAAGGGGCTGACCTTGCGGTTGGAGCCACCCGATCGAGCAGCGGTGGTCGCGGGAGATGCGGCGCTGCTGCGCCAGATGGTCGCCAATCTAGTGGATAACGCGATCAAGTATACCCCCAGTGGGGGCAGCGTGACAGTTGGGCTGTCGGTGACGGACGCCCAGGCTCTGATCCGCGTGACCGATACGGGGATCGGTATTGCCGCAGAGGACCAGGTGCGCTTGTTCGAAAAGTTCTGCCGCATCAAACGACGCGACACGGCGGACATACCGGGAACCGGCCTGGGATTGGCCATCGTCAAGTCCGTCGCCGAGCGCCACGGCGGGCGGGTGTGGGTGGAGAGCGAACTGAACAAGGGAAGCGCGTTCCACGTTCTCTTGCCCTTGACTGAGTCAGAGTAGAGCGGTTTTGCCGACTGCCTGCAGTAAGAGCATCTCATTGTGTCTGCTGATGGCTGTCTAGCTATTCTGCGCTTTGCAAGCGCCCGTGTGTCAAATCCGTGGTGAGAGAAAGAGAGAGATAATACGATGCACCCAAACCAACCGAGACCTCCATACGTTGACCAGATAGCGGCACACCAGATAGCTCAGGCGAGGATGAAGAGCTACACCGGCCCTGCGGTCCTTGTGCTTGTCCTCTACTTGTTGCTGTGGCTCCCGGGCTTTGTTGCTAACATCCTGTACTATTCTGACGCCCGCCGGATGGAGCGGATAGCAGGCTACGCGCTGCCCGGTAGCGGCTGCCTTGCCGTGATGCTGTGGCTCAATGTCGCGTCCGTTGTCATCAGCATCATCGGCGCATGCCTGGTGATCGTGCTAGGGCTCCTGGGGGTTATCACGTTGCCGTTTCTGTTCGCGTATGAGTAGTCTATCGATTGGCATAGTCGGTTTGCCGAACGTGGGCAAGTCCACGCTTTTTAACGCGCTCACCAAGGCCGGCGCGATGGTCGCCGCCTATCCTTTCACGACGATCGAGTCCAACCGGGGCGTGGTGGCCGTCCCCGATTCGCGGCTGGCGGCGCTGGCGGCGCTGGTCGGGCCGGAGAAGGTGACGCCGGCGACGGTCGAGTTCGTGGACATCGCCGGACTGGTGCGGAATGCGCACAAGGGCGAGGGATTGGGCAACCAGTTCCTGGGCCACATCCGCAGCGTCGATGCGGTCGCCATGGTGTGTCGCTGCTTCGAGGATCCCGACGTGGCGCACGTGGACGGGACGGTCGATCCGCTGCGCGACCTGGAGGTGCTCGATCTGGAGCTGATCCTGGCCGACCTGGAGGTGGTGGAGCGCCGGCTGGAGAAGGTGCGCTCGGCGGCCAAGGCCAACCCGCGCGAGCACGCCGCCGAGATCGAGATGTTGGAAGACCTGCACGCTCGCTTGCAGGCCGGGGAGCGGGCGGCCGACTGGGCGGCAAGCGGTGACGCGCAGGCGGACCTGGCGCAGGAGATGAGCCTGCTCACTGCCAAGGAGCGCGTCTACGTGGCCAACGTCGGCGAGGGCGACCTGCCCGGCGGCGGTCCGCTGGCCGAGCAGGTCGCCCGCGTGGCGGAGGGAAACGGCGCGCCCTTTGTCGTCATCTGCGCCCAGATCGAGGCAGACCTGAGCGAGTGGCCGCCCGACGAGGCCGCCGCCTACCGCGCGGAGGTGGGGCTGCAACGGTCGGGGTTGGAATCGCTGGCCTGGGCGGGCCACGAGGTGCTCGACCTGATCACCTTCTTCACCATCACAGGGGGCAAGGTGGTGCGGGCCTGGCCGATCAAGCGGGACACGAGGGTAGCCCAGGCGGCCGGCAAGGTCCACACCCAGATGGAGAAGGGGTTCATCAAGGCCGAGGTGTTGAGCTTCGAGCAACTGGTGGAGGTGGGCGACTGGCACGCGGCGCGAGACAAGGGCATCCTGCGCACCGAAGGGCGCGACTATGTGGTTCAGGACGGCGACGTGTGCCTGTTTCGGTTCAGTCCGTGAATGTGCAGGCGCGATTTCGAGATCGCGCCTACGCGCGATGGCTTCCTCGGTCGTTCTGTTCGGCGCTCAAATCGCGTTGCGCGAGCTTTTCCGCGACGATGACCGGCATCTTCGGGCCTCTGCCCCTTGGGGTGGCGACTGTGACGCGCAGCCCCGCCACTGTCGCGTTCTGCACGTATCCCACAAAAATACGCTTCGCCGGCGCGCCGAAGAAGAGGTCCGTGACCCGGTTCAGGAGGCGGCTGTTCAGATTGGCTACCATCCCCACGACGACAAACCGCCCACCATCCGTGCCTGTGCCGGGGTCGGGGCCGCGCAGCAGCCGGGCAACCTCGTGCAGCGTCGCCGGGCTGGCGATGTATTCGGCGGGGAAGGTGGCGACGATCGTATCAAAGCTCTCGTCGGCAAAGGGCGCGCGCTGCACCAGCGCGCGCACGCGCGGCGACTGAATCCCCCGTTGCGCCATCTTGCGCGCAGTAATGCGGTGCATTGCCGGCGAGAGGTCGATCCCGCATGCGTGCATGCCGCGTTGCGCCATCTCGACCAGTAGCTCGCCTGTGCCGAATCCCACCTCCAGAATCCGCTGGCCAACCGCATAGTCCAGGGCCGTCTTGCGCCAGCGATCCCACTGACCAAAGCTGACCAGCCAGCTCACCACGTCGTAGGTCCAGGCGAACTCGTTGTAGAGACGGTGGGTGGCCCACAGGTAGAGCTTGGCCAGCCAGAGCGCGATGCGTTTCATGCCCTCCGTCAGTCCTGTCGCGAGAAGGTCACGATCAGCCGATCCTGTTCGTCGTAGTGATAGTGGGCAAAGAAGGGCGGCTCGTCCGCGCCCATGGCCAGCACGCGGGGGAGCAGGATGGGAAGGTCTTCCACCAGGTCCAGCTCGCTCACCTGATCGCGCGCGATCCACTCCAGCGCGCCTTCGTCCGATGGGCGCGTGTCCTTCGCGGCGGCAGTGGCGGTGAAGACAAAGACCAGGATGCCCGCGCTGGCGCTTGCGTCCACAGGGATATTGATCACCCCCCGCAGTCGCAGGTCGTGCACCTCCAGCCCCGTCTCTTCCTCGATCTCGCGCCGGGCGGCGTTGTAGACGTCCTCGCCCGCCTCCACGTGCCCGCCCACGCCGTTGTACTTGTCGGGCCAGATGCGCTTGTCGGGCGCGCCGCGCAACAGCAACACCTCGTCGCCGTGGGTGACAAAGCACAGCGTGCGCGGCGTGACCCGGTATCGGTCCTCGACGATCTTTTGATCCGCTGATCCCATCAGCTAAAGAGGCTTTGATGCACTTTGGCCTGTTCGGCCTTTTCGACGGTCTGGTGCGCGTGCTTGATCGCGCGCAGCGCGCGGATGGTGATCCACTTACTGGGTTTTCCCTTCTGTTCCACCTGGAGCGCGCGGGTGCCGTAGCGCTTGATCCAGCACCCCTCGGCAGTTTGTTCCCCTTTCACGATGTCCAGGAGTCCTTGGAAGCGCGAGTCGGCGCCGTAGTCGAGACGGGCCAGGACGTCGCACAGCTCCGTCAGATCGGATTGGTAGTCCAGGGGAAATCCAAAGTCCAGCCAGCAGGCGTGGCGACCTTCGAAGTCAAACGGGTGATCGAGCACAGCGTCTGCCAGGGTTTCGACGGTGAGCCCGTGATCGTTGCGGTCGTTTGCGGGCAGCGCGGCAAAGGCTCCCAGCGCCTTGACGATGCCCCACTGGCACGCCTCCCCGTCGGCGTACAGGCACGTCAGGCCGCCGGGCGCGGCGGCGCGCGAGCCGAGGTAGTCGTGGGCGCGGGCCAGGCGCGGGTCGCCCTGGTACCCAAAGTGGAGCAGCATGCGGATGGCGTTGCCGGTGTGGCAGAGCATGATGCGCTCTTTCGTGTCGTCGTAGGAAAAGCCGCCGCTCGCGTGCTGGCCGTGCTCGAAGAGGTTCTCGCAGGCGGCCTCGGTCTGCGCGGAGGACGGCAGACCCAACTCGGCGAGCAAGTTGAGGGTGGCTGCGGTGCCCACCGCGCCACCGTAGAAGGGCTTATCGGCCCGCCCCCAGAAGTTCACCCGGTCCATCAGCGCCAGGATCTCGCGCACCGGGGGCCAGTCCGAGATCGCCTCGCGTGCG
Organism: Anaerolineae bacterium; assembly: GCA_034430835.1. GTDB lineage: Bacteria > Chloroflexota > Anaerolineae > B4-G1 > B4-G1 > JAFGED01. The sequence continues at coordinate 16,917 of DAOUDX010000338.1, forward strand.
TCCGTGGCCTGGGAGTCGCAGTCGTCGCAATCGCGCAAGTAGCCCAGGGCGAGGTAGCGGGCGGAGGGGTTCTCCTCTTCCAGGAGCCAGGGGAGGGGGTCGCCCTTCAGGTCATCTTGCCAGTGTCTCGGCATGGGGTCTCCAGTGCCAGCCTACGCCGGCGATCTCCTGCCCGCAGTGGGGGCAGCGGCCATCGGGCGCGATGTCACAACGCAGCAGTTGCGGCAGCCCGCGCTCGGCCAGTATTGTACCACACTTCGGGCAAAAGGTATGCTCGCCGGGATGGCCGGGCACGTTGCCGAGGTAGACGTAGCGCAGCCCGGCCTGCAGCCCGATCTCCCGTCCCCGCTCCAGCGTCGCCACGGGGGTGGGCGGGGCGGTGAAATGGTAGTCTGGGTGGTAACCGCTCAGGTGGAACGGCGTGTCGGGTCCCAGCTCGCGCACGATGCGGCGCCCGATTCCCTCCAGCGACTCGGCGTCGTCGTTCACGCCGGGGATGACGAGCGTGGTCAACTCGATCCACACGCCCATCTCCCGCGCCAGGCGGCAGTTGCGCCACACGATCTCGACGTCTGCCCCGCAGTGCTGGCGCACCGCCTTCGCGTCTCCTTTCACGTCCACGTTCATCCCGTCCAGCCCGGCCTCGGCCAGCAGTCTCAGCGCCGCCTCGGTCATGTAGCCGTTGGTGACGAACGTGTTGTAGAGCCCCGCCTCCCGCGCCGGGGGGAACACCTCCAGCGCCCATTCCAGGCTCAGCGTCGGCTCGTTGAAGCTGATGGAGGTGCCCCGGCAGCCGAGAGAGAGCGCGCGGGCAACGAATTCGTCGGGTGGGATGAACTCGCCGCCGGACGGCTTGCCCTGACCGCGCCCTTCGGCTTCGCTCAGGGCGCGGTCGAAGGGAGGTTGCTTGCTGATGTGCCAGTTCTGGCACCAAGGACAGTCGAAATTGCACGACCACGCCCCGGCGGTGAGGGCCACCGAGCCGGGGTAAAAGTGGTACAGGGGTTTCTTCTCGATAGGGTTGCAGGAGAGGGAAGAGACCTCGCCGTACATGAGGGTGTAGAGCGTGCCATCGCGGTTCTCCCGCGTGCGGCACCAGCCTGCCTGGCCCTCGGCCAGCAGGCAGCGCCGCTCGCAGGTGAGGCAGCGCACCTTGTCATCGACGGCTTCCTGGAGCAGGGCTTGGCGGATGAATGGGGAGGACATGGCTGACGCCAATTCTACTCCGCTGTGCAGACCTGCACAAGCCGGCGCAGGCGGAGAGGGGACGCAATTGACCCTCGTGACGCATCAGAGTATAATCCGTGTACACGCAGAGTGGGAGGATCAGGGAATGGACAAAAAGCTGATAGGCCGCCATATCGTCACCGATCCGAATGTCTGCCACGGCCAGCCGACCTTTCGGGATACGCGCATCCTTGTTTCCGACGTGCTGGAGCAGATCGCCAGCGGCATGGCCTGGGAGACCATCATTGAGGAGTGGCACGACGATATTACCGAAGAAGCAATTGCTGAGGCTGTGGGACTGGCCAGCCAGTCGTTTCTTGAGCACGTGGACGAGTATGCCCTAAAACCGGTGGCCGCGTGAACATCCTGGATGAAAACATCCTCGAAAGCCAGCGTCAACTCCTGCGCAGTCAACGGGTTTCGGTTCGCCAGGTTGGGTTGGACGTGGGACGGAAGGGGATGAAGGACGATGAGGTCATGCCGTTGCTGCACACCCTTCGTCGTCCGACCTTTTTCACACGCGACCTGGGCTTCTATGATCGTGGCCTCTGCCATCCTCGGTACTGCTTGATCTGCATGGCTGTTGGGCAGTATGAAATCGCTGCGTTCGTACGTCGCCTCTTGCGGCATTCTGCGTTCGATACGTAAGCCAAGCGTATGGGGACAGTCGTCCGTGTCTCGTGGGGCGGCCTGCGCGTGTGGCGACTTGACGCGGAGCAGGAGAGCACGCTGGCGTGGGAGTAGAAGACGCGCGCCCTTGATCGACCTGGGAAATGACGACTGCCGCGTCGTGCAGGATACCCTGGCCGAAGGAGGCTTGCTCAAATGACGAGAGAGACCTACACCGACCTCGACACGTCCGCCCGCATTCTGCTGGGCCCCGGCCCGAGTACGGTGCCCCCGCGCGTCCTGCGCGCGATGGCCCATCCCCTGGTGGGCCACCTCGATCCACAGTTCATCGCGCTGATGAACGAGGTGCAGGAGTTGCTGCGCTACGTCTTCCAGACGGAAAACGTGCTCACCATCCCCGTCTCCGGCACGGGCAGCGCCAGCATGGAGGCCGCGCTGTGCAATTTCATCGAGCCGGGCGATACGGTGCTGATCGGCGTGAACGGCTATTTCGGCGAGCGGCTGTGCGACATGGCGGGCCGCTACGGGGCCGAGGTGCGCCGCGTCGAGCGCCCCTGGGGCGAGGTGTTCGCCCCCGAGGAGATCGAGGCCGCGCTCGCGGTGAAGCCCGCCAGGCTCGTCGCCCTGGTGCACGCGGAGACCTCCACCGGCGCGCTCCAGCCGATGGAGGGCATGGCCGAGGTCGTCCAGCGCCACGGCGGGTTGCTGGTCATGGACTGCGTCACCAGCCTGGGCGGCGTGGAGGTGCAGGTCGATGGTTGGGGGGTGGACGCGGCCTACAGCGGCACGCAAAAGTGCCTCAGTTGCCCGCCGGGGCTGGGGCCGCTGACCGTCAGCCCGCGCGCGCAGGAGGTGCTCCACGGGCGCAAGACCAAGGTTGCCAACTGGTACCTCGACCTGACCATGGTGGAAAAGTACTGGGGCAGCGAGCGCACTTACCACCACACCGCGCCCATCAGCATGAACTATGCGCTGCGGGAGGCGCTGCGACTGGTGTACGAGGAGGGATTGGAGGCGCGCTTTGCCCGCCACCGCGCCAACGCCGAGCTGCTGTGGGCCGGGCTGGAGGAGCTGGGGCTGGAGCTGTGCGTGCCGCTCGATCACCGCCTGCCGTCGCTGACGACGGTCTGGGCTCCTGAAGGCGTGGACGAGGCGGCCATCCGGCGGCGGCTCTTGAGCGAGTACAACGTCGAGATCGCCGGGGGGTTGGGGGCGTACAAGGGCCGCGCCTGGCGCATCGGGCTGATGGGATACTCCTCCCGGCGCGAGAACGTGCTGTTGCTGCTTGCGGCCCTCAGGGCGTTGCTCGAGTAGCTTTCCAGCAGCAGGCAACGCGCCCTGTCGTCCGCTGCTTCTTGGAGCAGCGCCTGGCGGATGAATGGGGAGGACATGGCGACGCCAATTCTACCCCGCTGTGCAGGTCTGCACAAGCCGACACAGGCGGAGGAGGGCGCAATTGACCCTCGTGACGCATCAGAGTATAGTCCGTGTACACGCAGAGTGGGAGGATCAGGGAATGGACAAAAAGCTGATAGGCCGCTATATCGTCACCGATCCGGATGTCTGCCCTGTGGGCCCAGCGCCTCCAACAGCGCGCGACGACGCCGTGCCCTACAGTTTACTCCGCTACTACAGACTCAATCTGAAACGTCTGTCACCTACCGGCTCTAGTTTCATCCTGGACGGGTTGCCCTTGGGCCAGGGAGCTAGACCGTGATCGAGCAGCCATTTGCCTATAGCGGGATTGCGGAGTTCGGTGCAGCGCCGCCAAAAGGAGGGCGTCAGGTTAACAGTGATGGTACCGCCCCCTTCAAGCTCAACGCTCACAGAGGACCAATCGGGGCGAAAATGCTTATCTCTGTCTCCTCGCCGCAGGCGAATGCCATACCCGCTTCCGGTGGTATTATTGGGTGAGCCGTCGTTCCAACCTTTTACAATCACTGGAGTCCCTCCTTGACCAATAGATAACCTAGAACTAGATCTCCGCAGTCACCAACACCTCTTCCCCCAGCATGTCGATGATCTTGACCGCTACGGTCGTCGCGCTCCCAGGAGCGTTGCCTTCCGGCGCGGGCAGCTCGTAGCGACCCTCGACCAGGTCATCCTTGCGCTCTGGCACGTCGGAGAGGGCAATGTTGAATACCTCGCCGTCGTAGGCGGTGTCGATCAGCACTACGTCTACCATCGCCCGCCAGTCGGGGATTTGCGCCTTGAACAGCGGCGTGTCCATCTCCAGCCGCTCGACGATGGTGGGGGAGATGAAATCCTCGATCTCGACCACGATCTTGTCGTCCGCGCGCTCCACCTTGACCTGGGCCTGGGCCGGCTGGTGGAGGAAGAACTTGCCATACTTTTGATCGGTGCGCAGCTCGATGACGTCGATCTCGTTGACCGGACGGTGCTTGTTATAGTCCTCCAGCCAGGCGTCGACGGCGATTTCCTTGCCCAGGCAGACGACGGTGATGTCCCGATCTTCCTGGGGACGGGCCTTGAGCTCGTCCTGGATGAGCTGCAGGTCGAGGGGGGTGAGGGGATGGTTGAAGGGCACGATCTTGACCAGGTTCTTGCCCCGCGTGCCGTCGAAGAAAGGATCGGTCTTGGTGCGCTCGATGCCCACCAGTTCCACCGCCAGGTTGATTGCCTCGTTGTGCTGCACCTGCAGGTCATAGTCGTTGACGCGGTAGACGCTGAAGGAAAGGGCTGCCGGAGGTGGGTTCTCCTCCTCGCCGTCTTCGCCGAGGCCCAGAGTGGCCTGCCGCGGCTCGGCGCCGGCCTCGATCTGCTCCTGGATGATCGCCTGTAGCCGCTTGGAGGTAGTCTGAATAGCGCCCTTGTTGATATCGGCGGCGATCCAGCGTCGGCCCAGTTTCTGGGCCACGGCGGCGGTGGTGCCAGAGCCGACGAAGCAGTCGAGAACGAGATCATTTGTATTAGAACTGGCGCTGATTACATACTCCAGCAGAGCTTCTGGCTTTTGAGTAGGATATCCTACTCTCTCAGAAGCGACTGGGTTAATGATAGGAATGGTCCAGACATCGCCGACAGGACGTTCAGGCTGGCTTTCCTGGTAGAGCCGATTCCCCTCCTCGTCGCGTAGCCAAACACGCTTACCATCGATTTTCTGAGTTACCGGCTGTAGCTTGACCTCTTTTACCGGTATCAAAATATCATTGTGGGTCCAATGATCTCCCTTTCTGTAAAGCAATATTACGTCATGCCGACTGTCAAAAACGCTGCCACCTGTGCCCAATTTGTTCTCATAGAACCACACAATCTCGTTCTGAAAGTTATCATTGCCAAATACTTCGTCCATTAGCGACCGAAGGTGATGTCCTCTTGCAGCGTTACAATGTAGCAAGATTCGGCCATCGCTTGCAAGTAACTCTTTCAACAGTAACAACCGCTCATACATAAACTGAAGATATGCGTCATTGGCCCAAATATCGGTGTATTGAATTTGCTCGCCCAGAGTGTAACTTTCGCCCTCCAACTTGGGAACGCTAACCCCACGCAATTGTACTCGCCGCACATAGTCTGCCCCACTGTCAAACGGCGGATCGATGTAGACCAGGTTCACCTTGCCCCGGTAGCCGTGGGCCAGGAGCCAGGCCAGCACGTCCTTGTTGTCGCCGTGGAAGAGCAACCCTTGTGCCTCAGTCTCCTCGCCAGTGGGGTCGAAACGCTCCACCAACTGGGCTGGGTAGGCGGTGACGTGATCCAGCGGCCGCTTGCCCACCCAGTGGAGCATCGGGCGGCCCTTGGCTTCGGCGATCTGAACGGTTTCATTCTCAGCCATTTTCTCGTCCCTCTTCAATAAACTGCTTGGCCGGCGTCAACTGGTTGAATGCCACCTCGTCGCCGGCAAAGATCATCTCGTACCTGAGCCGCTCGGGGTTCAGTCCTACCCACTTCTGCACGGCGACCGCCTTGCGGCCTTGCGCACCATCCACCTCGTCCTCGCGGAAGCGAGGATCCTTGATCTCTACGATGGCGCAGCGGCCATCCTTGCGCCGGATGATGAAATCGGGGCTGTAATTGTGCCAGCGGCCATCCGCGCCCCTGTACTCGACGTAAAAGTCGGTCTTACGCGGGTCGTGCAGCCCGCCGGTGAAATAGATATCCTCCACCTGGTCGGGCGCGACGTTGATCGCATCCAGCATCTGGGTGAAGAAACTCTGTTCCGGCTTGGAGTCAAAGTTGTAGGGATCGTAGTGGAAGCCAAAGTCGCCCGCGTTGCGCGCCGCCATCTTCTTCCAGCTCAACAGCAGATGCTCCTTGCTCTTCTGGTAGGTGATCTCGGCGGTGTAGACCACGTCGCCGGCGTCGTCCTGCTCCTCCTCGAACCCATCCGGCTTGACCAGCGCCAGGGCCACCTCGACCTCTTCCTCCTCGATGCGGTAGCGGCGCGTCTGTTCCTCGACCTGGGCGGCCAGGGCGTCCAGGTGCGCCTCAGGGACGGTTCCGCCATCCCCATAGATCCGCTTGAGCTCGCCATAGACCACCCACACGTCCACCCGGTAGACGGCGGCCAACTGCGTGGCGGCGGTGTAGAGATCGGGGCCGGGCACGGCATAGACCGCCCGCTCCTCGGCCGTCTGCACCAGCACCGCGCGCTTCCCGGGCTGCTCTTGGGGGGTAAAGGTCTTTTTCACCAGCACGGACTCGGCCGCGACGTCGGGTTTTTCGAGACCTTGCAGGTCTGGGGCAACTGCGAGGTCTGGCACGACGCGGCGGACGAGCTTGGTGATCACCAGCGGCGGAATATCGAGCTTGCGCACCACCAGCCGGGCCGTGCCCGTGTTCTGCCCGGCCCGGTTCAGATCGGCGATGGTCTCGCCGTAGGTCTCCTGCAGTTGTTGGTCCAGCGCGCCGCGGTTGTCCATCGAAAGGTAGATGCGCGCCTTGTGCGCGTTCCCCGGCACCTGCCGCAAGCAGCGGGAGCTGGCCTGTAGCACGAAATTCTGGCTGCGCTTGAGCTTGCGCGCCAGGGCGCAGGCGAACAGGCTGGGGCAGTCCCAGCCCTCGGTGCCCTTGTTGACCAACAGGATCACCCGGTGCGGGGAGCTTGGATCGTTGAGCCGGTTGAAGGCGTCGATCTCTGCCTCAGTGGAGTTGGACGTGTTGCGCAGGACGATATCGAGCGGATAGTCCAACGCCATCAACGTCTGCTCCACCACCGGGCGCAGCTCGCGCAGATCCTTGGTCTGCGGAAAGTACATCGCCAGCTTGGCCGGCGCGCCGTTGGGCAGCGTCACGTCGCCGTACGCCTGGAAGAAATCGCGCACCACCTCGGCCACGAACTGATCGGCGTGTTGGTTGTCGAAATCGTAGGCGTGGATGTTGCCCTCCACCGACTTTAAGATGTCGTCGCGGATGCCCTCTGAGAGACCGTACCAGATGACGACGTCGCGCAGAAGCTGGCGCTCATAGTAGGGAGTGCCAGTGGTGTTGACCACGCAGACCACGTCGGTCTTGGCGTGTAAATAGTCCACCGTCTGCCGCACCCGCTTGAGCTGCTTGCCCACCTCGCGGCCGTAGGTGTGATGGGCCTCGTCGGAGAAAACGCCCAGGTTGGGCAGCGAGGCGATGGCCATCAGCCGTAGGTTGGCCTCCTCCCGCGACTGCAAATCCTTGAACTCGAACTCGAGCTGGGTCCAGGTGTGGTGGCGATAAGGGCGCTTCTGGATGCGGATCTTTTCGGTGTTGGTGACGATCAGGTTGTAGCGGCTGCCACGAATGACGGGCAAGTCCTTTTCCCCTTCGCGGGTAAAGACCAGCTTGTAGGTCGCCTCGAAGGGCTGGTACAGACGTGGCGGGAGGATCTTGGCATAGTCCACTTCGGCCAATTCGCGCAGGCTCTCCAGGATGGTCAGCCCGGGCGCAAAGACGAGGGCGTTTTGGATGAAGGGGCAATCGTCGCTCGGGTACTCCAGTGCCATCGCGAACTCGGTGGCCACGATGGCCCCAATAAGCATCGTCTTGCCGGCCCCCATCGCCAGGGCCAGAATGTAGCTGGGATAGTCGAGTACCAGCGTCTCGTGGACGCTCTCCAGCTTGTGGGCCTTGACGAAATCCGTGTCCTCGCGGACGCGATCCCACAGGGCGTCCAGCCCCTCGTTCAGCACGAAATCCTTGATCTCGTCCCGATCCAGTCCCAGGGCAGTCAGCAGGTCGATGGGCTTGGGGTAGTACTTGCGGTACAGGTCAAAGATGTGCGGGGTGTCCTCGACCAGGCGCAGGTACCAGTAGGTCTCTAACGCGCGGAGCTGCACCTTGCGCAGATAGCGCAGGCTACCGATCTCCGGGAGGGTGGCATATTCGAGAATCTCGGCGATGGCGGGATAGTCGCAGGGGTAGCCGGCCTCCCGCCAGTCGGTGACGTTTTGTTGGATCAACTCGTAGAGGTGAGGCATCGTGTTCTCCCAGACCTCCGATGTCTCAGGCGAGCCGAAGGCTCGCACGACATCAAGGGTCTGGCTCAATTATAGCCGATGCCAGAGCTTTTACAAACGACCCCGCCCTGTTCCTTTTCTTTCGGGTTGGGAGGCAGCAGATTTCACCTGCGATAAAAGTCCACGATCTGCTCGGCAAAGTCGATCACGCTCCGGCGCAGCGGCCCCGGCTCCAGGACCTCGACCGCTCTCCCGAAGCCGAGGATGCGCTCGCGGGCGGCCTCGTTTGAAATCAGCCAATCACCCGATCGGCATGGCGTCGCCGAGGCTGTGGAAGCGGTAGCGTTCGCGGATCGCCTCGGCGTAGGCGTGGCCGGAGATCGGCCCGAGCCTCACCAGCGATGATCCTTTTTCCTCTTACCCCTTTTCTCCTAAGGCGTTTTGATGTCTTCCCATGCACGGCATCCCAGGAGCTCGACCGTGAACTGTTCGAGCTCGTTCGGCGCGGCGAACACAAAGCCGACGTCCGTGATTGTGTCGCCAGCCTTTACCTCAATCACGAGGCGTGAGCCGCACATGGTGTCCGTGGGACAGAAGCCACCGAAGTCAAGTGTATCCCCCTCTTCGTCTCTAGCGCGCAGGTTGCCTGCACCGAGCGCAACGCTTTCATCTGATAGGTTCTCCATTGAGATTTCCAGTTTCAGCAGATGATGCGTGTCTTGATATTCAGGCTTGATCCGTATGACTCCGAAAAGATCGCCGGCAGTCACTTCACCGATACTGTACCCGGCGTCGCTTACCCCGGTCACGGTGAACTCGACCTCATCTTTGGCCAGTTTGACGGGGTGGTCGAGATCCACCGATATCGTAGCTGAGGACAGCATTGGGGTGGGGGTCGGTGTGGAAGTCGGTGTGGGGGTAGGTGTGGGGGTAGGTGTTGGCGTGGGCGTGGAGGTAGGCGTAGGTGTGGGAGTGGCTGTGGGCGTGGGTGTGGGAGTTGGCGTAGGCGTGGGTATTATCGAACACGCGATTGAAAGCAGCGTGACCGAAGTCAAACTGGCTAAAACTTGTAACATCTTTTGTCGTTTCATTATTTTCGTCTCCTTATGGCAAATCTACTACGTTCCTGCGGATGTGATGACGGTGACGATGCCCGTGCCCGGCTCGCCCAGAATAACCAGTCGTCGGGGACAGTCTTGCAGAACCCGGCCGATGGACAGCCGTTCCGGCTCCTCGCTCTGGTCTCCAGGCAGGGGCCTTGCTCCGCTGCCTGCCCTCTGTCTCACGACGCGGCAGTCTAGCCAACGCCAGGGGGAACGTGCACCTGCTCCGGTTCCACCGCTACGGGCGCGGATACCGCGCACCCGGAGGAACCGGTATTCCTCGCAAAGCCAGTTGAGATGGTACTGTTCGTACTTCTCCGCAGAAAGACGCCTGCCCAGGCTGGTGCTGAGGCGTCTACATGGCTCGACGGTGCCTTTTCATAGGCCGGGGAGTACCTTTTGGCCCACTAGAGTTGCGAGCAGCGCTGCGACGGCTGTCACGGCTATCAGGATTAGCTCTTTATAGTTCTGCCGTAGCTGCTTAAAGTCCACACAGTGTGTGAGAGCCATTCTAATTATAGTCCTTCGACACCGCTCGCACAAGTGGGGTATTCGCCGCATCGACACTGCAAGATTCCTCGATACGGCAGTGAACCCGGGGAACGTCGCCAAGACGCCGGACGAGCAGGTGGCGCAGTGGAAGGCGGAGCACCCGGATGGCCCGGTGAAGGAGTGACCGGCTTACTGGCGATAGAAACCCACGATCTGCTGGGCAAAGTCGATCACGCTCCAGCGCAGCGGCTCCGGCTCCAGGACCTCGATCGCTCTCCCAAAGCCGAGGATGCGCTCGCGGGCGGTCTCCAGTCGCTCGAAAGGGAGCGTCAGCGTGATCCAGCCCTCGTCGTCGGGCGGCCCGGCGCCGTCGATCGCTGCGCGGATGCGATCCCCAAAGAACAGCGGCAGGTAACGAACCAGGTCCGGTGAAACGCGCGCGGTGACGGGGTAGGATGGACGGTTCTCCCTTTGCTCCGTGCACCACACCTTCCAGAACAGGGCCAGGTCAAAGCCCGCCGGGCGCGCAAAGCGCTCGTCCATCAGGCGCGCGTCCAATAGCTCCGAGACACGGTGCACGCGAACGTGGCCGTCGTCGGCGCACACCAGGTGCCACACCCCGGCCTTGGCGACCAATCCGTAGGGATCGACCAACCGCTCAAAGTGTTGAGCGTGGGGAACCAGCCAGCGGTACGCGATGGTGAGCCTCCGATCCTCCCAGACGGCCTGGTGTATCACCTGCAAATGCGGCGCGGGCTCCGGCTGCGGCCATCCTGCCCAATCCAGGTAGATGCGCTGGCGCACCCGTTCCTCATCCTGGCGGCGCGCGTCGGGCAGCGCAGCGGCGAGCTTGCGCAGGGCGGCCCGCAGCTCCTCGCTCACCCCCAGCTCGTCCAGCGCGGCGGGGACGCTGAGCATGAAAAGCGCCTTGACCTCGTCCTGGGTCAGTCCGGTGAGGCTCGTGCGGTAGCCCTCGACCAGGGTGCAGCCGCCGCCCGGCCCGCGCTCGGCGTAGACGGGCACGCCGGCGCTGCTGAGGGCGTCGATATCGCGGTAAATCGTCCGCACCGCGACCTCCAGCTCCTCCGCCAGTTCCTGGGCCGTCATGCGCCCGCGGGCCTGCAAGAGCATGAGAATGGAAAGTAGCCGATCTGCGCGCATCGATCCTGCTCCCGTTGAGGTTTTCCCCATTGTACCACAAAATCCTGACAAAAGATGTCAGGTGGGGTGTGGTAGGATGACGATGCTGACGTTCCGGAACGAGCGGCGATCTATCAGACGAGGAGGATGTGAAAATGAGTGAACTGGACGTGCGAATCGTGAAACTCGAGCCGCTGCGCGTGGCCAGCGCGCGTGCGTACGGCGAAAGCCCTGAGCAAGACGCGATGAAGAAGCTCATGGCCTGGGCAAAGCCCAAGGGCCTGCTCGACGATGCCGAGAGGCATCGCGTGTTCGGGTTCAACAACCCCGATCCGTCACCCGGCAGCCCGAACTATGGCTACGAGTTCTGGATCGTGGTGGGGCCGGATGTGGAACCGGAGGGCGAGATCGCGATCAAAGAGTTCCCCGGCGGGCTGTACGCGGTGACGCAATGCGAGGTGAAAAACCCGTGGGACGATATTCCGGGCACCTGGAAGCGGCTGGCTGCGTGGCGTGAGAACAGCAAGTACCGGGGCGCCAACCACCAGTGGCTGGAGGAGTTTCTCAGCCCGCTGGGGGCCGTAGACGAGTTTGTTCTGGACCTGCACCTGCCGATTGCGGAGTAGGTCTGTGGAAGAGCTGGTCATCCGAAAAGCCAGGCCCCAGGACGCCCCCGCGCTGGCCGAGGCCTCGAAGCGCGCGTTTCACAGCGACGTCCATTGCGGTGCGCCCCCTGGTCCCCCGGGCGGCCCTCCCGGCTACGACTCCACGCAGTGGCAGCGCAGAATGATGCGGCTTGGCCAGTATTACGCCATTGTGGTCGGCGGGCAGATCGTCGGCGGGATCATCGTCTTTCGCAAGTCGCCGCGCGAGTACGAATTGGGGCGCATCTATGTCGCTCCCGACTTTCAGAATCAGGGGATTGGCACGCAGGCCGTCGAGTTCCTGTGGCAAGAGTTTCCGCTAGCCAAGCGGTGGACGCTGGACACGCCGATCTGGAACCGCCGAACGCGCCACTTTTATAGGAAGATGGGTTTCGAGGAGATCGGCGAAGACGGCCACGGCGGCGTTCTTTTCGAAAAGCAGATCGTGCGAGTTGCGTAGAGGTCGAGAGCCCCAAAGATGTCTGTCGGAAGCTTGCTGAACTAATACGTGTGTGCCTTGCATTCAGCAGTGTCGGGCCAGTTGAAAGCGCCCGACACTGCTTTTCTTAATATGCTCTGTAACGTTTATGTGTTATGGTATTTGTAGTACAGGGATGTGCAACCGTTTCATCGTGTCACTGGGCGGGCGAATGGGGGCAAGATGCACACAATCATGTTGGTTGACGATGATCGCGAGACAGGACGATTGATGCGGTTCTTGTTCGAGTTGGAGGGATACCGCGTCGTCGTAACCGACACCTACGAAGACATTCTAGCGCTTCTCCAAAGCGCCCTGCCCGACGCAGTATTGATGGACGTGCACGTCCACGGCAAGAGGACCATCGACTTGCTCCAGAGCATACGGATGTTGGACGGTCAGGCGGCCGACACGTTTCTGGTGATGACCTCTGCCGCGGACTGTTACCTGGAGTGCATGAGGGCCGGCGCCGATCGCTTCATCGCCAAGCCCTTTTTCCCCGACGAGGTCGTTGAAGAGATCGAGTGTCTGTGCGGGAACGGTGCACGGAGCTTGGCTACTCGAGCCGCGTGGTGACGTAAATATCAGCCTCGATCATCTGGCTGAAGTCGGCGCTGAAATAGTGGTGGACAAAGTAGAGCGTGCGCCCGTCACCCGTCAGCGCCGGTTCCCCGGCTAGGCCGGAGACGATCTCCTCCGGCTCTCCCCACGAGCCGTCGGGCTGGCGCACGGAGCGCAAGATCGCCATAGCAGTGTAACCTGGGCGGTTGAAGGCGTCGAACCACAGCTCCTGCCCGTCGGCGCTCACGAAGGGCCGGTTCTCGTCCCCGGCGGTGTTGATCTGCGGCCCCAGGTTGACCGGCTCCATCCACTCGTCGCCCGCCTTCTCCGAAACCCACAGGTCCACCCCTCCATAGCCGACCGGTCGCTCCGAGCCAAAGTAGAGAGAGCGGCCATCGGCGGTGACGTGCATCTCGCCCACCTCGTACGCGACGTTGAACGGCTCGCCCCAGTTCTGCCAGTCGGTCCAGACGCCGCCCTGCCCTGAGTGCTTCGGCAGGCTCAGCACAGGCACTGCCGAAGGGTCGCGCAGCCTCGCCGTGTAGAGGTCGATCTCGCGGACGTTGCCCTCGCGCGCCGAGCAAAAGACCATCCAATCGTCCTGCACGAAGACGCAGCCGTCCAGGTGTAGCTCGCCGGGATCGGCCAGGAGTACGCGCTCCGGTTCTGTCCAGCCGCCTCCTTCGGCCTCGCTCAGGATGGGTCCCGCTTGCGCGTCACCCAGATGCCGGTGACGCCGTCGAAAAGCTGCTGCTCCGCCGGCACGCGCACGTCGGGGGTGAAGAAGAAGTAGAGCGTCTGCCCGTCGGGGGTGACGAAAGGGCTGTCCTCGCCGGCGGCGGTGTTGACCAGTCCCTCTAATGGCGCCGGCTGGCTCCAGCCCGGAGCGACGACCGGCGGCCAGACGTCTTCGGCGGGCGTCATCTTGACCGTGTCGGGCGGGATGGTGGAGAGGCGGAAGATCGCTGTGGGTTGGGCCGTCGAGGTGGGCTGAGGGGTCGGCATGGCCGTCGGTGTCTCGCCGCAAGCCAGCGCGGACAGGGTAAGCAGGATGAGAGCGGCCAGGGCGCGTTTCATTGGTATTGGTCCTCCTGCCCTATCTACAGCCCGTGCGGTGAGAAGTTGCACCCGGAGCGGCGGGCGGCTTGGTTTGTGCAGGGGGTGCTGTTGGGCTATAATCGCATGCGTTATGGGCAGAGACACTCAACAACCCTGGCAACTGATTCGCTCGGAACAAGGCCCTGACCTGACCCTGTTCCGGGCCCGGTTCGACTGGATGGAAAACCCGCGGAATGGCCGGTCGGTCAAGGCCGTGGTCTTGGAAGCCCCGGAGTGGGTCAACGTCGTCGCCGTCACCCCGCAGGGCAAGTTCATCGTCGTGCGCCAGTATCGCTTTGGCGTCGGCAGGCCCACGACCGAAATCCCCGCCGGCATCGTCGAGCCGGGCGAGGCGTCGCAGCAGGCCGCTATGCGCGAGCTGCAGGAGGAGACCGGCTACACGGCCACGGATTGGGAGTATCTGGGATACACGGAGCCCAATCCGGCCTTCCTGAACAACCTGTGCCACCAGTGGCTGGCGAGGAACGTGACGCGGACACACCTGCCCGCGCTGGACGAGGGGGAGGATATCTGGGTGGGGGAGATGTCGGAGGAGGAGTTGCGCCAGGAGATCGAAGCGGGCAGATTGCGCCACTGCCTTGCACTTGTCGCGTTGTCTCACGTGATCAGGCTGTGGGATGATGGGGAGTGAGGTGATAGTATGCGTGTAGCGCTCGGCACGATCGCGATCCTTCTCTTCACCGTGTTCTGGTCATATCGGGGGTTCACCAGTCCCGGATTCACGGACAAATACATCTTCAGTCCCGTGCGCATCCTGACGAACAGGCAGTACTACCGCCTTCTCTCAAGCGGGTTCCTGCATCTCAACTGGCTACACCTGATCCTCAATGCATTCAGCCTTTATTCCGTCGGCGCTTCGATCGAGCTGGTTTTCGGGCTGCCCACACTGCTTCTCATCTTCCTGGGCAGTATCGTTGGCGGAAACCTCCTATCGCTCTATCTGCATCGGAATCACTATGGCTATTCGGCGCTGGGGGCGTCCGGGGGTGTGTGTGGTGTCATCTTTGCCTTCATCTTTCTGTTCCCCGGTGCCTTGATGTCTTTTTTCTTCATCCCCATGCCGTCCTGGCTGTATGCCATCCTGTTCATCTTTGTGTCGTTCTACGGGCTGAGAGCCCAACTGGGCAACATTGGCCACGACGCGCACCTGGGCGGTGCCATCATCGGTCTGCTGATCACGACGGCTCTGTATCCCTCCATCGTCGTGCACAGCCCTATTCTCTATGCCATCGTGATGGGGCTTTCCGTGATTCTGTTCGTCCAGCTCTACAGAAACCCGCTCTACGTGCTAGGCTCGGACCCCTTCCGCCTGTCATACTGGCGCAGCAGGTGGGCAGCGGCCCGCGCCCGCAGGCGGGCCAGGCAGGAGAGAGAGGACAAGGAAACGCTTGATCGTTTGCTGGACAAGATCGCCCGTTCCGGTATGGGAAGCCTGACGATATTCGAAAAGCGACGGCTCAAGGGGATCTCGAAGCGCATGAGGGAATCGAGGCGGGTGCATTGAAATGAGCGCGTCAGGTTCGCTCACCGAGATTGGAGCCGCCGGTCGCATAAGCTAGTCGATCGGCTCGGCCACCGGTGAGACGGGTTCTTGACTGATCTTTTTCCCCCGAATGCGATCGACGATGACCTGACCCAGCGCGATGATGGCCGCGCCCAGCCCGACGAGCACCAATCCCAGGAACAGCAGCCAGCCCAGGATGGGCACCAGCAGCGTCAGGACCATGAGTGGAATGCCGAGGGCCAGCGAGCCCATCAGCGAGGCCGGTTTTGAGGCGATCTGTTGCCAGAGTCGATCTCCGACGATGCCTGCGGCTGCCAGGAGCCCGACGGAGAGCACCAGCGGCAGGATGAGGAACAGCGAGAATGCGCCGATCACCGTCATCAGAAAGCTTGCACTCACGAGGTGGCCGTTGACTCCGACGGCGAAGTTGACGAGCATCGCCAAAGCGAGAAAGAATACAAAGTTGACCAGCCCCAGCAGGAACGATCTACCGGGCCACTTGCGCATCACGCCGTGCGTTCGTCTGACGTAGCCGGGCACGAGCGCGGTCAGGAGCACCAGCATCGCCGGCAATCCGATCATGGTCGCGCACAGGAGAGAGAGCCCACTTCTATCGCTAGTTCCCATTTTTGACACCTCCTACGGATAGGCTTGTTTCCCATTGAGTAAAGCTCGGCGCAGGAGCAGCGCGTTACCTGCTAACCAGAGGACTGCTATCGGGATTCCCAGTACAAGCAGTTGTGGCAGTGGAACACTTGGACCGCCGGACAACCGAGTACCCCAGTCCAGGACCAGTGCTCGCGCGGCTTCGGGCCAGGTGATGAGCGTCGCCCACTGGGACACAATCCAGTCTGCCGCGCTGTTCGAGGTCCCCTCCAGTGCCTTCAGCGGCAAGGCGCCGATGAGGGCGGTCAGGTAACCGGCCAGCCGTGACCATCCCCAGGCGATCAGCGCCAGGGCGGCGGCCCCTTGCAGCGCCGGGATGAGCCATTTCAGGCCTGCAAATCTACGGCGGGGGTGGATGCGGGTCAGCGTGCCCGGCGCCAGGTTCGGCGCTGGCGCGTCGGCGATTCCGTCGAGGGCGACGAACAGCCGTTGCAGTGTCTCTACCTCCACCCGACACGTCTCACAGGTGCCCAGGTGGGCCTCGACCTGCTCACGCTCTCCGCCGGCCAGCTCGCCGTCGAGATACGCGTTGAGCGTCTTTTCGCTCAGATGGTTCTGGCTCATTTCAGCACCTCGCGCAGTTTGCGCCGTGCCCGGAAAAGCCACGACTTGATATCCGAAAGCGGCGCGTTCAGCGTCTCGCTCATCTCCTGGTACGAAAGCCCCTGGAAGTGGCGCAACTCGATGGCGGCGCGATGATTGGGTGGCAGCGCGGCGATAGCGGCTCTGAGGCGATCGGATACCTCGCCTGCAATGGCCTGCGCTTCTGGGCTTGGCTGTCCGGCCAAGAGTATCTCTTCGTTCAGCTCCGTTTCGGGCCGCTGTTGTTTGATCCGGTTCAGCGCCGTGTTGGTAGCAATCCTGCAAATCCAGGGCGCAAAGGGCTGCTGCGCGTCGAAGCGATCCAATGCCTGATAGGCTTTCACAAAGGCTTCCTGCGCCACGTCCTCGGCCTCCTGCCGATTCCCCATCATCCGATAGGCGATGTTGAAAACGACCTGCTGGTGGCGGACCACTAGTTGGCCGAAGGCATCGTCGTCCCCACACTGGGCCCGCCGGATCAGTCTCCGTTCCCCTGCTTCTTCCGGGATCGCCATCGTCTGGTTCTACCTGATATTACAGTCTACCGGTCGAAATGTTGCACGCATCACTGATCAATCGAGCATGGGATACCACCCCGAACACTACTCTAGGGGGATGACGTGTCTATCGATTATCTGGTATATTGAGGGCGTATCAGACCATAGGTTTCCGTCTTGACATGCATCTGATCTTGAATTACCATGCGCGCTATGTATTACAGTCGTAATATAAGCCGTTGTCTTGCACATTGTGCTTCGTGATGGAGATCGGGCGGGCGGGTGCCGCGCTCATTATAGCAGCCATTCTGTCCTGCGGGAAACGTCGATGGTTGAGGAGTGTCTGTTCAAAATTTGGGAACGTGTTCTGTATTCCCCACTGGGGCTGCAAAAAGACATACTTTTGGTGCAACTCGCCCCACTTCGATGCTATGTATGGCGCTATTTAGGGCTGACGCCCCACCAACAACC
>DAOUDX010000339.1:0-6239 GCA_034430835.1 Anaerolineae bacterium
GGTTGTTGGTGGGGCGTCAGCCCTAAATAGCGCCATACATAGCATCGAAGTGGGGCGAGTTGCACCAAAAGTATGTCTTTTTGCAGCCCCAGTGGGGAATACAGAACACGTTCCCAAATTTTGAACAGACACCCTGTGCGGCAACCGCAGGGCAACTGCGCTGTGCCCGCGCGTGTGGCCGGTCAGCGGCACGAGGCAAAAAGCCACTGAGCCGAGATCGATCAGCGGCGTGCAGTCGAAGCCGAACCACTGGTCTCCTGCCAGATCGTGCACGACCCAATGGGGCCTGTGTGCCCGGTGCTCGGCGCGGTAGGGGTATCGCTCGTACATGTCCCTCGGCTGCGTGACCGCTTCGTATTCCTCCCTGTAAATGTGTACCTTCGCCTGCGGAAAATCGGGCAAGCCCCCGGCGTGGTCAAAGTGAAAGTGCGTCAGCGCGATGTGCCTGACGTCCTCCGCCGCGTAGCCCAGCCGCTCGACCTGCTTGACCGCTGTCTCCTTCAGATCGCGGGGATGGCCGCCCATGGCGGTCATCCACCGCATAAAGAGGGTGGGCGCGAGGCAATCGCGCGTGCCCCAGCCGGTATCGACCAATAGCAATCCGTCGTCCGTCTCGGCCAGGATGCAGTGAGTCACCCCGCGGGCAGGTGTGAAAAAGCCCCCGGTGCCGATGAGGGAGGCGCCGCCGGGGACGTTGATGGTGCCGCAGTTGAGGTGATGGACACGCATAGCTATCCTTCCTTTGGCTTCAATGGTACACCTGTTTGTCCGGCGGGGCAAGCGGGTCTATAATCTCTTGCGGAGGCCGTATGAATCTCGTCATCGTCGAATCCCCGACCAAAGCCAAGGCCCTGCAGGGCTTTTTGGGGCGTGGCTACCGCGTGCTGGCCTCAATGGGCCATGTCCGCGACCTGCCGCCGAAGCAGTTGGGCGTGGACGCTGAGCACAGCTTCCGTCCCACCTACCATCTGCGCAAGGGAGCGCGCAAGGTGCTCGACCGGCTGCGCGAGGCCCTCGCCGATGCCGACGTGGTCTATCTGGCCACCGACCCCGACCGGGAGGGGGAGGCTATCGCCTGGCACGTGACCCAGGCCGTCAAGGCGGCGCTCAAGGGCAGGGTGCTGCATCGGGTCACCTTCCACGAGATCACGCCCCAGGCGGTGCAGGCGGCGCTGGCCGCTCCCGGCAGTCTCGACATGGACCTCGTGGACGCCCAGCAGGCCCGCCGCGTCCTCGACCGCCTCGTCGGCTACCAGGTCAGCCCGGTGCTGTGGAAAGCAATCCGGGGGCGCAAGGGGCTTTCCGCCGGGCGGGTGCAGACGGTGGCGCTGCGCCTCATCGTCGAGCGGGACAGGGAGATCGAGGCCTTCGTGCCGCAGGAGTATTGGACGCTGGACGCGGAGCTTTCGAAGGTGGGCGACGAGGAGCACCGTTTCCGCGCCCGACTGGTGCGCGTCGGCAAGGAGCCTGCCCTGAGCGCGAACCGAAGGTTCGCAGCCGAAGGGAAACCGGAGCTCAAGACCGAAGCCGACGCGCTGGCTGTCGTCGAGGCGCTGGAGGGAGCCGACTGGCGGGTGCTCAAGGTCAAGCGGCACCGAAAGCGCCGCAACCCGTATCCGCCCTACACGACCAGTACGCTGACGCAGGACGCGGCTAACCGGCTGGGCTGGCCGGCGGCCAAGACGATGAGGATCGCGCAGGAGCTGTACGAGGGGGTCGCGCTGCCCGACGAGGGCACGGTGGGCCTGATCACCTACATGCGCACAGACTCGACCCACGTGGCCGAATCGGCCCAGGCGGAGGCGCGCGAGGTCATCGCCCGCTTCTGGGGCGAGGCGTACCTGCCGGAGAAGCCGCCCCGGTACAAGACGAGGGCCAAGGTGGCGCAGGAGGCCCACGAGGCGATCCGCCCCACGTCGTGCCAGCGCACGCCAAAGGATCTGCGCGAACACCTGACGCCCAACCAGGCAAAGCTGTACGAGTTGATCTGGCGGCGCTTTATCGCCAGCCAGATGAAGCCTGCCGTCTACGACGTGACGACTGTCGATATCGCCACGTCGCGCGGCGGCCAGGATCTGCCGTATCTCTTCCGCGCCACCGGGCGGGAGCTGCTCTTTGACGGTTTCCTGAAGGTGTATGAGGTGCAGAAAGAGAAAGCGGGCGAGGAGGAAGGGGCCGCCGATCAGGCGCTGCCGCCACTGGCCGAGGGAGAGCCGCTGGTGTGCCACGGCCTCTTCCCGGAGCAGCATTTCACCAAGCCGCCGCCGCACTACACCGAGGCCAGCCTGATCAAGGAGCTGGAGAAGCTGGGTATCGGGCGGCCCAGCACGTACGCGACCATCATCCGCACCATCGTGGATCGCGAGTACGTGGAGCGGGAGAAGAAATCGCTGCTGGCGACGGAGCTGGGGCGCGTGGTGTGCGACTTTCTTGTGGCCCAGTTCCCCGATCTGTTCGCCGTGGGCTTCACGGTGCAGATGGAGGAGGACCTGGACGCAATAGCCCGTGGGGAGCGCGGCTGGGTGGAGGTGCTGACCGCGTTCTACGCGCCGTTCGCGGACGCGGTGGAACAGGCGCAGGGCCAGGCTGTGGCTGCGTCCATCATCGTGAGCGGCGAGAAGCGCGCCGCCACGCTGACCGGGGAGACGTGCCCTGAGTGCGGCGGGCCGGTGGTGGTGCGGGAGGGGAAGTACGGGCGCTTCCGCGCCTGCGTCAATTTCCCGCGCTGCAAGTGGAAAGCGCCGTTTGTGGTAGGGACCTGCCCCCGCTGCGGGGCCGACCTGGTGGAGCGGAAGGGGAAGCGCGGGCTATTCTGGGGTTGCAGCCGTTACCCGGAGTGCAAGCACACGCAGGAGGCGAGAGAGGGGGATTCGGCGAGTGAGCAAGACGCAGGGCCGGGATAGGCTCACCGGCTCGGCCGTCAGCTTCTCAGCCTCTGTCACTGCGCTCACGGCACGATCTGGTTTCGCAGTCTTCCCGCGACGAGGTACAGGCGCGCCGTCTCCGCAGCCTTGTAGCGCATCTCGTACCACCCACGCTCCGAATAGTAGGCCGAGTGCGGTGTGATGACGAGCCTGCCGCGTATCCAGGGCTGGTCCTCGCGCCACGCCTGGATGAGTGGGTGGTCCTTGGGGGGCTCGTCCGGGAGCACGTCTAGCGCGGCAGATGCCAGGTGGCCACTGTGCAGCGCTTCCTCGAGGCAGTCCAGGCTGGCGAGTATGCCTCCCCTGGCGGTGTTCACGAGCGAGGCCCCGGGC
Organism: Anaerolineae bacterium; assembly: GCA_034430835.1. GTDB lineage: Bacteria > Chloroflexota > Anaerolineae > B4-G1 > B4-G1 > JAFGED01. Next base: position 3,258 of record DAOUDX010000339.1, read on the forward strand.
TTCATCCGCTGCAGGAACTCTGCGTCTATCATGCCGCGCGTCTCTGCTGTCAGGGGACAGTGGACGCTGACGATGTCGGACTCGCTCAGCAGCTCTGCCAGCGAATCCACGCGCTGGTAGCCGACGGCCTTTTCGTGGCCGGAAGGTTGGTAGGGATCGTAGCCCACGATGCGGAAGCCGAACGGCTTCAGCCGATTCACTGTCGCCGTCCCGATGCGCCCCACGCCGATCAATCCCACCGTCTGCTCCGACGTACGCTGGGTGGGATGCAGGAGGTGCTCCTGCCAGCCCTGGCCATAGTGGCGGCAGGCGCGATCGTAGGCCACCACCTTGCGCTGGAGAGACAGGATCATGGCGCACGCCGTATCGGCGACCTCCTCCGTGCCATAGTCGGGCGTGTTGCAGAGGGGGATGCCGCGCTCGGCGACCGCCTCGACGTCCACGAGATCGTACCCCACACCGTAGCGCACGATGATCCTGCAGCGATCCAGCACGTCGAGCGTCGCCCGGTCCACCCTCCAATGCCAGACGAGAATGGCATCGACCTGTCGCCATTCCTCCCGATTCTCTTCCGCCGTTCTCCAGTTGGGGAGAAAGCGGAACTGGGCCTGCGGGAAGGCGCTCTGCTCGATATCGGCAGGCGGCGTGATGTGGTCTGTGATGCCTACGATCCAGTCGATGCCAGGGCGGGCTGACTGCTCGCCCATCTGATCCGTTGGCGCTGAGAGGTCTTCTTCGTGGTCCAAGGCACACCTTCAATAGAGTGGTCTGCGACTACCTTATACGCGCCTCTCGCTCACCAACGACTTGCTGAAACGAACCGCCGATGCTATGGAGCGCTGATAGGCACGGTCGGCCTCATGCAATGGATGGGCTACCATCAGTGATTTGGTTGAATATCCGTACAGCATTCCCTACACCATCCTCGGCGCGGATTGCTTCCCCCAATCCAGCGGCGCGTTTGCGCATCTGCTCATCTGTGACTGCAATGCGCATCGCGTGCGCCAGTCTATCGGCAGTCAGACGTCCGCGTGGGATCGGGTCCGGTCCAACACCCAGCGTCTTGACCCGCCGTGCCCAAAAGGGTTGATCCCCTCCAAAGGGAACGACGATGCTCGGCACGCCCGCCCGCAGTCCTGCTCCCGTCGTTCCCGCGCCGCCATGATGCACCACAGCCGCCATCTTGGAGAAGAGCCAGTCATGGGGAGCGGACTCGATCAAGAACACCCCGTCGGGCAGATCCGATTGGCTCAGTGCTCCCCACCCTGTGGCAACCACCCCACGCTGCCCCGACTGTTTCAGTGCGTCCAGCGTGATGCGAGTCGTCTCCTCCGATTTGCGAGATACCATACTGCCAAACCCGACGTAGATGGGTGGCGGTCCCGACTCCAGGAAGCGGACGAGGTCGGCAGGCGGCTGCCAGTCCGAAGGGCGGTCAAGAAACCAATAGCCGGTCACGTGGACTTGCTCACTCCAGTCGGAGGGCTTGGGGGCAACGGCGGGGCTGTAGCAGTAGAGCATAGGCAGCGGTTGTCCGCGCAACTGTGTGTAGGGCCATCGGTGGAGTGGGATTGGGGGCAGCTCCAACTGCGTTCGTCGCCATGAGTTGGAGAGTCTTCCCAGGAGCTGCCGCCAGAATCGCTCAATAAGGGTATGGGTCAACAGATTGTAGCCATGGCCCAGTGGGAGTGGGGGCAGCAGGGGGTTGGGATGTGTGCGGGTGCGGCCGAACATGGGAACTGTCAACGCCCACACGCAGGGCACCTTCAGCTTTTCGGCCACGTGGTAGGCGCTTGTCCCGATGCTTGAAAAGATGATCGCCCGAGTCCCCTGGCTGGCTTGCCAAACACTCTCTTGCGTCTGTTGCAGGGTAGGCAGCAGCGCCCGAAAGTTTGTCCATAGTTGGCGAAGCTGACCAGCGCGATCCATTGTCGTTGCTATGGTGGCGTGCGCCTTCCCACCGGCTTCGAGCTGGCCGAAGGTGTTAATTGGGAAGAAATCCAACCCCCGGCTTTCGATGAATGTCTTGAAGAAATCCGCTGCGACGAGGCGTACCTCGTGCCCCGCCTCTTGTAGGCCCAACCCCAGCGCAACGTAGGGCTGCACATCGCCACGTGAACCAATTGCTAGAATTGTGATATGCACGTTCGTGTTTTCCCCAAGGATGTCCATTCATGACAGATGGGTGTTCTTTATGCCTTGTTCGACGTGGCAGCCCAACGGTCGCGCCAGCTGCGTTGCGGAGCACGGCGGAGCAACGTCGGCTGCAACTCCGCAGGATGGCCTGCCATCCTTTTCCCCGCACGAACCGGGCGACGCCGGTTCTTGGCAGCGGGTGTTGGGCTGCGCTGTTCTTCTTGTGGCAGAAGCACAGTTGCCAGCCAAGCATGTGTCTGTGCAGCAAGCCAGCTTCGACTTGCAGAACGTTACTGCGCGGTATCTCTCAGCCAAACATTCGCTGCCTCAGGGCTTTCCTGCCTTGGCATGAGTGTAATGGCATCGTTGGGGCATGCCGCTCTACACACGCCGCATCCGAAGCACCTGGCCGGATCGATATAGACCTTGGCAAGCGCAGACGAGTAGAACTGAGCCCCGAACTGGCATTGGCTCATACAAGACTTGCACCCTGTGCAGAGGTCCCAGTCTGTTTGGCAAATGTACTCCGCTCGAAAAAAGCTCGGGGACCCGCGCATCTCAATGTACCCCTTGTAGGCCCCACAATCGTGATCACAGTTGCACATGCCCACCACATAGGGAGTCACACCTGTCCAAATGCTGTGCATCAGCCCTTCGTTGTCATACTGGCGGAAGATTCTCTTGGCCTCCTCTTTGTCAAGCACCTCCAGAGACGTGTCAGGACAAGTTGAAAAGTGGACTATTTAAGGCTGAAAAGTGGACTGTCTCCAGTTGAAAAGTGGACAGTTCATGGTAGGCTTGTTCCCACTCAATCCAAGAAGAGGAGGAACAAGATGCAACAGTTGC
>DAOUDX010000340.1:0-2890 GCA_034430835.1 Anaerolineae bacterium
CAGTCGCTCGGCGGCCCGGGAGACTCGCTCGACGAGAGGGACTGCCGGGGAACCGGCACTCCGAATCAACACGTGGCCGAGATGAAACGCCGGCGCGTCTCCCACGGCTTGCCAGTGACGTTCCGCCTCCAGCTGCCTCAATTGATCGTCGGGGACCACGTCGTGGAGCAACCGGCTGATGGCCGCCGCGGCAACGTCGCTGCGCCAGCGCTGGACGAGTCGCGTGCCGATAATGGCGCCGTCCCAGTAGTGTGTATTGACGAACTCATAGACTTCCCACGGATCACAATCCCGGTCGGCCGCCTCGTCGCGGATAAACGCGTCCAGCCAGTCGATCTCCTCGTCCAGCGCGATCGCGATGTCCTCTTTTCGGATGAACGCGTCCCCACCGCCGGGTACGAAAATATAGCGAACATGATCCGTCAGGTATTCGGGCTCCCGGCGGACTCGGCTGCCGTCGAGGTAAGGGAATCCACCGCGCGTGAACACCGTCACACGGTAGCCCAACGTGTCCAGTGCGCGAGCCAGCGAGTTGACGTAGAGGTTCTGTCCGCCCGTGTCCGGAGCGCCGCCAATCGGAATCTCCGCGCCGGCGTATCCGTGATTGGTGATCAGGGCAACGGCCGGACGCCCGGACTGATCGTAAACGGTTCCTGGATGGGCCAATTCGCAACTCTCGGTGGTTCGTGACGATCGAGCACGCTCGCAGCAGGAAAAAACAACTCGCAGGGTATTGCATTTTCTATCAGCTATTCTCTTTCCTGGCAAGCACAGATCCCCCACATTGCCGCGGCCAAAGCCGAACTCCGCGTCCGCCAGATCGATTTCGCAGAGGGACAGCCCCACTGTTGCTCTGCTGCGCTGCACAAGAATCGGGACCATCCCCAAGGAATTCGCCTACAGATCCTTCCCAAGCACGCCACTGGGCCTCAGCGAACATTCACGCCGCGACCGCGGAGGTAGTCTTTCAGCTCGGGGATGCCGATCATGTGGAAGTGGAACACGCTGGCCGCCAGCAGGATCGTGGCGCCGGCCTCGACGGCCTCGTAGAAGTGCACAAGCTCGCCCGCGCCGCCGGAGGCGACGATCTGGGCCGACGTGACCGCCTTCATCGCCCGGATGACCGGCAGATCGTAGCCGGTCTTCGCCCCGTCGCCGGCCTTGCTCGTGGGCAGGATCACCGGCACGCCCAGCGCATCGACCCGCTTGGCCCAGTCGACGGCGTCGGCGCCGGTGGCCGTGCGGCCGCCGTCGATGTAAACCTCGTAGCCGGAGGGCATCGCCTCGTTCTGATCCACGTCGATCGCCACGGTCACTTTCTCTGGGCCGAACTCCTTAACCATCTCGCCGATGACTTCCGGTCGGCGGAAGGCGGCGCTGCTGGTCGAGACCTTATCGGCCCCGGCCTCCAGGACGGCGGCGGCCGAGGCCACGTCGGAGATCCCGCCGCCGACGGTAAACGGCACGCTGGCGGCTTCGGCCACGCGCCGGACCACGTCGAGCATCGTGCGGCGACCCTCGACCGTGGCGGTGATGTCCAGCAGGGCCAACTCGTCGGCTCCCGCCTCACAGTAAGCCTGAGCGCACTCGACCGGATCGCCCGCGTCGAGGATGTCGACGAAGTGAACGCCCTTGACCACACGGCCGTTTTGCATGTCCAGACACGGCATGATGCTGATTGGCTGCGTCATGGTTTCATTTTCTTTCCGGTGTGTCCCCAAGGTCCTTTGAGTTGCTACGACAGTGGCTCGATGTCGGGCTGTGCCAACGTCAAAGCTCACCTGCCGCTATGGATCGCAGCGGAATAGCGGTCAGGTGCAGCGCCTCGTCAGGCATTTCTTGCGAAATAAGGCTTTTCTTGCCTATCCGGAGTATTCTTCGCACGGTTCGTGCTATGAGACGCCTGCGTGGCCGCTTTGAAGCATTGTAGGCTATATCAAATTCCAACAAAGCAGACTCCAGGTTTCCCTCAGCGCCGATCATCTCCCAAAATTTCCGAAAATCAACTTTAGCATTTTCAAGGGAAAAACTCATCCAATTTGGTTTGTCCTTTAGAAATAGTTCGATATTACTGTTAACGGTATCGCAGTAATCTAATGAGACAGACATAGCATCGTTGCTCTCTGGCAACTCCCAATGTACGGCGTGCCTGTAAGCAGCCACGATCCCGACTGAATATCGTTTGACAAAACTTCGCGCCGTGTCATGATCGTTTCTTTTTAAATGCACATACATCGCATCCTTACCATAATATCTGTCTAGCCTCCCCAAGAGCCAGGAAAGGCGATTGTCCGCTTCTATGTGGTTTTCTGGATATTGGAAGCGCGCATCCCCTAGTAGCATAATTCTCGATTCGTGCGCGCTAGTAAAATTGGTTATATGCTGGCATGCTTTTATGAAGGTAGTCGAACCACATCTTCCTGTATTGAGAACAAATATATTCATGACCTGTCACCGTTTTTTGTACCTGGGGTTATGAGAATCCGAAACGAAGTGGCAACCCGCATGCTGGTAGTGTGGGGGCCGGGAAGGGAAACCCTCCTGGCTATCCGATTTGGGAGGCACCTAACGCACCACCCGTGAGGTCTTCATCAAGCGACTACGCTGCAATGGGCACTGGACGGTGCATAACGGTGCGTATTTATCTATTCTTCTTTTCCTTTTTCAGTTTTCGTTTTTCCTTTGGACTACGCTGGGCCTTTTTCTGTTGTTCCCTTTTGCCTTTATCTTTACTTCCCTTGTCACCCATGTCTGTTTCTCCTTGATTGAAAACGAATGTTCCTCTCAGTTCCGTCAGACCGGCTTGACGTTTTCGGCTCTTGGCCCTTTCGGTCCACGTCTTTCGTTTCCCGGAACGCCCGGAACTTGTCGTTCCCATCAATTTAGCGGG
>DAOUDX010000341.1:0-10793 GCA_034430835.1 Anaerolineae bacterium
AGGAGTATGTACTCCCAGGCTCCCAGCTCGAGGAAAACCACCCGGAACCATGGTTTCCAGATTTCGATCTTCATACAGATTGTTCCTTTCTTCGGGTTGGCGAAGTTGTTGCAGAACGAGTCGGTGCTACTGGCTTTTTGGGTTTCTCCTGACGGGTCGCGTCACTTCTTCATGTTGCAAGAAACGTGCCAGCGCTGGGGCAGTCTTGGGAAAAGGGAGATGGAATGAGACACGCAATCGGCGCTCTCGTCAACGGACGTTGACCCTCGCGCGAGATCGCCGCCTACATCTGGGGGGTGTGTGGCCGATGACCTGAAGATATGGCGGTATCGAGAAGTGCAAATGTGGAGGCCTTGGGCTGGTGTGGACTGGGGAACTAGAGAGGCTTCGGCCATGGTCCGCCTGCCGCGAGCCATGGCCAAATTGAGCAAGAGGAGGGGAATTTTCCCCAGGGTGGGGGAAATTCCGCGACGCCGGTCGGATGCACAACGACCAATGACAGATGACCAATGACGAATGACAACCTGTAGGCTGGGCTTCGGCTGCGCCTCAACCCAGCCCATCCATCATTCCGAACCGATGCCAGGCTCGAAAAGCACCTCCCCGCCAGCGCCCCACTCCTCAGCGTACACGCCCGCGCGCACGTAGCGGTGGAAACTCGAATGCAGCCATTCCCGTGGTGCGCTCACCAGTCCGTGCTTCACCGGGTTGTAGTGAACATACTCCACGTGTCGGATCAAGTCTTCCTCATCGCGAATCTGATGTTCCCAGAAACGCCGCTGCCGGGTGCGCTCCGCGCACCTAGTCGCCTGTTCTCTCTTCCGCTCCCGCGAGGCCAAGACGCAGCCCCGATAGGTCGGGTCACATCCTTGCGTGAAGTAGCCTTTGACCAGCCGCCAGCGCCCGGAGAAGTCACTGTCCCCTGTGGGTAGCGTCCAGATGCAGTGGAGGTGGTCGGGCAGCAGGACGAAGGCCTCGACCTTGAAGGGGTGGCGCGCCATCACGCAGCGCAAAGCGGTCCGCAGCAGGGTGACGTGTTGGGGCTGGCACAGAAACCTGCGCCGGTCGTGAGTGACCAGGGTGAAGAGGAACATCCCGCCTGCTGCCTGTGCTCTGCGGTATCGCATAGGTCAGTACCTTGTCATTGTGGGGTGTTGGGTTTCGCTTCGCTCAACCCAACCTACGAACTAATCCTGGCATACACAGCCTGGCGGTCGATTGTATCCATGAGCGAGCCAATCGTCGCCATCTTGACCTCTGCGATCTCGCGGGCAAACAGTACACATTCTTCCAGCGGACGACCATCCAGTTTGGCCACCAGGAATCCCGCCCAGAAGGCATCCCCGGCACCGGTGGCATCCACAACCTCCACGGGCCGAACGGGCATATGTCCTACAATCTGCCCCTGATATGAGCTCAACACCCCTTCCTTGCCCATAGTCAAGACCACTGTCTCGGGCCCTAGCTCGTGAAACATTCGGATGTACTGCTCTGGCGTATATCCCGGCCCGAAGAAGCGCGAAGCGTCGTCCAGTGAGGGTTTGATGACCGTGACATAGCGGCACATCGAGCGGACGACCCGCTGCGCTTCCTCATAGTCAGGCCAGATGCGCGGGCTGTAGTTGGGATCGAGAGACACGATCTTGCCCTGCTCGTGCGCCAGCCGTAGCGCTTTACTCACAGCGGAGCGGCACGGGTCGCGCGAGAGGGCAAACGTGGAAACGTGCATGACCCTGGACCGAGCAATCGCCTCTTCCGGCACCTCATCCGGCGTGAGGGCATAGTCTGCGTCGCGGAGCGCTATAAAGTCGGGTGTGCCGGAAGTGCGTGAGACAAAGATCACTGTAGTGTTGGAGTTGGGATCCTGAATCAAACAGTCGGTACTGACCCGGTGCCGCTCAAGTTCATCCTTGATGAATTGGCCAAAAGCGTCAGCTCCCGTCTTTGATACGACGGCTGACGTGCCGCCCAGCTTGGCAACATTGACGGCGACGTTGGTAATAGAGCCGCCCAGATGCCGGCCAAAGGCGTCCGCATCCCGTAGGCCCTCGCGCGTTTCTCCGAGGGAAATCAAATCTATCAGTGCTTCGCCGATGGCAAGTAGGTCTTGGTTATGGTGCGATGGGTTTGTTTCTGTCACAGAGTCTCTCCACGTTAGGGATCATTCAATTGGGTCTGTTCTTTGGTGCCGGATCGTCAAGTGCCCTACACCTTGTACTCCTGCAACTCGCCCGTGTCATCGACGTACGTGATCACGGCTTGATTGGTACACAAGCCCACGATCAGCGAGCACATCCGATTCCCTCTTTGCCAGGAGAGGAGGATATCCTTGTCGCCTGACTCTAGTACTCTGAAGCTGCCGCCAAAGGCCGGATATTCGTTTCGAAACCGGATGAGCTTGAGCAGTCTTTGGACGACCTCTTTCTGAAGCGCCTGGTCGATTTCTGCAATGTCGTAATTGTGGCGGTTGACGGCGCGACCTTCGCCGGTCAACCTCACGCTTTCATAATCGTTCTCGCCCGCCAGCAGGCCGACGTAATACACCTGCGGCACGCCGGGAGCAAAGAACTGGATGGCCCTGGCGGCTAGGTAGGCATCGTCGTCACACCCGAGGGCAGAATAGTACGTGCACCCGATCTGGTGTACGTCGAACCCGTCTTTGGCTTTGTGTTGAGGCGAAAGAATGTGACTGAGATTAGCACCGCGCCACACACAGGTATCCACGATCTTGCTCGATTCTTTTGCCTCCAAAATGCCATCCATATCCGGCATGATGGGGATGCCGTCGTGGCAGTCCAGCATGGTAAACTGCTTGCGCGGGCAAGCCTCCAAATAGCCGCGCAGCTTTTGGCTTGACTTGCTCAATAGGGTATGCAGGATCAATGCGGGCAGGACAAAGTCGTACACCCAATAACCGTGCTCGGCCAGCTTGCGCTGGATCGAATAGTGCGCGTGAACCTCGGGAAGGAGTTCAATACCCAAGGGGGTAGCCACCCCTGTGATCCACTCCATGAACTGGTATATCTCCGGCTCTACAAAGAAGCAGTTCGTCCCTGCCCTCTTGGTCACGTATGCCACCGCATCGAGCCGCACAATCTTGACCCCCCACTGGCCAAAGTGGGCGAGGAAACTGGCAAGCAGTTCCCGGACCAGTTTCGACTTCACATCGATGTCGATCTGCTCGGAGGGAGTTTCCTTGCCAAAAGAGGTCCAGATCCGCTCGACCTGGCCCGTCTCCTCGATGGTTATATCGGAAAAGGGATGCTCCGGTCTGCGCAGGAATATCTTGGCCACGTCCTCCTGGGGCGGGTCGCCATCCGGCCAGACCTTGTCCAGGGTGATGAACATGTCGGCGTACTCTGACTCGCGCCCCTTTTTCAGGAAATCCTCAAAGTATGGGGACTGCCGCGAGATGTGGTTGACCATCAGGTCGAGCAGGACGTCGAAACCCTCGCCGATGCGCCTGATGTCCTCCCAGGCGCCAAACGCCGGCTCGATCTCCAGGTACGTGAGAGGGGCAAAGCCTCTGTCGCCTGAGGAAGGAAAGGGGGACAGAATGTGGACACCGCCCTTAAAGACATCGGCAAAGTGCCTCAGAAGAATCTCGTTGAGCGCGCGTAAGTCGCCACCTAGCGAGTCAGGATATGTGATTAGCTGTACTTGGTTCTTGACTGACACGGGTTCACATCCTGCGTTGCAATCTCTGTTCTCCTTGTAGTCCCGCCGCTTTCTGCGGCGGGACTACAGATCAAGGAGGAGAAAGAGAGTAGGGCCTCTCGATGCTGTCTGAACAGTTCAGCCTGGCCTGACTACCCGGTGGGCCATATCGCCTCCATCCGCCAGCTATCCAGCGCGACGAGGTGCGCGCTACCGCCAGTGGCGAAGAGCTTGATGCCCTGGCAACCCTCATCAGGATACACCCGCATGGTGATCGCGCAGCGCTCGTTGGCAAATACCCCTACGATGGAGCGATCGAGAAAGACATGCAGCTTGAGCGCCTCATCATCGGCGAGCGCAAACGGTGCAGCGTGTACCGTTCGGCTACTGCCCCTACGGACGGGAGCCGTGTTAACAATGAGGATCCTGTGCTGTGCCCTGTCGTACGCCACAGACAGGGTAGAATTGCCGTCCGGCGTGCAGAACAACTCCACACCGCGTTGACGTCATACTCTCAGTATATCGGAAATGTGACTTGTCACTTTTCGGTTGACAAACATAGCCGGGACGCTCGCCCTGGCGGATAAGGCCTCTCTAGACCAGGACAAGCAAACAGCGTTGCAGGAAGACTATGACCTACGGCTACTTACCCCTCTGCGCGCAGGGATGCAACCGACGGCTTTTATGCTTCCCGATGTTCTGAAAGGGGTGCGGCAACTCATCGAAACTGTGAATGGACAGCTGGTTGAGCGTTTTAAGGTGCAAGAGATGCGTGTACGCAAGGGTTGGACATTACTGGCCAAGTGGTTTCGCAAGATCCTGGCGCACACGGTTTGTGTCTGGCTCAATCTTCAATTGGGGCATAGCCCGTTGGATTTCGCCGGATTGGTGTCCGTCAAATAAGGTTGCACATGGCGTTTGTTGCGTTCAAGAGCAGGTTACATTCATGGCAAGCTTTGATTCTGTTGTTGGGTTGGGATGAGCCATTCCAAAGCCCGACAGATATATTGATCCCAAAAATCCCAGGTGTGTCCCCCAGGACCTTCCTCATAGGTTAGGTCAACAGAGTTTGAGCCTGCAAAATCCCTGAATTTGACGTTCATTTCGTAAAGTTCATCTTCCAAACCACACGCCATGTAAAGCCTGGGAATGGATACGCCTTCCCGTTTCAGGTTTTGGAGTTGAGCAAACAGGTCGCTGTAACTACCCTCGAGTTTATCTAAGCCTCCAAAATACCCGTCCACATCAAAAACCGGGTGAATAGGGTTTCTCATGACTGTGACAATATCCAACACGCCTGAAAGGCTAATCCCCGCGGCGAATTTCTCGGGTTTGTTCAACGCCAGTTTGAATGCCCCATATCCACCCATGGAGAGCCCCGCTACGAAATTATCCTCCCGTCTATCTGATAATGGAAAAACCGACCTGACAAATCGAGGAAGTTCTTCGCTTAAGAACGTCCAATACGCGGGGCCATGCAACAGGTCAGCGTAAAAGCTATTACCGACGTTCGGCATAACCACTGCTAATCCATGACGGTCAGCATATTCTTCCACTCTGGTGTACAAAGACCAACTGCCGGAATCTGCGAATGCCCCGTGAAAGAGGTACAGAGTCTTGGATTTTTCTCCAGACCCGTAAATATCGTCAAGCGACTCGTCCGGCGATATCGGATTGAAGACAGGGAACGGAAGAATGACAGTGATGGTAGTGGGGGTGAATAATGTCTTTGATTGAAAAGAACACTGAAAGCGCGACATTTTGTCTACCTAAAGATATGAACAAGGCTTGCCAGCTTCACAGAACCACACCGGCAATGTTAGGCATGAGTGTTGCCAACCATTCAGACCCAAGCCCCAAACTGCCGCCGCCCACGAGAAAACCAACCCGTTCGACCTTGGCGTCCTTTTTGCCGCCTCATAAATGGTTGGATTTATTCCCGCCATGCTGGCAAGGTATACAATAGAGGCGGAGATCTCTCTACTTTATTGCTCCCTTCACTATTCCCTCAATGATCTGCCTTTGAGCTATCAGGTATACGACAAGAACAGGTAATAAGGACAACACAATTCCCGCCATGAGCGGTGCATAATCAACGCTGTACTCGTTGAAAAAGCTATAGGTGGAAAGTGGCAGTGTTCGTTCTGGTGGCGAAAGCAAAATCAAGCTCGGGAGCAGATAGTCGTTCCATATCCACAACACGTCCAAGATCATGACCGTCATGACGACAGGTTTCAGCAGAGGAAAAACTATCTAAAAAAAACCTGCAGTTGGTTGGCGCCATCGATCTTGGCTGCCTCTTCCAGTTCACGTGGAATGTTCTTGATAAAGCCATAGAAAATGAACACAGCAAAGGGTTGACCAAAACCGAGGTACAGAAAGATAAATGTAATGACACTCGGCATACCGCCGCCCGCTGCTCATCCCTTGACCGCACCTTGAAGCAGGGCCGCGATGATCTGGCGCTGGAACAGCACAAAGACGATGAGAGTCGGCAACAGAATCAGGATCGTGCCTGCGCACAACAGGGGAACATCGGTCGCGTAGTGGCCCTGGAACGCTCCCAGCGCACCGGCCATCGTTCGCTCATCCGGGTTCTCGACGAGCACGAGCGCAAGGAGGAACTGGTTCCACGTCCAGACGGACATGAGGATTCCAAGCGACGTGACCGGCGCCCGCGCGAGTGGGAGGTGTATTTTCCACAACAGGTCCCAGGTGTTTGCGCCGTCGACGCGGGCCGCCTCCGAGATCTCGGTTGGCATATTGATAAAGTGGGCGCGCATCCAGAAGACGGCGAAGGGCATGTACAAGGCAATCAGCGGCAGCACGATCGCGATCCGGGTGTTGTAGATCCCCATCCACCGCTCCAGGTAGTAGAGCGGGACGATGATCCCCCCGAAGGGGAGCGTCAGCCCGAACACGAACAGGAACAGCAGTACGCGCGCGCCGGGGATCCGCAGGAGACCGATGGCAAAGGCCGCCATCGTCGAGATGATCAGGGAAATCGGCACCACGGCGATCACGAGATAGGTGCTGGAGATCAGGAGGTTGGTCATGTGCGCCTGCCTAAACGCCTCGACGAAGTTGCCCCACTGCGGTTCCGCGGGCCATTCGAGCCCGCTGGGCAAGGTGTTCGACGGATGCAGCCCGGTCACGAAGATGCTGATGAAGGGCATGAGCGTGAACGCCATCATCGCCAGTAGGATGAGCCGTCCCGCAAGGAGTTCGCCGCGTCCAATCTTCATGATGCCTCCTCCCGGCTCAGGCGCTGTATGGGAATGACGACGATCAGGACCAGGACCATGAGCATGACGGACAAAGCGGACGCCAGTCCGATCCGCTGCTCGGTGAATGCAAGGATGTAGATCTGGACTCCAGGGACCGACGTCGAGTTTCCGGGTCCGCCTGCCGTCGAAACGTAGATGATGTCGAATGCGGCAAGCGCGGCGATCACCGTTACGGTGAGTAACACGCCGATCTCATGCCGGAGCATCGGGATGGTTATGTTGAAAAATTCCGCAAACCAACTGGCGCCATCGATCCTTGCGGACTCATATAGGGACGGGTCGACGTTCGCTATTGCCGTCAACAGCACGACACAGCAGAATCCCAGCATAACCCAGATCCCGATAAGGCCTACCGCCGGGAGTGCCCAGTCGAAGTCGCCAAGCCAAGCAATTGCATACGCCCCGAGGCCGATGGATCGGAGGATCTGGTTGACCAGGCCCGGGAGGGCCAGCAGCCAGCACCAGATGATCCCGGCCGCGACAAGCGGGATGACCTGGGGCAGGAAGATAACGGTCCGGGATATCGATCCGAACTTCCCGGTCGCCACACGGTGGATGATGCTCGCGACGACGAGTCCGAGGCTCACCGGGATGAAGCTGAAGAAGATGACCAGCCGGAACGCGTTGAAGATCGTTCCCAGCAGATCGGGAACCTCCAGGACGGTTAGGTAGTTTTGTAGTCCCACCCACCTCATATCACCGATGCCGTTCCAGCGAAAAAACGAGTACCGTAAGCTCAACACGGCGGGAACCAACACGAACACCGCGTACATCGCCAACGCGGGCATCACGAACAGCCAGCCAAGGATGGTCTCCCGGCGGAACATCCTTCGCAGGAAGGTCCGCCGGGAGAGCGCTGTAGCCACGGGGCGATTGTCTGATGTCATTTTGTGATTTTCTCCATAAGATCGGGGCGGCACAGGCATCGCCCCGCGGCTCTTCTCATGACTACTCCGCGAGTTCCCTCAAGTATTCCGCCTGGACGGCCTTGAGGAGCCCAGCGGCATCCTGCTTGCCGCCGACCATCTTCTGGAGCTCGGGCGTCCAGCCCTGGGCGAAGATGGAGCTTGTCGCGTTGGCGATGAAGTCCATCGCGTTGCTGCCCACCATCGGTCCACCAGCGAGGGTGTCTTGCGTGACCGAGCCCTCCGGGACCGTCGGCATCGGGAGGCCCGCAGGACCACCCGGGTTGGAACCGCCGATGTCCACGTTGATCTGGCGGGCCGTCTCGTTCGTGCCGATCCAGTTGAAGAAGAACGCCGCGCAGTCCGCGTTCTTGGCATCCGCGGCGACGCCGTACGTCAGAGGACCGGACATGGCGGCAGGCTGTCCGCCGGCCTCAAGGGGCGGCATCACGAAGAACCCGACGTTGCCGGGCATAGCATCGTTGTACCCCTTATTCTGCCAGTCACCGTTGAAGGTGAACACACCCTCGCCCCCGCCGAAGCGAGTGGCGGCATCGGTGTACTCGATGGCGTTGATGTCGGGCGGGAAGTATCCGTTCTGGAGCCAGCGTTCGAGGTGCTGGGCGGCGAGCAGATTCGACGGGGTGTCGATCGTCGCGCCGGGCTTCTGGAAGATCCAGTCGTTGATCGGACCGGTCGGGCCATAGTCGGCCATCAGTTGCTGGAGCGGGAACGCAAGCCCCATGCCGCTTTTAGCGCTGCCCCACTGCATGATCGGCAGCAGTCCGGCATCCTTGGCCTTGGCGAGCAGATCATCGAACTCGGCGAGCGTCGCGGGCGGCTCGGTCATGCCGATCTGGGCCGCCAGTTCCTTGTTGTAGAAGACGCCGGTCAATTGGTAGTTGAGGCCCGTGGCATAGAGCGTGCCGGAGCCGCGGATGCCGTCCGCATCCATCCGGGCAAATTGGAGTGGCACCGGCCAATCGTTCCAGCCGAATGCCGTCGCGTAGTCGTCAAGGTTCATGAGCAACCCCTGCTTGGCAAACGAGACAAAGGTGGGCAGCCGGATGAGGTCCGGCGGATTGTCGCCCGCGAGCAGGCGCGGCGTCTCGTTGATGAGGTTCGTGAACTGGTCATACTTGAGGTCCCAGGTCACGTTCGGGTACTGCCGCGTGAACTCCTCGGTAAGCTTTGTGATGGTTTCGAAGCCGGTTTCGAAGTAGCCATTCATCACTATCGGATCGGTCCCGCAGTTCGGTAACTCGGCTTCCGGAGCCTGCGTCGGCTCCGTGCTCGGCGGCGCTGCGGTAGCAACCGCTGTGGCGGGAGCCTGTGTTGCGGTAGGGACAGCAGTTGTTGCTGGTGCCCCACAACTGCAAGCGTTGCCTACGATGGCCAGCACCATGAACAGGGCCACTACGACCCACAACGTTTTTTTGGTATTCATTTCTCAACTCCTTGTGATTGTGCTGATACTCTGTTATACTAATATGAGGTGTATAGATTTGTCTATACACATTTACCCTTTTGTAGAGGCTGTCGCTTTACCTGAACAGTGGGCGATGGCCTCTACTTGTATTGAATTGCCCCGATACTCATCACCTCCTCTTCAAAGTACACTTGCTGGCAAAGTACTTGAACCGGTTGCAGTAGCTAGAAAAAAGAGTGACCTGACCGGCACGACTCAGGCCGGCGGCCCAGTCGAGTCTCGTATGACAAGCTCAGTTGGCAATACCTCGTACACAGGTTCCGTCTCTGGATTCTCCAACGTCTCGAGCAGCAACTCCACGCCCCGTTGGCCGGACTCGAAAAGCATCTGGCGCATGGTCGTCAGCCCCAGAATGTCGGCAACCTCGACGTCGTCGTACCCGACCACGGATAGGTCTTGGGGCACACGCAACCCCAGCTCCCGCGCCGCTTCGAGCACGCCCACAGCCTGCACGTCGCTGGACGCAAAGATCGCGGTCGGACGCTCGGGGAGAGTCAGCATCTTTTTTGCGGATTCCCGTGCTTCTCGGCGGCCATGCGGATTCTCTTCATAATACTCTGTACGGTAGGGAATCCCTGCGGCTTCTAGCGCTCGGCGATACCCGAACGCGCGATCGCGGCTGGAGGTAAAGCTAAAGGGGTTATCACTCGGATCGCCGGTAAAGCCGATCCTGGTGTGCCCCAGTTCAATCAGATACTCGGCAACGGCCTTTCCCCCGGCGATATCATCTACAGTGACCTGATGCAGCATACTCAGCGCCGAGTGATGCGCATCGATCAACACTATGGGCACACCCGCTTCCGCCAGCAGCGGCACCTCCTCATCGGTAGGCGATATCGAGATCACCAGGACACCATCCACGCGGTCCTGGCGCGGGATGGTGCGAAAGCAGTCGGCGCGCTGCTCCGGCTCCTCTATGTTATGGATGACCAAATCATACTCACTCTTGGCCAGCGTGCTCACGACGCCATTCAAGCGTTCCGTGACGGATGGGGTAGTAGTGAAGAAGGGGACAATGACCGCGATGGCCAGCGTTCTTCCGGTAGAGAGGCGTTGCGCAAGGAGGTTGGGGACATAGTCGAGCTCCCTAACGACCTGCATGATTCGCTCGCGCGTCTCTGCATTGACCAGGGGGCTGTTGTTCATCGCCCGCGAGACCGTCCCCGGCGACACACCAGCTTTTCGCGCTACATCTCGGACTGTGACCGTTTTCTTGGTCATTTTAGTGTGAAGAGCCTCTGAAACCGATTTGGTTAAATCGGTTTAATTAAACCGGTTTCATTATACACTCCTTGGTACAAGTTGTCAAGCCCCAGCCACGGATTGTCAGGACAAGTTGAAAAGTGGACTATTTAAGGCTGAAAAGTGGACTGTCTCCAGTTGAAAAGTGGACAGTTCATGGTAGGCTTGTTCCCACTCAATCCAAGAAGAGGAGGAACAAGATGCAACAGTTGC
>DAOUDX010000342.1:0-20761 GCA_034430835.1 Anaerolineae bacterium
CGGACAACTCGTCTTGTATAATAC
Source organism: Anaerolineae bacterium (assembly GCA_034430835.1). Taxonomy (GTDB): domain Bacteria; phylum Chloroflexota; class Anaerolineae; order B4-G1; family B4-G1; genus JAFGED01. Next base: position 25 of record DAOUDX010000342.1, read on the forward strand.
ACCTCCCGTTAACCCTTGTCGCTGGCGGTTATCAGGAGCGAGTATAGCATCCGTCGTAATCGAGAGTATCCATGTGTAAACGTTATACTGGCACTACGTGAGGTACAAAGTGTCAATTACAAGCTGTCCGCATGTAATGTCTGAATGTAAACGATGCGCTGTCCTGTCGCCGGTATTCATTCTCCCTTAAGCCGGCGTCTATTCCTCGACGCGGATGGCCTCGACCGGGCATCCATCGGCTGCCGACCGGGCGCATTCTGCCAGTTCGTCGGGCACCTGCCCCACGCCGGGATCGCCGCCGATCCGGTACGCCTCGACGATCCGGCTCGCGTTGTTCGCGTCGTCCTCCTCAAAGACATCAGGGCAATCGGCGTAGCACACGCCGCAGTCGATGCATGCCTCTTGATCGATGATCACTTTCATCTGACGCGTCTCCTTTCAAAAGTCCAGGAAAGTCCTCGCCGGGCAGGGGCGCACGACGTCTGACCCCAACGCGAGTAGCAAAGAGTGAAATGCGACTTCGCCCGAACAGTGATTCAGGTACACCCGCTGCACAGATTCCATCCCCAGCAGCACCTCACGCACCTGCCGCAGATGATCCGCGTCAGCGTTGACAAGATGCATGCCACCGGCGATGGTCACGATCGGGCGCTCGAACGTGCGCTGCACGTGGGAGAGCGTGTTGAGCAGCCCGGCGTGGCAACAGCCGCACAGCAGGACCAACCCTGCAGCCCCTTCGACGACCAGCGCCATGTCGTCCTGGTACAGGTCGGGGACCCAGACTTCCCCTTCTCGTACCAGGTGGTGCGGGCTGTCTCCCACCGGCTCAGGGCGGGACGCGATCTCGCCGGTCGTCCAGACGCCGGGCAGGATCTGCTGTGGTTCGGCGCTCAGGCGCAGCGCCGTCTGCGTCTCTAACGCTTCCCGCGCCAGCGGCAGGCCGATGAACTCGGGCCGCTCCCCGCGCCGGGCGAATCGTTCCCGGAAGAGATCGGGGTGCGCGTAGAGTGGGAGACCGGGGTGGGTGCGCTTCAGCAGCGCCGGCAGGCCGCCGGTGTGGTCGTAGTGGGCGTGGCTGATCGCCAGCGCGTCTATGGTCGCCGGATCAACCCCCAACACGGCCAGGTTGTGCAGCAGCACCGTGCCGCTCTGCCCGGTGTCGAACAGCACGCGCCCGTCCCCGATCTCAACCAGGAATGCCAGCCCGTGCTCGCCCCACAGGCGCGAACTGGACTGAACGGCGTTATCTACGATGCAGGTGATCTTGAGCCTACCGCTCAGGGCTTCCACACCTCCCACACCTTGCCGACCAATGCCGGGCCAGGCTTCAGCGTGACCTCTCCAGGCTGCCAGCCTGAAGGCGTGACCTCGCCGGTCTCCCGAACGTGCTGGAAGGCCTTGATCTGGCGCATCAGTTCGTCGGGGTTGCGGCCCACCTCCGGCGTCAACACTTCCATCGCCCGGATGACAAAGTCGGGATCGATGATAAAGCGGCCACGAATATCCACCCCGGCAGCCTCGTCGTAGACACCATAGACCGTGCCGATCTTGCCCCCGCCATCTGAGACCATGGGGAACGGCACGCCTCCATCCAACATCTTGGACAGCTCCTGCTCCTGCCAGATCTTTTGCACGAAACGGCTATCGGTGCTCATCGCCAGCACCTCAACCCCCAACGACTTGAATTTGTCGTAACGGGCGGCGACCGCCGCCAGTTCCGTCGGTCAGACGAAGGTAAAGGCCCCTGGAAAGAAGCAGAGGACGATCCATTGGCCTTTGTAGTCTGACAGTTTGACAGGCTTGAACCCCACATCTCTGATGAAAGCGTTTGCCTCAAAATCAGGCGCCTCTTGACCGACGCGTGCGATCATCTTTTTCACCTCCCGTAGTGGTGTGGCCCCGGCCGCCGGTGGGGCCGCTTCAGGCTCGGGCGCAATTGGCCCGCGCGCGGGTTTGACACAGCCGTCCTTCATTTCCGCCATCATATTGACCTCCTTTGGTGGGCGACCACGAGGGTTGCTCTACTGATTCACGCTTCGCGGATCATCTGCGTTCCGCATTTCGGGCATTTCTTCTGGTAGCAAGGCACGCCTGCCTGATGCGGCTCGCGGTGCCCGCAGTTGGGATTGGGGCACACGCAAGTGCCGCCCGGACCGGCGGCCTGGGAGCCGCCCATGCGGCCCGGCCCGCGGCCTCCGCCACGGCCAGCACCGCTGCCGCCTCCACGACCTCGACCCATCTCACTCACCTCCTCTCATCCTGCCTATCCGCGCCGACACGTACCCTCCTCTGAACAGGGAGGCTCGGCGCATCGTTCTTCTCGCCCACAGCAGGTGTGTCCTACCTGCCGGGCCGTCTGCCCGCTCAACACGAACGGGGCAGAAAGCAACTTGTCCCACGACGCGCTGCCGCAGTGAGGGCACGCAACATCTGTACCCGCGCGCACCAGCACCTCGAACGTCGCGCCGCAATCCCGGCAGCGATACTCGTAGACCGGCATACGTCCTCCTCACTCCTCTGCGAACCGGATGGTCACCTCCGGCGCGCGCGCCAGCGTGTTGACCAGGGTGGCGTGCTTCGCCACGCCGAGCAGCCTCCGCTGCATCTCCTCAGGCGGCCGCGGCTCGATGCAAACCTGCACATTCACCGCGCCGAGGCGGCGAGGGCGCTGCAGCTCCTCACACGCGATCTCCACCCCCAACCGTTCGAAGGGAACGCCGTGTAGCCGACACGAATTGGTCACGAACTCGCAGATACAGGCGCCTATCGCCGCCGCGAATAACTGCGGCGCGCTCAACGCTGTACCCGTTCCACCGTCCTCCGGCGCAGCGTCCACGACGACGGTGTGATTCTCCACCGTCGCCAGGAAGCGCAGGCCGTCCATGTGCTGCACCACGAGCTTCATTCCGCCGCTCCTCCGAAAAGAACTTGCCCAGGCAGCTCACCCGCGCACGACCGAGATCAGCAGCCACGCCGCCAGTGCGGCGAACAACAGCGCCATCCCCAGCTTGATGGTAGCCCCCCTCCGCTCGAGAAAACGCGTCAACTGCTTCGAGGTGGTGCCATAGTAGGCCAGGATAAAGACCACCACCAGGGGCACGATGAACAGCAGGTTGTACAGGATGAGAAACAGCAGCGCGCGCACCCGCATCTCCGGCTGGCTCACCACGAACACGATGGTCGGCAGGTAGACCTGCCCTGTGCAGGCCAACTCCAGGAACGAGACGGCCACGCCGGTGAAGAAAGAGCCGACGACAAACGCCCGGGAGTGGCGGCCCTTGCGAATGACGGCGTTGATGCGCATGCGCAGGGCGTGAGGGAGATTCAGGGCCATATCGCCGATGCCGCTCCGGCGCGCCTTGAGAAAGTCGAGGAAACTGAGCACGGCCAGCACGGCGCAGAAGAGGCCGGTCAGCCCGTACACCCAGCGCCCTAGCGTCGTCAACAAGTCACCGAGCAGGTCGAGTACATGGTAGAAACCCAGGCCCACGGCCAGGTAGGCCATGAAGACGCCCACGGTGAAAGCCGTACCCGTCGCCAACACCTCGCGCCCCTGCCGCCCGCTCAGCGTCAGGTAGGAGACGAAGAAACACAGCGTGGCGAAGGCGCAAGGGTTGAGGCCGTCCACCAAGCCGGCGAAGGCGACGGTGAGAGCGCCGAAGGACTCGAAGCGCTCCACGATGCTGTGCTCCGCCTGTTCGGGACGAAAGTCGTCCCACACGCGCTCCGCACCGCCGGCCGCGTACTTCTCGGTCAGCGCCACCACCGCCTCAGACGTGATCTCTGGCCCGATCAGGTAATCGTCGCCGACGACGAGCGCCGGCGTCGCCAGGCGTTTCTCCTCCGGCACGCCCAGGCGCGCGCCCAACCACTCGGCCAGGGCTGCGTCGCTCTGCAGGTTGTACTCCTCGACCATCACCTGCGGGTATGCGCTTTCCACGTACCGGATGTCGTACTCGGCGCGGCTGCACTCCTGGCAGCCCACCTCGTAGAAGTAGGCCATCCAGACCGTCGCCGGCGCCGCGCAGATCTCATCTTCCGGCGCGCAGACCTCGTCCCCCTCGCTTCCCGGATTGAGGTCGATACCCGGCCCTGTAATGGTCAGCCCGGCATCGACTTCTGCCAGGCCCGGGATGTCCGGCCATGCAGCACCTCCTGAAGCCAGGTAGTCGCCGACCAGGCCAGGCAACCGCCGGCGGATGGCGTCCTCTCCGACGAGCGCTTCGCCGCCGACGACGGCCATGGGCAACCCCTGCTCCTCCGGCGGCACGTCGAACGCCTTTTCTGCATACACCAGTATCTCGTAGTTGGCCGCGTCGAGGCTGCCGGGGTTGTCCGGGTCGGAGATGTCCACCACCTTGACCTGCAGTTGATCACCGTATTCCTCCTGCAGCGGGGTCAAGACCTCGTCGAAAACAGCCCGGCAGTGGGGGCACTCGGCAGAGGTGAAGTAGACGATGTGCACCACGGCTCGCTCCTCGGCCTGCGCTGCGCCCGTCCCTGCAAGGAAGACGGCTCCCAGCAAAAGGATCACGATCGTCCGCAGGTATCTCCTCCACGTGGAATTTCTCATCGTTCCATCGTCCGGTGCAATGTGCCAGATCCGCCCGCTCTACTCGTCGCCATCACCCACGCCCTGGCCGGCAAGCGCTTTCTTCAAGGTGTTCACGACCAAGGTCGCACAGTGAACCTTCGTCGGGGGCAGGCCATCCAGAGCGGCGATCACATCCTCCGGCGTGATCCTGCCGGCCTCAGCGCACGACAGCCCGCGCACCATCTCGCAGAGCACGTTGGCGCAGGCGATCGCCGACTCGTGGCCATCGGTCATAAACGTCGCCCCGGCAATCCGCTCGCCATCCAGCCGCAGGCAGATCTCCATCGTGTCGCCACAGCAGCCGTGGATGATCCCACAGGCATCCGGCCCGTCCATCCGGGCCATGTGAGCAGGGTTCGACGATTCGGCGATGACCTTCGCCGAGTAGGCCGCCTGCCCGACTGTTTCTACGTGATCGTCTACCATGTCACCTCCCACAGCCCGTAAACCCTACAGGGGATGTTTTGGCTCCTCTCGCCGCTCACCTAGCAACTCGTTGATCGTGTCGACAAGCGCCTCCGGTTCGATGGGCTTGTCCAGGAACACGTCCACCGGCAGGTAGGTCTCGTCGGGCGCGAAGCGGTAGGGCACCTGGTGCTTGCCGTGCAGGCTGGTGAGAATCACGATCGGCAGGTCCTTCAGGCCGTGCTCCTCCCGGATCGCGCGGGCCGCCTCGAATCCCTCGTAGCCTGTTGGCATCATCACGTCCAGGACCACCAGGTCCGGTCGAACGCTCATGATCCTTTCGATGCCTTCCTCGGCCGTAGCTGCTTCCTCCACCTCGAAGCCGTGGGCTTCGAGCGGCATGCGGATGGCCAGGATGAAATCGGGATCGTCGTCGATGACCAGTATCTTTGCCATCGCTATGCTCCTTGCTTGTGCATCTGTTGGATCGCCATCTCGGCGGCGTTGACCATGTGGTAGGCGATGGGCGAGGCGGTCAGCGCGGGGTGCGTGCCGACCTGGAACGTGGCGATGTCCTCGGCCGTCATCCGGTTCTGAACGCAGGCAGAGATGGCGTTGATGATCTCGCCGGCGACTGCATCCCCCATCACCTGTCCGCCGAGGATGACGCCCGAATGCCGCTCAAACACCAGCTTGGCCCTGATGTTCGTTGCACCCGGCATGGCGCCGGGATGGCGGTTAGGGCCTTGGATAGTCGTGGCAACCACGTCGTACCCGCGCTCCCGCGCCATCGCCTCCGTCAGTCCAGCGGTGGCCAGCGCCACCTCTCCCACGGCCGTGGACCAGACGCCCACCGTGCCGACGTTCTCGCGCCGGATGCCGAACAGGTTCGCGCCGACGATGCGTGCCTCGAACGTGGCGATAGAGGCCAGCTTGAGCGGAGAGGGCCGCCCGCCGAAGAAAGATATCTTCTCGGCACAATCGCCGCAGGCGAAGATGGCTTCGTCCGACGTCTGCATCGTCCGGTCCACAGCAATGCCTCCGGTCAAGCCGATGCGCACCCCCGCTTTCTTCGCTAGGTCCACGTTGGCGGCGGCTCCGACACCCATGATCACTACGTCAGCCTCGACCGCGGTGCCGTCGGACAGCACGACCCGCTCGACTTTCCCGTCGCCGTCGATACGTTCCACCCTGGCCGAGGTGCGGATGTGGATGCCCCGCGACGCGACGACCTTTTCCATCTCGGCGCAGAACTCTTCGTCGTAAGCCAACGAGAGACAGTGCGGCGCGATCTCGATGACTGTGACGCGTTTGTCGCCGGCCTTGTTGATCTCGTCGGCGAACTCGACTCCGATGAACCCGCCGCCAATGACGACGACGTTTTGGGCCGCCCCGACCTTCTGCTGGAGATCGCCCATGTACTCGACGTCCTTGACGATCGCATAGACGCCCTCCAGGTCACAGCCGGGTATCGGCAGCATGACGGGGCGGGAACCCATGGCGAGCACGAGTCGCTCGTAGCCAACCTCGCCACCGGTCGTGCGCAACACCTTCTGCTCCTGGTCTACGTCCGTGGCCTCGGCCAGCAGCAGTTCGATGCCGTTCTTCTCCAACACGGCGTCGCCGATGAGGTCCTTCTGGGGGCTCCCCACGGTGCCAAAGATGTACGGGATACCACACGGTATCAGCACCTGCTTTTCCCTGCGTACGATGAGGACCTTGCGGTCCGGGTAGTGCCGCCGCGCCGTGATCGCGGCGGTCAGGCCGGCGGCGCTTCCGCCGACGACGACGATATCAACCTGTTTCATTCTATTGCTCCTTGATGTGTGATTTGATTTGGCGCCCATCGGGCGCTTGATTCCGAGTGCCCGTTGCTACCGGAAGCGGCCGTCTGCCTTCTGGGTTTGCGCCTGCCCCCTGGCCTGCGCCAGCCAGCCTGTGCGCTCCGCCGCGTGATGGTCGAACTCGGGCACGTAAGGCTTGATGTCGAGCAGCGGCGTCCCATCCACGATATCCACGTTCTCGATATTCAGAATGTTGCCCTCTACGCCGAGCAGTCTCACGATGGAGAGCCCAATGGGGTTGGGGCGCGTCGGCGCGCGGGTGGCGAAAACCCCGCGCGGGCGGGAATCCAGAAAGGGCGTTACGGTGAGCCTCGACTCCCGGACGAGGTGAAAGTGGTACAGCAGGACAACGTGGGAAAAGCCGTCCAGATCCTGCACTCCCTCGACCAGTTCGGGCAGGACCTCAACCGAGCCGCGAATCCCGGCGGCCGCCGCGGGCTGGATGGGCACTCCCTCCACGTCCCGAAAGGGGCTGTGAATGGTGCCGATGGGCCGATAGACGATGCGCATCAAGCCTCTAACCTGTCCAACCGCTCCATCACCTCGGCTACCTGTTTGCGCAATTCGCGGGCCGTCTCCTGTAGCGCCGCGATCTCCTCCTCGCGGGATGGAGCAGGAGCAGGTACAGGTCCACCCATACCGCGTCCCATACCCATCCCGGCATGGGCCGGTCGGCTGGCGCCGCCGGCGGCGGACAGCTCGCCGGCCTTGTACGCCTCCACCGCCTGGCGCACCGTCCCGCCGCCGAAGAGGTAGATGGGGACACCGGCGGGCTGCAAGACCTGGAAGGCGTTGGGACCCACATTGCCGGTCACCACCGCCTGCGCCCCGTGCTCGACGACGAACTGTGCCGCCTGGATACCGGCTCCGCCAGCGGCGTTTGCCGCCGGGTTTTCCACAGCCTCGAACTGCATCGTCTCGGTGTCGATAAAGAGATAGGTAGGGCAGCGCCCGAAGGCAGGATGGGCCTGTGCTTCGAGGACTTCGGCGAGCTCAGTCGAGCCGTCTGCTCCGCTGGATGTAACAACGATCTTCATCTGCGTTCCTCCATCGGCAAAGTTAGAATATCGGCGTGCTCGGCCGGGCAGATGCCCGCTCCGTGATCTTGGCGGCAATCGGCTCGAATACATCCACTGCATAATCCTCGATTTCGCCCGCGTCGCAGCGGCGGGCCAGTTCCGGATCCAGCAGCAGTTGCCCCAGCATAGGCACACCCAATTGCTGCGCCGTGCGGAACGCCTGGCTGGGGCCAAAGACCTCGATGCGCTCGCCGCACCCAGGACAGACGGCGTAAGCCATGTTCTCCACCAGCCCGACGATGGACACCTTCATCTGCCAGGCCATCCGCGCCGCCTTGCGCACCACCATCCCCGCCAGGTCTTGCGGCGAGGTCACCAGCACCACCCCGTTGAGCGGGATCGACTGCATCACCGTCAGGGAGGCATCCGAGGTGCCCGGCGGCAGATCGACCACCAGCACGTCCAAATCGCCCCACACCACATCCCCCCAGAACTGGCGGATCGCCCCGCCCACCAGTGGGCCGCGCCAGATGACAGCCTCGTCCTCGTTGGGCAGGAGCAAGTTGATGGACATGACCCGGATGCCGGTCTTTGTCTCGGCAGGCAGGATGCCCACCGGTCCCATCGGCGGCGTCTCGTGCAGGCCGAACATCCGGGGAATGCTGGGGCCGGTGATGTCGGCGTCGAGCACGCCTACGCGCTGCCCCTGCCGGCGCAACGCCACGGCCAGCAGCGCCGCCACCGACGACTTGCCCACGCCCCCCTTGCCGCTCATCACCGCCAGCACGCGCTTGATGGCGTTCAGGTGCTCCGCCACCCCAGGCTCGCGTCCCTGTTTCTCCTTCTTGGGCTCCTGCTTGGGCCAGACGCGCGCTTTCTCCTCTTGCGTCATCTCGCGCAAACCGATCCGCACGTCCCGCACCCCATCCAGCGCCAAGATCGCCTGCCGGGCGTCGTTCGTGATGCGATCCTTAAGTGGGCAGGCCAGTGTGGTCAGCGCCAGGGTAAAGCGCACGCGGGCATCCTCTATCTCCACGTCGTGCACCATGCCCAGCTCGACCAGGCTCTTGCCCAGTTCGGGATCCTGCACTCCGCGCAGGGCCTCCAAGACTTGCGCTCTCTCGATCATCCTTCCTCCTGCGGTTCTACTTCAGCGGCGTGTGGGTAGTGCTCCCCCTCGCACACCTCCATGTGAGCATGGTACCGGCTCACCAGGCGGTTGAGCATCTGCCGGGTTTCGTCGAGATCCTGAATCCATGCGGCCAGCACCTCGTCCCCCACATCGGTGATGCGATAGACCCGGCGGGGCGGCCCCAGGCTCTGCTCCTCGTCCCACGTCGAAGTGACCCAGCCTCTGTCCTCCATGTCCCGCAGCATCCTGTAGATCGCGCTGGGGTCCATCGCGCCCAGGCCGAACTCGCCTAACCCCTCCAAGAGAGTGTAGCCGTGAGCAGGCTCCTGGTGCAGGAGCAGGAGCAGCGCCGACTCCGCCATGCCGGCCGCCCTGCGGGCGTGCCTTCGTCCTCTTCTGCGATTGCCTCCAGGCATTGTTCTTCCTCCAGAAAGGCCCTCACACTCACGATGGCTCTTCGGTGCACGGCATGCCTCATTGCTTGTGACCCTGGCAATATCCACCTACCAACCTTCAACAGGGAGGCCATCTGCCGGGCGGTGACTAAAGAGACAGGCTGACGGCATCGATGTGGATTTCCTCCTCCGTGACGAAGGTGCAGGGGGGATGGGCACCCAGATCCATTCCGGGCTCGTACTTGAAGACCCCGGCGATCTCCCGGTTGAGCATGAGAATCAGCCGGGTGAGCGGCAGGTTCATAGAGCAGGCGTCCTGGCACTGGCCGCAGTTGACACAGGAATCCATCACGTGTGCCACCCGTACCATGGGCCACATGAGGTGGGGCGGGATCTCTCCGCCCTGCACGTAGCCCCTTTCTGCCTCCAGCCAGCACACCTGGCAGTAGCAGATGGGGCAGGCATCGCGGCAGCCGAAGCACTTGATGCACTGGCTGAACTGCCCGGTCCAATAGCGGAACCGCTGCTCCAAGCTCATCTCCTTGAACGGAGCGAAATCCCTTTCTTGCCAGCCCCGTGCCAGTTCGGCGGCCGCCTCGGCCTCAGCCTGTCTGCTCTCTACGGCAGCGTCATCAGGCTGCTCCACCAGGAGATGGTTGGCCTCGACGGCTCCATCCACGAGAGTAGCTCCCTTTTCTGAAAGGACCTCTATGAATGTGGCTTTCTTTCCGTCCTCTACTCCCCACTTTCCACAGGCGATGTCGGCCATGGTCGGGATACTCGTCTCGCAGCGCCGGCAGTTCTCCCGCCTGCCGGACCCCTTCTCCTCCAGTGCCGCCAGGTCTCTACTCACTTCGGTGCCATCCTCCAACCAGACCGTGAGCCTGCCGTCTGCGATGTCCTCTCGAACCACGTCGTCTGGATCAACCTCGAACTCCTCCTCGAACATCCTCCTGGCCGTCGCCGGCGATAGGGTGCCGGTGCAGTTCAGGCCGATGAGGAGCACATTGTCGATCGTGATCTGTTCCCGTTTGGCGAGTTCGATGATCGCCTTGGCATCGCACGGCTTGCAGACCACCGCGATTCTCAGGTTGGCTGCGCCATCCAGGTGTTCCTTCAGGCAGCGGGCCAGGTTGACCGGGGAGGCATGCAGCGCTCCCGCTGCGCCGACGACCTCGTGCGGATCGGTGATCAACGCAGGTATGCCATCATACCTGTTGCCGTCTCTGGCCCTCGTGGCCAGCACGGCATCCACCAACTCGCTTTCCAAGGCAAATCGCAGCAGGGAGGTGACCGCGCCACCGCACTCGGCTTTTTCCAGAATCTCTTCGTCTGTGGACCGGGCCAGGTACACGTCACCGTTCATCGCTACACCTCCATCCTGACTGCACATACCTTGTATTCCGGCATCTTGCAGGCCGGGTCGAGCGCGGGATTCGTCAACACGTTGGCGCAGGCCTCACCGAAATGGAACGGGAGGAAGAGCACGCCCGCGGGCACTTCGGCCGTCACTTTGGCCGCGACGTCGATGCTGCCTCGTCTGCTCCGGAGCGTGACCATATCTCCATTCTTTACCCCTTCGTCGGCGGCATTGGTGGGGTTGATCTGGACGAATCCGCGCGGAACCTCGTCATTCAGCTTGGGGGTCCTGCGTGTCATCGTCCCAGTGTGATAGTGGAAGATGCTGCGGCCAGTGGTCAGGACGTAGGGATACTCCTCGTCCGGCAACTCCGCCGGGGGCTTGTAGTCCACCACCTGAAAGTGCCCCAGGCCGTCCGGGGTGTTGAACTTCTGAACGAACATGGTGGGCGTACCCGGATGATCCTCCGTGGGACAGGGCCACTGAATCCCCCCGATGGCCTTGCTGAGCCTTTCGTAGCTGATCCCGGCATATGTGGGGACGCAACGCCTGATCTCCTCAAAGATCTCTCCCGGCGAAGAAAAATCGAACTTGTCCCTGTAACCCATCCTCTCCGCCAGTTGAACCACAACCCACCAATCCGGTTGCGCCTCGCCGGGAGGATCTATCACCTGATCGATCTTCTGCACCCGCCTGTCCACCCAGGTATGAGTCCCCTCCCGCTCCACCCAGGTGGCCGCGGGCAGCACCACGTCGGCCAACCGCGCCGTCTCGGTGGGGAATATGTCCTGAACTACTAGGAAGTCGAGAGCCTCCAGCGACCGGCGCACACTATTGGCGTCGGGGGCAGCCATCACGGGGTTCGTCCCCACCACGTAGAGGACCTTGACCTTTTGCAGCATCAGGGTGTAGGGGAGACCGGGCTGCGCGGGCAGGTTTTCTACCCCCCACGCCTCCTCAAAGGTCTTTACCACGTCCTCACTCACCCGCTTTAAGCCGGGATAGAAGACGTTGAGGCAGCCCATGTCGCCGGTACCCTCGCCGTTGATCTGCCCCCGCGTGGGACTGGGGCCGGTACCGGGGCGACCATAGTGGCCGGCCAGCAGCGCCAGGCTGGCCAGGGCCTTCACGTTATCTGCCCCGGTGACGTGCTGGTTCAATCCCTGGTCGAACAGAACGCACCCCGTCTCCGCCTCGGCGTAGGCCAGGGCGGCGTCCCTGATCGTTTCCAGCGGCACGCCGCTGATCGCCGCCATTTCCTCCAGGTCGAGGGAAGCCAAGTGCTGGCGGAGATCCTCGATCCCGGCAGTCCTCGCAGCGATGAATGCCTTGTCCTCCAGGCCCTCGTCGAGGATGATGCGCATCATGGCATTGAGCACGGCGGCGTCCGTACCGGGCTTCAACTGAAGGTGGATGTCCCCCAGGTAGCGGGCGGTGATCGTCTTGCGGGGGTCCATCACGATCACCCGGGCTCCTTTCTCCTTTGCCCGCAACACCCGCATGGTCATCAGGGGAAAGGTCTCTTTGAGATTGACCCCGGCCAGGAAGATGCAGTCGGCCAGTTCGAGGTCGAGCTGAGAGATCGGCATCACGCCGGAGCCCACCGTGGGGCCGAGGCCAGCCGCTGAGGGCGAGTGGCACAGCCGCCCACAGTACTCGACGTTGTTGGTCCCCATGACGACGCGGGCGAACTTTTGCAACACGTAGGCATCCTCGTTGGTGTTCTTTCCCGAGGCCAGCAGGCCGAACGTCTCCGGAGTCGCCTCTTTGAACCTGGCGGTGATGAGGTCGAGCGCTTCCTCCCAGGAGGCCTCTTGCAGCACGCCGTTTTTTCTCACCAGCGGGACCTTCAGCCTGTCCTCCGCGTAGAGGAACTGATAGGCGTTCTTCCCCTTGGGGCAGTTCTTGCCCTCGTTGACCGGGTGGGCCTTCCACGGCTCCTGGCCGACGATCCGGCCATCCTCCACCACCAGGTAAATGCCGCAGCCGCAACTGCAGTAGGGACATATCGCAGGCTTGTATTCAATCGCCATCTCGCACCTCCCTGAAAGGACCGGGGCCGAGCGCGCGTATCGCCTCGGTGAAATCTGCAATGACCTCGGCCATCTTCGGGGCCTCGGATCCGGAGACCCACGCCAGCCGGAGCCTGTCCCGGCCGATGCCCAGAGCATCGAGAAGGGGCTGCAAAGCCATCACCCGCCTGCGGGCGCTCAGGTTGCCTTTCTGGTAATGGCACTGTCCCGGATGGCATCCCGAAACCAGGACCCCGTCCGCCCCTGCGGAGAATGCCTTGAGGATGAAGCCTGCCTCCACCCGCCCCGTGCACATCACGCGGACGACGTCTACGTTGGGTGGCTGTCCCATGCGCGAGACGCCGGCCGTGTCCGCTGCCGCGTAGGAACACCAGTTGCATAGAAACCCGACGATACGAGGTTCGAAACGCTCTGCGCTCATATTGCTCCTCCTTGGCGATATGCTGGCTATTCGATGTAGGGCGACAATGCCTCTATCAGCGCCTCCCTGGGGCGGAAGCCAATGAGACGAGTTACCTCCGTCCCACCCCTGAACAGGATCAACGCCGGAATGCTCATGATGCCCAGGCGCTGCGGCGTGTTCGGATTGGCGTCCACATCCATCTTGACCACCTTGAGTCGCCCGGCGTACCCCTGGGCTACTTGCTCCACGATTGGCCCAACCATCACGCATGGCCCGCACCACGCGGCCCCAAAGTCCACCAGCGTCGGCCCGGCAGCCTGAAGCACCTCGCTTTCGAACGTGTCGTCCGTTACGCCGGGCACACCTGCCGTCTCGTTTTCCTGAGGCTGCATCTTCACACTCCTCCCAGAACCAGGCTCTTGGTGAAAAGTATAGCACCCTAGATGTGAATTGTCAATAGTAACTCGGCAAGTGTTACTTGTCTATTGACAGATTACATATAGCGTGCTATACTTGGGACGGCTTATAGGGGGTCAATGTGAGGACTTATTTGGATTGCTATCCGTGTTTCCTGCGCCAGGCGTTGGACGCGGCGCGGCGGGCCGGGGTCGGTGACACCCAGCAGCGAGCAGTGCTCGACCGCGTGCTGGAAGCGCTCCAGCAGGTCGAGCCGGCGGCTACCCCGCCGGAGATCGGCGACCGGGTGCACCGCATCGTGCGGCAGGTGGCCGGAAACGGCGACCCTTACCGGGAGGCCAAGGCGGCCAGCACCCGCCAGGCATTGGCCCTGTACCCCCGGTTGAAGGCGTTGGTGCGAGAGGCGGACGATCCGCTGGACGTGGCTGTGCGCTTGAGCATCGCCGGCAACATCATGGACGCGGCCCGCGGCCAGGAATGTGACCTGTGGAGCACGGTGGAGCGAGTGCTGGCGCAGCCCTTTGCAGCGGACGACGGGATGGCCTTCCGTGAGGCGCTCGCCGGGGCTGGCAAAGTGCTCTACCTGGCCGACAACGCCGGCGAGACCGTTTTCGACCGGGTACTGATCGAGGCGCTCGACGCGCCGGTGGTCTATGCGGTGAAGGGCGGGCCAACCCTGAACGATGCGACACGAGAGGACGCGCTGGCCGCCGGCGTGGATCGCGTGGCAGAGATCGTGAGCACCGGCTCGGATGCTCCGGGGACGATCCTCGACCGCTGTTCGGAAGAGTTTCGCAAGCTGTACGAGCGGGCCGAGCTCATCATCGCCAAGGGGCAGGCCAACTACGAGACGCTGAGTGAAGCGGGGTCGAAGGTGTTCTGTCTGCTACAGACCAAGTGCCCGGTCATCGCTCGCGACGTGGGCGTGCCGGTTGGGAGCATCGTGCTCAGACAAGGAGTAGACACAGGCGTGAAAGCTGAAGGTGAGTCAGAGTGAAGAAAATCGGCATCGTGATATGCAACCGCTACCATACCTGTGCAGGCGGAAAGTGCCTGCGTGCGCTGCGAGACCGGGAGGGGGCCTTTGCCCTGTACGAAGGCGAGGACGTCGAGCTGGTCGGCTACACCACCTGCGGCGGGTGTCCGGGTGGCAACGTGGAATATGCACCGGCAGAGATGAAGAAGAACGGAGCGGGGATTATCCATCTGGCGACGGGCCTGGTCGTCGGCTACCCACCCTGCCCGCGCCTGCAGGCTTTCTGTGACTTTATCCCGGCCAAGTACGGGCTGGAGGTAGTGATCGGCACCCACCCTATTCCACAGAATTACTACCTGACTCATCAGGCGCTGGGGACCTGGCAATCTACCAGGTGGCAAGAGCATATCCAGCACGTTCTGACAGACGAAGAGACGCGGCTGGCATACGATTGACTTTCGAAGGAGGTGAGTGACGTGCCAAGATTCGATGGAACAGGGCCGCAAGGCCAGGGTCCGATGACCGGTCGCGGCGAGGGATACTGCGCCGTGAGACTGCCCGACGAACCTGAACAACCGGCTTATGGTTACGCCGGGCTGCAGGGAACGCCGGTACAGACGGGATCTCCTGCCGTTCGGCCCACGTTTGGGGCCCGCCTCGCCCGCTGGCTGCGTCCAGCGGCGTGGTCGGGGCGTGCGTTCGGCCGCGGACGTGGCCGTGGCGCAGGCAGAGGACGAGGCCGGCGTTTTGGTCGGTGATATATCGCGTGCTCAAGTCGCGACAGAAGAGAGGTGAGTGAGATGCCAGGATTAGATGGAACCGGTCCGGCCGGAATGGGCCCAATGACCGGCGGAGCGCGGGGATGGTGCAATCCATACCGCGCTTCCTATCCCGGCCCGGTGAGACCGACCTACGGGGGCTATCCGCCTGCCTACGGCTTTGGCCGTCCGCGGTGGGGCCTGGGCCGGGGCTTCTGGGGGCGTGGCTTCCGGGGAGAACGTGGCCGGGGGCGTGGACGGTGGTAGGCAAGTCAACAGGTAGTGAATTACAGAAGGAGGTGAGGTGAGATGCCAGCAGGAGATGGAACTGGACCCAGGGGCATGGGACCGATGACCGGGCGTGGGGCCGGCTACTGCGCCGGCTATGGCGCGCCAGGCTACGCGAACCCCATCCCCGGTCGTGGCTTCGGCATGGGCCGGGGGCGTGGTGGGGGTGGCCGTGGTTGGCGGCACCAGTACTATGCCACCGGGCTGCCCGGCTGGGCGCGCTTCGGGTATGCGCCAGCCTGGGAAGCGCCGCTGCCTGCAGCGTACGGCCCGTATGCTGCGCCGCCAACGCGGGAGCAGGAGGCCGAGTTTCTCAAGGCGCAGGCTGACGCGCTGAAGCAACAACTGGACGCCATCAGCCAGCGTATCGTGGAGCTCGAACAGAAAGATTAACCGGCCTGTAGGCCAAACATATCGGGGCGGGTGACGCTGCTACGACACTTTGCCGCCCGCCCCGGGCCCCAAACCGGGTGAGGGGCCTGCTGGGCCCCTCACCCGGCGGACGAGTTCGATTATACCCTTCGACGGGAGGAATGCAAATGAAGATAGCAGTCACATCGAATGGCACAGACGGCTCGACTGAGCTCGCCGAAGTCCTCGACGCCCCGGCAAGCCCGGTCTTTGGGCGCTGTGCCGCCTACGTTTTTGTCGAGACAGATACGATGGCGTTCGAGGCTGTGGAGAATCCGGCGATCGGCGCTTCCAGCGGCGCGGGCATCCAGGCGGCCCAGCTCGTCATCGAGCGCGGGGCCAAGGCGGTGGTCACCGGCAACGTGGGCCCCAATGCCTTCAACGTCTTTCAGTCTGCCGGCGTCCCCATCTATCTCTTCGGCGGAGGGACGGTGCGCGAGGCGGTCGAGGCGTTCAAGGCGGGCAGACTTCAATCGATCGCCGACGCCAACGTCCAGGCCGGGAGGGGGATGGGCGGCGGCATGGGGCGCGGGATGGGCCGGGGCAGGGGAATGGGACGTGGCATGGGACGCGGGATGGGAATGGGCAGGGGAGCAGTTGCACCCCTAACGCAGGCATCATCACCACCTGCATCCGTCCCTGCCGTATCCCGCGAGGAAGACATCGCCGCTTTGCAAGAGACAGCCGGCGACCTGCAGAAGCAGTTGGCCGAGGTGATGGAGCGGCTCGACAATCTACAAAAGGAGGACTGAATTATGCGGCGCGTAACACGCGTAGCGATTTCGGCTGACGATAACAGGGGACTGGATAGCGTGGTCAGCCCGCACTTTGGACGCTGCCCTTACTACGTGCTCGTGGACCTCGATGACCGCGAGGTGCGGCAGGTCGGCGCAGTGGAGAACCCATATCACGGCCACCACCAGCCTGGGCAGGTGCCCGGCTTCATCGAGCACCAGGGCGCCGACGTGATGCTCGCCGGCGGAATGGGCCAGCGGGCAATTGCCCTGTTCCAGCAGTGCGGCATCGAACCGGTGACCGGGGCCGCAGGCTCCGTACGCCACGCGCTGGAGCAGTACCTGGGCGGCGCGCTGCAGGGAGCCGCGCCGTGTCGGGAGAGCGTAGCGCACGGTCACGAAGAGGCCTCCGGTGGGAGCGAATACGAGGAAGACGAGGCGGGCCGGCTGCGGGAGGAGATCGAGATGCTGCGGCAGCAGTTGGACGGGGCCATGGAGCGTCTGGACCGGTTGACGGCAAGCTGAGGTGCGGCGCTGGAGATCGTCACGGTCCCCGATCCCATCCTGTCGAGCAAAGCCCGTCCAGTCCCCAGGGTCAGCCAGCGCGTGCAGCGCTTGGCCTGCCGGATGCTGGAAACGATGTACGCCGCGTCCGGCGTAGGGCTGGCCGCACCGCAGGTTGGCGTTCGCAAGCGAGTGATCGTCGTGGACGTGGGGGAGAACCCCATCGCACTGGTGAACCCCACGATCGCGACTACTGAAGGGGAACAGGTGGGACTGGAAGGCTGCCTGAGCGTGCCCGACCTGGTGGGGGAGGTACGCCGGGCCGAGTGGGTGGTGGTGAACGGGTGCAACCTCCAAGGCCAACCGATCACCGTGGAGGGGGAGGGAGGGCCTGCTGGCCCGCGCATTGCAGCACGAGGTCGATCATCTGGACGGCGTCCTATTCGTCGCTCGCCTCACAGACCCCACGCGCCTGTGGAACGTGAGCGAGTTGAGTGCAGCGGCCGAGAAAGAGGCCGTCCACATCTGACGAGGGAGCAGCAATCAGACATGGCAACCGATTTCGACCGCTTTGTGGACGAGCTTCAGCAGCAGATCATCGAGCAGGCGCGGGCAGTCTACTCGGACAAGGTCGTCGAGGCGTTCTATCACCCCAGGAACCTGGGCCGCATGCCCGAGCCGGATGCCTGCGGAGTCGTGCACGGCTGGTGCGGCGACACGATGGAGATCTACCTGCGGCTGAACGGGGAGAGAATCGAGCAGGCCAGCTTCATGACCGACGGCTGCGGGCCGACGGTGGCCTGCGGGAGCAAATTGACCACGATGGTGTGCGGGATGTCGCTGGAGGAGGCGGGCGGGACCAGGCCGGAAGACCTGCTCGATGCCCTGGGCGGCCTGCCCGAGGAGAGCGTCCACTGCGCCGAGCTGGCGGTGAACACGCTGCTAGAGGCCATCGCAAGCCGGTCTCAAGTTGAAGGGCAATGATGGGTGCAACCGGCTACCTTGACCGCTTGCGCGAGTGCGTCGGGCACGATCTCCTGTTGAGCCCTGCCGCCGCGGCCTGCATCCGGGATGAGGCGGGACACATCCTGCTCCTGCGGCGCAGCGACGGAGAAGACCTGTGGGGCTTTCCCGGCGGCGCCGTCGAGCCGGGCGAACGGGCCGACGAGGCGGCCGTGCGCGAGGTGCGCGAGGAGATCGGGCTGAAAGTCGAGCCGGTGGCGCTGATCGGCGTCTATTCCGGCCCGGAGTACGCCTTTGCCTATCCCAACGGCGACCGGGTGCAGCCGGTCACGCTCTTTTTCGAGTGCCGGGTCTTGGAAGGCGATCTGCAGCCGGACATGCACGAGATCGTGGGCGCACGCTATTTTGGCCCTGGAGACGATCTGCCACCCATGCGTCCTTGCTGCGTCGCCAAGGCCCGAGACGCCTTTGCGTTCCAGGGCCGGGCCTTCTTCCGTTGAGGGGCAAGTATTATGCCAGTCTACGAGTATGGGTGTGAGGAATGTGGTGAAGGTTTCGAGCTGTTCGTGCGCTCACCCTCCCGGCAAACCGATCCCGTTTGTCCCAAGTGCGGGAGCCGCAGGGTAAAGAAGGCCGTTTCGCTGTTTGGGGTTGGCAGAGAGGCCGGCAGTCGCACGTCAGGGGCATCGTGCAGCCCTGGCTCTACCTGAACACTGAGCCGCTAGGAGGTCGTGCACCTCCAATAGGGAGAGAAGGGAGGAGAGAGAATTATGAATATGCGGACGATGTGGGTAGACGTCACCCGCTGCATAGGCTGCGGCGTATGTGTGGGAGCTTGCCCCGTCGAGGCCATCGCCCTGACGAATGACAAGGCCCACATTGACGAGGAGTTGTGTACCGGCTGTGGAGCCTGCGTGAGCGCCTGCCCGGAGAAAGCCATCCAGCCTGTGGTGCAGGGTGAACTGGTCCCCGCGCCGGCGCGGCCAGTTCCTACCGCTTACCGGCCCAGCCCGCTGGCAGAGACGGCAGGCGCGGCGGTCGTCGTCACCGGTGTGGGACTATTAGCAAAAGCTGCGGGGGCGTTGGCTCGGGCGGTGGGCCGCTGGCTGACGCGGCCATCCACAGGGATCAGGCCGCCTGCCGCGAATGGATCTCCTGCGCCTGCAGGAGGAGGCGGCACCGGACGCGGCCAGCGGGCACGGCACCGCCGGCGAGGCCGGTAAGCGTAGAGACGGACAAATCGGGATATGGAGCCAAAACCAGAATCTGGCGAGAAGATAAGGTCGCGTCTGCGGTGAACCTAGGAGAAAGACGATGAAAACAGATCGCGCCAATCAGAGCTTCGCGGAACAAGTCTTGGATGAGCCGGGCGGCGAGAGCTTGTATCGGTGTTATTCCTGTGGCACCTGCGCGTCCGCGTGCCTGGTTAGGAGGGTGAACTCCGACTTCAATCCCCGCCGGATTCTCAGGATGGTTATGCTGGACATGAGAGAGAAAGTGCTCTCCAGCCCGGTCGTTTGGCTGTGCTCGGCGTGCGATCTCTGCTATTCCCTGTGCCCCCAGGAGATCCACATCTCTGACTTGATGAAGGCCATCCGGAGCATCGCCATCCGCGAGGGATATGAGCCCCCAGGCCCCATCGCCCTCGTGGACGAGACGCTCTGCTCAGGTTGTGGACTGTGCGCTGCGGTCTGCCCTTATGAGGGCATCGAACTGGTGACCGGGCCTGTATCGGGAAACGGCCACGCGGTGGCCCGCGTAGACAAGTACCTATGCATGGGCTGTGGCGTCTGCACAGCCGCCTGTCCCTCCGAAGCCATTCGTATCGAGGGGTTCGGCCGCGAAAAGATCGCCATGCGCATGCAGACCGGTGGATGGTTCACGGACAGTGAGAGCGGACCCAAGATCGTGGTTTTCATCTGCAACTGGTGCCTGCGGGCAGAGGATGATTTGGCCCGTCTCGGTCAATTTCCCACCCACGTCCGCGTGGTTCATATTCCCTGTACAGGTCAACTCGACCCCTCGCTCGTCTTGACTGCCTTGACAGGGGGAGCAGACGGCGTGTTGGTGGTCGGTTGTCAGCCCGGGGAATGCCACTATCAGAAGGGTAATCTCCTGGCCCGGAGGAGGATAGCGGAACTGAAGCCCTTCCTCGATATCCTGGGAATCGGCAACGAACGGCTCGGGCTGGAATGGAGCCTTACATCTGAGAGAGGAAAGATCGTCAAGACCGTGGCAGAATTTACAGAGGCTGTCGAGCGGCTTGGTCCAAGTCCCTTCAACAAGCAGTCTATCGTGTTGCCCACTCCAGGGACCCGTACATCTCTCTCTGGCTAAGAAGATATCTGAGACAAAGGAGTAGCCCAAAATGATTAGGGTGTGACTAAAATTGGTTGATTTCAAGCCGTTCAACTTGCTCAAGCCAGTCTGTGTTCATCGGTGTGCCGTACAAACGTTGGTGGCGCTGAACGCGACGAAACTCGTGAAAGTCATCCCAGTCG
>DAOUDX010000343.1:0-23103 GCA_034430835.1 Anaerolineae bacterium
CCTCCACGTCCTTGTATTTGAAGTCCATCGCACACGGCCAGAAGAGGATATCGGCCGCTGCATCCAGGTCGTGGATCTTTTCCCGCAGCTCCACGATGGCGATCTCGCATCCGCCACAGGAGGCGGCCCAGTAAAGCCCCAGCTTCAGTTTTCCGTTATCTGCCATCGGCTCACTCCTTGCTCTCGACCTGCCGCTTCCAATCGAGCGGCCCCAGCTCGCGCACCTGCTCGGTGAACTCGCGTACCAGTTGCGCCCATTGGGGCGCCTCCGCACCTGAGATCCAGCCCCAGTGGAAGCGTTCCTTCTCGATGCCGTACTGCTGCAGCAGCGCTTCTAACAGCGGCATGCGCCGGAAGGTCTTGAAATTGCCCTCTTGATAGTGGCAGTCGTTGGGCGGGTGGCAGCCGGAGACGATCACCCCGTCCGCCCCCTCGGCGAAGGCCTTGAGGATAAAGACCGGGTCCACGCGCCCCGTGCACATCACGCGGATGACGTCCACGTTGGGTGGCTGGGCCATGCGGCTCACGCCGGCCGTGTCGGCGGCGGCGTAGGTGCACCAGTTGCACAGGAAGCCGACGATCCTCGGTTCGAAATCCTTGCCATTTCCGCTCATGCTTCCACCTCCTCGACTCTGGTCTCCACAGGCAAGCGGAACAACCCTTCGATCTGAGCCATGATCTGCTCGGTGGTGAAGTGGCGTCCGGTGATGGCACCGGCCGGGCAGGCCGCCACGCAAGTGCCGCAGCCCTTGCACAGCGCCTCGTTGATGTTGGCCACGTTCTTATCCTCCAGGAAGCTGATGGCCGTGTAGGGACACAGCGAGATGCAGGTCTTGCAGGCCGAGCACAGCTCCTCGTTCACCACGGCGGTGGCCGGCGATATGGTGACCTCGCCTTTATCCAGCAGCGCCAGGGCCATCGAGGCCGCCGCGCCGGCGTGGGCCACCGTATCGGGCACGTCCTTGGGGCCCTGCGCGCACCCGGCCAGAAAGACACCGTCCGTGTTGGTCTCCACCGGGCGCAGCTTAGGGTGCGATTCGGCGAACCAGCCATCGGGCGAGCGGCCCAGGCCGAACATCGCCCCCACCTGCTCAACGTCGTGCGGAGCCTCGATAGCGGTGGAGAGCACCACCATGTCCACGTCCACCTGCACCACGCGGCCCAGGTTGGCGTCCTCCCCCTTGACGCGCAGCTTGCCGTCGGGCAGCACCTCGACCTCCGCGCCGCGCCCGCGCACCATCATCACGCCCTCTTCCTGAATGCGCTCGTAGAACTCTTCGTACCCCTTGCCAAAGGCCCGCATATCCATGTAGAACTCGTACACGTCCGCCCCGGTCTTGTCCTTCACCAGGTGCGCCTGCTTGAGCGAGTACATACAGCAGATACGGGAGCAGTACTCATGGGCGTTGTGATCGCGGGAGCCCACGCAGTGGATGACGGCCACCCGCTCTGGCTTCTTGCCGTTATCCAGCAGGATGTCGCCGCCAGTGATGCCGCCGGCATTCGACAGCCGCTCGAACTCCAGCCCGGTGACGATGTTGGGCGACTTGCCATAGGAATACTGTGACAGCTTGGCCGGATCCCACATCTCGAAACCTGTAGCGACGATGATGGCCCCCACGTCCAGCTCGATGATCTCGTCCTGCTGGGTGAAATCGACCGCGCCGGCCTCGCACAACGTCTGGCAAGCCCCGCAGGCGTCGGCGATCTCGCCCTCGCTGCGGTCGTTCTGCCGGAAGCGGATGCAGGCGTCGGTGTCGATCACGGGCACGCGCGGCACCGCCTGCAGCGACGGCACCCAGATGGCGCTCGTCGGCCCCAGCGGCTTCTCCCTGTAAACCGCGTCCTGCTCCAGCACCGTCTCAATGGCGCCGGTAGGGCACATGATCGCGCACGCGCCACAGCCGATGCACAGACGGGTCTTTTCCAGGAAAGGCGGTCCTACCCGTCGCTCGATACCCCGCTCGGAAAAGTTCAGTACGTGAGCTTGAACCAGCTCATCGCACGTGCGCACGCACTGGCCGCAAAGGATGCACCGCTCCTCAGGGGTATCGGTGGGAAAGGGAGGCTCGGTAATCCCATACTCCCGCGCCAGATCCTGGATCGCTTCGACGTTGGGCGTGCGCGAGAGCATCAGTCCCAGGACCACCCGACGCGCCTCGACGACGGCAGGGGAGCGGGTCAGGACCTCCAGTCCTTCCTCGATCGGATACGTGCAGGAGGTCTGGAGCCCCGGCCTGCCGCCGGCGACGACTTCCACCACGCACAGGCGACAAGCGCCGTAGGGTGAAAGGAGTTTGTGGTAGCAAAGCGTAGGGATCTCTACCCCGGCTGCTTGGGCAACCTCTAGGATGGTCTGCCCCTCTTCGCCTTGAACCTCTTGTCTGTCAATGGTGAAAGTAACCATAGGTCTCCTCCTACCTCACAGCGACCGCGTCGAACTTGCAGACGTCGAAGCAGACGCCACACTTGATGCACTTTTCTTGGTCGATGACGTGGAGCTTTTTCTTCTCGCCGCTGATCGCCTCCTGCGGGCACTTGCGGCGGCAGAGGCCGCACCCAGTGCAAGCGTCCTCCAAGATCGTGTACTCGATCAGCGCCCGGCAGACGCCGGCCGGACATTTCTTGTCCTCAATGTGGGCCACGTACTCGTCGCGGAAGTAGCGCAATGTGCTAAGGACGGGATTGGGCGCCGTCTGACCCAGACCGCACAGCGAGGCATCTTGCACCACGTGAGCTAATGTCTCTAGCTGCGCCAGGTCGGCCATTTCACCCTCTCCCTCGGTGATACGGGTCAGAATCGCCAGCATCTGCCTGATCCCCTCACGACAGGGCGTGCACTTGCCGCAGGATTCTTCCTTGAGAAAGTCGAGGAAGTAGCGAGCGACGTCCACCATACAAGTGCCCTCATCCATGACGATCATACCGCCGGAGCCCATGATCGATCCCGCATCCTTCAGATGCTCGTAATCTACCGGCAGATCCAACAGGTCCGCCGGAATACAGCCACCCGATGGCCCGCCCGTCTGCACGGCCTTGAACTGCTTGCCGTCCTGGATACCCCCGCCGATGTCAAAGATCAGCTCCCGCAACGTGATGCCCATAGGCACCTCGACCAACCCGGTGTTGTTGACCTTGCCAACGAGCGAAAAGATCATCGTTCCCTTGCTCGTCTCCGTGCCGATCTGGCTGAACCAATCCGCGCCCCGGTCGATGATGAGCGGGATATTGGCCCAGGTCTTGGCGTTGTTTATGTTGGTCGGCTTGCCCCAGAGGCCACTTTGGGCCGGGAAAGGCGGTCGTGGCCGGGGGTTACCGGCCCGACCCTCGATGGAAGCCATCAGTGCCGTCTCCTCACCGCAGACGAAGGCCCCGGCGCCGCGCGTAATTTTGATTTCAAAGTCGAACCCCGACCCCAGAATATCCTGGCCCAGCAGCCCATACTCCCGCGCCTGCTCTATCGCGGCGTTCAGATTTCGCAGCGCCAGAGGGTATTCATCGCGCACGTAGATGTGGCCTTCATGCGCGCCGATGGCGTAGGCGCCGATGGTCATGCCCTCCAGGATGGCGTGGGGGTCACCCTCCATCAAGCTGCGATCCATAAACGCACCAGGGTCGCCCTCATCGCCGTTGGCGACGATGTACTTGACATCGCCGGGAGCGCTACGGGCAAACCCCCACTTGCGGCCAGTAGGAAAGCCAGCCCCACCACGGCCTCGCAGCCCTGACTTTTTGACCTCTGCGATGACCTCCTCGGGGGTCATTACGGTGAGCGCCTTGGCCAGGGCCTGGTAGCCGCCGACGGCGACGTACTCCTCGATAGACATCGGATTGATCAGCCCGCAGTTGCGCAACACGACGCGCATCTGCTTGCCGTAGAAAGGAATCTGGTCGTAGTAGGGCACGGCCTTGTGTGTCTCTGGCTCCTTGTACGTCAGCCGCTCGACGACGCGGCCCTTGACCAGCGTCTCCTCCACCACTTCTGGTACATCCGCAGCACCCACCTGGCAGTACAGGATACCCTCTGGTTGAATGATAACGATGGGCCCCATCGAACAGAAACCACGGCTACCCGTCTCGACCACGCGCACTTCATCCGCCAAGTTACGCCGTCCCACCTCGGACTTCAAGGCTTGCTCCATTTCCGGGGCGCCGGCCTTTGTACATGCAGGACAGGTGCAGACCAACACATCAACACGGTATTGTTCAGCCTTCGATGTACTCATCGCGTCCTTCCTCCCTATCCTGTCACCCGTCCGACGACCCACTCGTCCACCACGTGGCCCTGGATCAGGTGCTCCTCGATAATGCGCGGCACCATCGCCGGGGTGATATTGCCGTAAGTGATGCGGGGTTCGTCGCCCTGCTGGATATCGACCAGAGGCTCCTTGGAGCACATGCCGATGCAGCCGACGGTGGTCACGTGAGCATCAATGTCACGTGCATCAAGCTCGGCCAGGATGGCGTGCATCACTTCACGTGCTCCAGCAGAGATACCGCAGGTGCCCATACCCACAATGATGGTCGTAGCCGTCTCGGCGCGGGCCTTGATATCCCCTTGCAGTTGCTCCCGTAGGCTTTGCAGATCCTCGAGACTCTTGAGTTTTGGCATTGAACTCTCTCCTTACATCTATCCTGTGGGCGGAACCCTGGAAAGATCCACCGATGCCCGCGAAGACAAGTCAGTTGCTGGCAGACCAGTGGCCTCTCCCTCTTCCTTCGCACCGATCATCTTCGCAACCAAGTCGCTGGCCTTGTCCGGAGTCATCTTACTATGGGGTTCTTCATCCACCAAGACCAGGGGGCTCAAAGCACACGCGCCCACACAGCGCACTGCCTCGAGGGAGTATTTGCCATCGGGCGTTGTTCCCCCAGCCTTGATACCCAGGTCTCTCTCCAGTTGATCGAGGATACGTGCACCGCCAGCCACGTGGCAGGCAGTGCCCAAACACACCTTGATCACCCGATCTCCCTTCGGCTCCAGACTGAAGGCCTTGAAGAAAGTGGCAATTTGGTAGACCTCGCCCAGATGCATATTTAGCCGCTCAGCTACCTCTTCCAAAGCTTCGCGGGGCAGATACTTGTACTCTGCCTGAATATCCTCCAGCACAGCCAGGCTGGAAGTCCTGTCCGCCGGATAGCGATCAAGAATCTCGCTCACCGAAATCTCACAGATGTCTTCTATCCGCCTCATCGTTCCCCAGGCCTCCTCTCCCCGACGCTCATCTCGCCCATCTTGATCAGCTTCAGGCGCGGGACGCGGCGCGTCAGACACTCGGTCCAGCAGACGCCGCAGCCGGTGCATTTCTCCTCGTCCACGTAGCGCGCCTTCTTACGCACCTTGACCTTGAAATTACCCACGTACCCCGAAACGTCCTCGACCTCGCTGTAGCTCAGGAGCGTAATGTTGGGATGCCGACCGGCATCCATCATCTTGGGGCCGAGAATTCAGGTACTACAGTCTAGGGTGGGAAAGGTTTTGTCGAGCTGGGCCATGTGCCCGCCGATGGAGGGCTCCCGCTCGACGAGGTAGACCGGGTAGCCCGCGTCGGCGATGGTCAGCGCCGACTGGATGCCAGCGATCCCCGCCCCGACGATGAGCACCGCCGGGGTGACCGGCTCCTGGCGCGGCTCCAGCGCATCCTGATAAGCCACCCGCGCCACGGTCGAGCTGATCAGCCGCTTGGCCTTGTCCGTGGCCTGAGCGGTATCGTGCACTATCCAGGAGACGTGCTCGCGGATGTTGGCCATGGCAAAGTAGTAGGGGTTGAGGCCGGCCTCGGCCACAGCGGTCTGGAACGTGGATTCGTGCATGCGCGGCGAACAGGACGCTACCACAACCCGCGTCAACCCCAGGTCGCGGATATCGTCCTGGATCATGCCCTGACCCGGCTCGGAACACATATACTTGTGCTCGCGGGAGACGACGACATTTGGCAACTTTTTGGCGAACTCGACCACCTCCGGCACTCTGACCGTGGCAGAGATGTTCACGCCGCAGTTGCAGATATAGACACCAACTTTGGGTTCTTCCATAGGCGCACCTCCTTGAACGAATAGGCGAATGAGCGAATATACGAATCTACGAATCAGCGAGTAATTGGGGTAGGCGTTGGGCTTCGCTCCCGGCCTTCGGCCCACCTCAACCAACCTACTTGCTAACTATCTTACTCCTATCGCACAGGAACCATCCTTACGTAACCAAATACCGACGGACAGATTTTGGAAGACGTTTCCGATCATCGTAACTCCACCGACTTTGATTGCGTTACCCGTTAAATCGAATAACTCCGGTTTAGGAGCATCCGAACATTTAACAAAGTACCCATCTGGCGCATATAGTTCTGCGACCGCTTTGAACGCCTCGCCAACACCGTGGGATAGTTCGAACATCACCTTGTTTTCAAGACTGCAGATGAACTTGCCCGGCGTGTCTCTTATCTCAATGTTCGCTTTTCTTCCTGCTTCGGTAGGGTAAACTCGGTTGCCTTTAACCTTCGCCAGATATGTTCCGTCTGAGTGATAAATTGGTATTTGTGTCGTGAAACCAATGCCATGTTCTTTAATGACCTCTATAAGCGGCGTGTCTTCATACTTCAACACGACGGGAACATTGATAAAGGTATTCGTTGCGACGGTTATGTTTGGTGACGACTGAAAATGGAGTTTCATGATTTCCCTCCGAGAAAAACTGCCTAGCTCTTAAGTATGTGCAATATTGCGTTTACTGCTCATCACCAGCGCGGTATGCGCAGTACTGCGCATATCACGCATATCCCTAGAAGAGTGCTTCCACAACCTCATACATACCCCCTCACCAACCCGTAGGCGGGCCGGGGACCGGCTGCGGCGGCGCTTCCCCGGTATGGAACTGGTCGTTCCCCAGTATGGAACTCACCGTTCCCCAGTATGGAACTCTTAGTTCCTCAGTATCGAACTACCCGTTCCCCAGTATCGGACCCTAAAGACTTCCAAGGTCTGGTCTGCTCCAGGACTGAGAACCTACTCCCCCACGAACTCGAAGCGCTTGTCCGCATTGACGTCGCCCATCAGGTCGCGCTCCGCGCGGTAATTCACCTTGAGCCTGGCCGATTCTGTCACCAGCCGCTCGCTTTCGTCCAACTCGCCCTTGACGGAAAGCGTGAAGTAGCCGATGCCGGGCACGTGCACCGACTGCTCGTCCAGCAGTTGCTCCAATAGCACCTCGCGCTGCGCCGTGAGCACGGCCATCACGTCGGCCATCCCCCGGGCGGCGCGCCGGGCCACCTGCTTCCGGAACTGCTCGTCCGTCACCGTCTTTCCCGGAACGACCTTGGGAAAGGCCTTTTCCTCGCCACCCAAATTTGCGCGCCCGACTTTGTACTTGATGGTCATTGCTATTACCTCCTAGAAATACTCTACCGACGCCATCTTCCCCCGTGCTCGCAGCTCACTCACCAAATCCTCCACCACCGACCGGCGCAGGGGGCCGCCGGAATCATCCACTTGCTGCGGATTCGCCGCCAGGCCGACGATAAAGCGCACCCTGTCCGCCGCCAGCAGCGCCCGCGCCAGCCGCGCGCCTTACAAAACGCACTCAAGCGCCTCAATCAGCGCAGGCAAATCGTCTTTCACCGTGTTCCACACCATCGTAAGATCCACATCGTCATAGCCGTGGATCATCACGTTGCGCATGCCAATCATCGCCTTCCACGGCAACTCCGGCAGCGCCGCGCGGCCCTCTTCGGAGACACGTCTCGCTGCTTCTCCAATCACCTCGAGCCGCCGGATCACCGAATCCTGGCACTGAACATCGTTGAGGAACTCTTGCTCGGTCTTGTTCTGCAAGTAGTCGCAAGCCAATCGCGCCGATTCCAGAATATCCAAAAGGTACTCGCGGTCACGCGGCATACACGACCTCCGCCGAGGAAAGGATCGCCTGGCGGCGGATAGGATTGCGGCTGTGCTCGATTCCACGCCTGCTCACCAAGTCAACCTCTCTACCGAAAATCGCTTCCAGCTCCTCGTGCATACTGACCAGATCGAACAACGTCCAGCGCGCGTCTTCGGCAAAATCCACCAGCACATCTACGTCGCTCTTGGGCTGGAAGTCGTCTCTGAGAGCAGAACCGAACAACGCAAATCGGGTAATCTTCCAACGGCGACAAAAATCGGCTATCTCACGCCTTGGCAACTTGATCTTACTGCGAGTCATATCTCCCCTTCTATTCACACATACTCCACCGACACTAACTTCCCCCGCGCCTCCAACTCGCGCATCAAGTCCTCGACAGCACCCTTACGCAAAGGGACACCGGAATCATCCACCTGCTGCGGGTTGACCGCCAGGCCGACGATGAAATGCAATTTGTCCGCTGCCAGCAGCGCGCGAGCCAGGCGCGTGGCCCCATTCTCTCTCGAATCTGTAATCTGCCAATCTGCCAATCTGCCAATCCGCTCCTTGGCCTTGCGCAACGTGATCAATCCCTCTGTAACCAGATCAATTCCCTCCAGGCGAAACGTGGGCGGCACCTCTTCCCATCCGCTAGCAGGCCGAGGCTCCGTCTCTAGCTTGGCGTCTAGCAGCCGGGCGGCGATCTGCGCCGTCGTGCCGCCGCAGATGATGCGCTCCCCCTGCTCGGCCATCAGCATCCGCAGCACCGCCTCATCCTGCGCCGCGTCCACCGGCGGCCCCGTCCACACGGTGGCGGTGCGCATCGGGCGGACGTGCATGGCGACGACGGTCACATCTTCTAAGCGAAGCGGCGGCGGCGGCTCGGGATTCAACCGCTGGTAGGTGCGCAGCAGCGCCCCCAGCAACTCGTCGGCGTCGCAGCCCACATCCGTCCAGCGCCGCACGGCGACGGCGATGTCGGGCCAGCCCCAGCGCCAGCCCCGTGGCTGCAAAAAGCCCTCGCTGACCATCGCCAGGTGGTCGCCATCCCGAAGGGAGAACTTGCACTGCCGAACCAAATGGCCGAGAACAATCTCCTCCACAACGGGCAGCAAGACCGGCTGACCGTCCTGCACCAGGAACAGCGGAGGCGCGTCGCACTCCACCACGTGCGCCTCGCACGCGTGCGCTTTGCACGCGTACGCCTGGCGCCCTTTCTCCACCTGCAGGATGGCGAGCGATACCTGCGCAGTCTGAGGCAGCGCGACAAGGGCGGTGTCTACCGCCGCATCGGGCAGCGTTCCCTGTCTCAACGCAGCAGTCACTTCATCCGACACCCGCGTCGCTTGCTCCCGGCCTGCCACACCGCCCTGGGGAACACTGGCGAGGACGGCAAAGAACAACTCTTCGGTTTGAAAGGTACTTGTCACACTCGCGCACACATCCTTACCCGATCTGGGTAGACTCTGGTGCGCGCGCACACTCTGGTGTGCGACTTCAATCCACAGCCTCAAACCCCACCCCCGCCCCCTCCCCTACGAGGAGAGAGGGGAGAGGCCCTCACCGACTGAATTCCATCCACCCAGACGCCTCGGTCTCCTTCGCCAGCAAGCGCCAGGGCGATCTCGGCGACCGTTGGCTCCGCCATCTTGAACGTCATGCGCTTGACCATCTCGTGCAGACGGTGCGCATCGCCGTTGGCTATCAAGCTGTATCGCTCCAACTCCGGGAAGCGCTCGCGTGCCTCCTTCGGCCCGACGAGGGACGAAATCTCCACCCCCGCAACCCCCAGGTCGGGCGGAATGAAACCCAGGTTGGCGATGATGCTGTAGGCAGGCCGGTCGACGTGGGCGGGGATACACAAACCGTTCAAGTCGTGAACCCTTTGAACAACTTCCTCCACCGAAAACAACGTTGCGGTCAAGAGCAGTCGCTCGTTGCGCCCCGCGATCTCTCCACCTGCGGCCAGCACCACTTGCATCCCGAACGCGTCCTCATCGTTCCTTAGAGGAGGCAAATGGTCATAGACCTCTTCTTGCCAGCGCCCAACCTGCTCCAGAGTGTCGAACAGGCAGATTAGATGCACCTCCTCCCGCGTCTGCACCTCCATCCCCGGCAGCACGGTGATCGCCGTCCCCTGGGCCGCATTGACCACCGCCGCCGTGTTCTCCGCCGAGTTGTGGTCGGTGACGGCGATGATGTCCAGACCCAGCTCCCGCGCTCGTTCCACGATCAGCTCCGGGAGCATCTCCACCTCGGCGCAGGCGGAAAGTACCGTATGAATGTGCAGATCGGCCAGAAAGAAGCGCATGATATCACGCTTCAAATGTCACGGCTAAGTCGCTTCAGCCTCGCTCATGGATTTCCACACCAGCTCGACGATGTCCATCGCTCGCACGCGGATCTTGCTCTGGCGCGCGCCCTCATCCAACGTGCGCTTGCACTGCTGGCAGGAGGACAGAACGTACTTTGCGCCAGTCGCCTGCGCCTGGGCCACCCGGTTCCCGGCAACGCCGGCCGTGACGGTACGGTCGGATATTTCGACGTCGCCGCCGCCGCCGCAGCACATGGCGTTCTCGCGGTTGGCCGCCATCTCACGAAAGTCCAGGCCCGGAATCAGGCCCAGCACCTCGCGCGGCGCGTCGTAGATCCCGCTCTTGCGCCCCAGGTCGCACGGATCGTGGTAGGTGACCACCTCCTCCACCGGCCCCAGGGCCAGCCCGCCACCGGCGAGAAGCTCGACCAAGAACTCGCTGACGTGCTGGAGTTGGATGCCGGAAACGTCCGCGTACTCAGGATAGAGATGCGCCCAGGCATAATAGCAGGAGGGGCAGGTGAAGATAACCTTCTTGGCCCCCACCTTCCGCGCCTGCTTGACGTTGTGCTTGGCCAGCTTGGCCATGCGGTCGCCCATCCCGGCGATGTGCAGCGGGTAACCGCAGCACCACTCGTCCTTGCCCAGCGTGGTGAACTCTACGTCAGCCCTATCCAGCACCTGCACCAAGGACTGCGGAATGGAGTAGACGCGGGGGTAGAAAGAGCTGACGCAACCGATGAAATAAAGAACCTCGGCCTTCCTGCGACGAGGCTCGACGCCCCGCAGCTTGTGCTCGAGGTTCTGGCTCCAGATCTGGCGATTCGCGTTTTCATCGCGCGAGATGTTATAGTTGGAGACAACGCCGTCCCCGAACTGGAGCATACCCTCAGGGACGTTTACGGCTTTCTCGACCGAGTACTCCTTCAGGGCGATCATGCTCTCCATGATGTCGATACCCCGTGGGCAGCGCACCTGGCACGACTTGCAGGTCGTGCAGAGCCAGTAGGTGCGGCTGTTCAGCACCTCGTCCCGCAGCCCCAGGTTCACCATGCGCCACACCTGGCGCGGCGAATAATCCATCGCAAAAGCCGTGGGACACGTGGCAGAACACGTGCCACACTGAATGCACGTCCTCAGCTTCTTGAGTGGGTCAACGGCCTCGAGGAACGAGCGGTCAAGCATTTCACTGGCCAAGTCGAGCTTTACTTCCGCCATTGCGATTGCCTCCCTATCGAGCTTGTTGTGTGCGCTGAATCAAATCAGTTTGTTTCCTGTAACGTCTGTTCCCCTTCGGCGATGAAACCTTGTAGCCACTTGCGCACCTTCGGGTGCGTCAGCGGGATGTCACCCAGTTCGGTCCGGATACCGTCTGTGCGGAATTCAAACGCGCGTCCATTCACCCGATGGACGTAGTGCAAATCGCAGGAGCCGGATAGGATAAAGGACAACAGCGTTCCGGCAATGTCACCCACGGGAGCGCGGTCGATGTGGCTGTGCTGAAATGTGGCACAAAGCGTCGTACCTTCGCCCAACTGTGACGTGATGGTCAGGTCGCCGTTGCAGCGCTGCGTCGCCGCACGAAAAAGGGGAATGCCCAGACCAACGTGGCGCGTACTGCGTGTGGTGAAGAAGGGATCAAAGATACGAGCCAGTTGATCCTCGCTCATCCCCCGACCATTGTCTCCAATGATGATCGTCAGCGAATCCGCCGCCAGGTCCTCCACGATAGTCAGCTCGACCAGCGTTGCTCCCGCCTCCAGCGAGTTCTGCAGGGCATCCAGGATGTGAAGGCTCAGCTCGCGCATACAGTCAGACCAGTCCTTCAAGTCGGGAGAGGAGACGCTTCTGAGCTCACACCGGCCTTCCACACCTCAACCCCAATACCGGCGCAATTTCGAGCGCAGCGAGAAATTGCCGACCTCTTGGGGGCTTTGCCCTCAAGAGGCATCGACCCCCGGCACACCCAGTTTGGACAACTCGCCCACGACGGTGTACGTCGTGAGCGATGACGTCAGGATAGGGATTCCCTCTTCCTCTGCCTTCGTCAGCGTGGCCGCGTCGATGCTCATCCCCTCGGCCACGATGATGCCTGCCAAGTCGAGCAGGCTGGCCACGGCGACGATGTTGGGATGGCCCTGCAACGTCACCCACACGTTGCCTGCCTGCGCCTTGGCCATCACGCAGCTCAACAGATCGGAAGCATAGCCGCCCGTAACCTCCCGATCCAGGTTTTCTGCCGCCGCTCGCACTTCCAACGAGAGTTGCTGGCCGATTTCTTGCAGCTTCACAGGCCTACCCCCTGTCATTCACCCATGGGAATAACACGCAGATCATCCGGTTCATTGTGTCACACCCGGGGCTTTCTGTCAAGAGCGAGATGTCACGTCCCACTCCTGCCATCCATCACGAAGCCGGTGTCTGAGATGAAAGCTTCCAAGAGAGCACACACCGGGCGCAAGTGTATCACAAGAAACGAAAATAGGCAAAATGGCCTGGCGGCCTTAAGTCGTTCAATAACAACTTCGTAGTTTACCCAGTCAGTGAGAAATCATCCTTCGACAGGCTCAGGATGATTTCGAGCGGTTTTCTAGCACAAGGACCGCAAAAGCCGCCCTTCGACGGCTCGACTGCGCTCGCCGAAGTCAGACTCAGGGTGACTTTTGCTTGCGCTGAATAGTGCGAAGTCAATCTTGAACAGGTGCTTACTGCACGAGACCCGCGATCCAGAGTCCCAGAGTCCAGAGGGATCAGAGATCAGAGTCGACGGGGGACGCCACCACCCGAAACCCGACGTGGTAGTAGCGGAGGTCCGGGTAGCCCCCGTAGCGGAAGGCGCAGCGCACGTACCCGACATCACTGCCGAACGCGCCCCCGCGCAACACCCGGGCCGCATCCACCTCCAAACGGTTGTCCTCTTTCTCATCGTAATCCCCGTAACTATCCACCCACCTGGTGGCGCACCACTCCCAGACGTTGCCGCTCAGGTCGAGGCAGCCATAGGGAGACGCGCCGCCGGGGAAAATCCCCACGGCACAGGTGGCACCGATGCCGCTGTCGTCGTAGTTGGCTCGATTCGGATCGGCCTCGTTGCCCCACGGGTAGCGGCGGGCGGGGTTGGGATTGGATATCCTCCCCCCCTCCAGCTCCCCCCCATCGGGGGGGAGGGATGGTGCGATGAGGGGTGCGTCGGGGATCTCCAGGCCGCCGCGGGCGGCCTTCTCCCACTCGGCCTCGCTCGGCAACCGCGCCGCCCAACCCTCCGGCATGCACCCCGCCGCCTGCATCCTGGCGGTGAGCCAGCGGCACCAAGCCACGGCCTCGTACCACGTGAGCGTCACCGCCGGATAGTTGGGCAGGTCGTAGACGCCGCCCGCCATCTCCGGGCCTGTGCGATCTGCACGCCACTTGAGCCCCGCCCGCGTCCACCAACCGTCTCCCCGGTAGCCTTGGGGGTCGTCCACGAAGGCCCGGAACTGGGCGTTGGTCACCGGGTAGCGGGCGATCCAGTACGGACCGCGCACATCGTAGACGTGCTGGGGCATCTCGCCATCGTCGGCCTCGGGATCGTCCTCCTTGCGGCTGCCCATCATGAAGGCGCCGGGGCCCACCAGGCACCACTGCAGGGCGGGGAGGGACCCCTCCCCCAGCCCCTCCCCTTGCAGGGGAGGGGAGATACCCACGCCGGGGCGGGGGTCGCCCAGGCGGGCCAGTTCCTCACTGGCGGCGACGCGGTAGGCCAGCGAGGCCTTGGGGTCAGCGACGAGGGCCGCCAGGGCCTGGGGATCCTCGGGCAGCATGCCCTCGGCGCGTAGCCGGGCTTTCTTATCCTCCAGACGACGACGGCGGGTTTCCCGGGGCGCGGGGGCAGCCTCCTCAGCCGCCACTGCCTCCTCTTCCGGCTCCTCTTCCGGCGGGGCCTGCACGCGCGGCGGAGTGCTGAGGTGGATGAAGCGGCCCAGCGTATCGGCGTCGAAGGCAAACGCCCGCCCACGCAGGTCTTCCAGCACGCGCTGCAAGCGTACGTTCTCCACTAGCGTGCGCAGCAGTTCGTCTGCGGCCGCCGCCCGCAGGCCGCCCTTCTCGATGTCGCCCTGGCCAATGAGCCGGTTCAGGCACGCCGCGCGCTCCTCGTCGCTGCGCAGATCGCGCAAGTGGGTCACCAGCTTCGGCTCTACATCGGCCAGCACCATCCAGATCACGAACTGCTCCCGCTCTGCGGGCGTGACCTGCTCGGAGTTGACCAGCAGCCCCCAGTGCAGCTCCAGGTAATTGATGAAGGTCTTGATGCGGCGGGGGTTGGTCGTCACGCCCTCGGTGACCAGCGAGAGGTTGGCCAGCAGAGGGTCGCCCTCGTCCCACTGGCGGAACTGGCCGATGAACTCCCCCATGCGCTCCGGGCGCACGGGGGGCAGGTCGAAGCGCAGTTGCACGATCTTGTCCAGATAGTCCTGCGAACTGATGTCCTCGAACTTTTGCACCTGGTAGTAGGCCTGGACGGCGGCCTGCACCACGCGGCGGGAAGCGCCCAGGACAAAGATCGTGCCCGGCTTGCCCATCATCAGCTTGATCGTTTCGAGCACCTGGACGGTCTTGTCGGGCAGGCAGCGGTCGAGGTCATCCACGAAGACGACCAGCACTCCCTTCTGGTCGTCCACCTCCCGCGCGTCCTTCCAGTCCCGGACGACGTACCAGCGCAGCAGCCGGTCAAAGACCTCCTGGAACTCGTCGAGGAAGGCCATGTGCGTCTTGAAGCGGGACTCGGTCTGGAACTTGGTCAGGTCAATCTCGATCTGGCCGAGGGTAAAGACCTGCGAGAGGGTGCCGATGACGGCCTCGGCGACCTTCATCTTGGGCCGGTCAGGGCGGGCCAGTTCGGCGTGCAGTTCGTGGATGAAGCCGTCGCGCCGCATCTGGCTGAGGATGGCTTCGATGAGGGCGACGAAGAGCGTTTCCTGGGAACTGTACTTCCAGGCGTTGAACCAGACAGTGCGGCAGGGGCGGTAGGGGCCCACGTCCTCGCCCGGGTTGAGAAAGGGGGGAAGTGCGGCCCCTTTTCGCCGCCGCCCGGCCAACACCTGGGTGTCGCGCAGTTGCTCCTCGATGGCCTTCATCAGCGTGGTCTTGCCGGTGCCCCAGTCGCCGTGGACGCCGATGGTGAGCGGGGTGCGGGTGCGTTTGGCGGCGATGATGCGAGCAAAGGTCTTGGCATATTCTTCGAACTGGAAGTATGCCCGCTCGCCCCGCGTTTCTTCCACCGGTTCGTCGGTGACAATGTAAGGGGTGTACAACTCAATAGGCTCTGCAGCCTTCTCGGTTGACTCATCTCTAGCCACACGCCACCTCCTGGAGAACAACAGCTTTCCATAGACTGGCCGGCGGCTGCAAACGATCCGGGGGCTGAGCGCTCATATCGTTATCCTCCTGACCACAAACTTGGCCTGGTGTACACCAGGTCCTGGGACACGGCAAGCCAGGCGCTCACCGAGCGCGGGCGTCGAGCAGTCGCACCATCCGGCCCGGTTGGCTTCAGAACGCGTACTCCCTCAAATCCTGCCCCAGCTCCACCGGCCCGCCGAAGGCTTCGGTCGCCTCCTCGATCCAGCGCACGTACTTGTGGGGTGCAGGCCGATAGTGCACCAGCACCAGCCGGCGCGCACCGGCCCGGCGGGCGATCTCCCCGGCCTGGGCCGCGCCGGAGTGGCCCGGCGTCGCCTCCGCCGCCTCGTGGATCAGGATGTCGGCATCGCGCGCCAGCGCCACCACGGCATCACAGGGGGCAGTGTCACTGGAATAGGCCATCACCCCACCCCCGTGCTTGCTCTCGATCCGCACGCCCATGGTCGGCACCACGTGCTCCACTGGCGCGCCGGTGACCCGAAAATCCTCGTCCTCGAACACCAAGGCTCCGACCTCCTCGGGGATCGTATGGCAGGGCGTCGTGAAAAACCCGGGCCACTCGTCCCGCCGGAAGAGGTTCATCATCGCGTTGTATCGCTCGATCACGTCCGGCAGGCCATACACCGGCAGCGGATCGGCGCGCCCCAACAGCCAGGTATTCATCAGCAAGAGAGGCACGCCCGCCACGTGGTCCGGGTGAAAGTGCGTGATGATCAGCCCGCGCAGCCTTTCGATCTGTAGGCCCGCACGCCGCATGCGCAGGATCGGGCTGGCCCCGCAATCGACCAGGAAAAACCCATGCTCGCCTTCGACGGCCAGATGGGTGCTGGCGTGCGTCTCATCCGGCACCGCCGCAGCCGTTCCCAAGGTCAGGACCCTAGCCACAGGTATCTATCCTCCCAAGACCCGCACCACGATCAGCGGCGTCACGTACACCTCGACGACGGCCGCCAGCGCCAGCAGCGGCAGAACGAGTGCAAAGAACACCTTGACCAAGTCGGCCAGGGCCCACAGCCATCCCTCGCTCACCGTCAAACCCTGCGGTCGCGCCATAAAAGCCGCCCCCAGCCGCACAGACAGCGCCGTCGAAAGGACGACAGCCGGTATCTCCAGCACCCCATGCGGCAACACCGCAGCCGCGAAAAAGGCCACCGGGTCATACACGGGGGCGGCCTGGACGATCAAGAAGGAAATGACGGCCAATGGAAGCATCATCAGCGCGATCGCCAGCGTGCCAAAGGAAAACACGGCCAAGATCACCGCTGCCGCCAACACCCTCACATTGTGGGCAAAGACGCCCCAGGCCGTGAAGGAAAACAGGCCCACGTTCTGCGACCGGACAAACGACTCCGAGGAGACCTGCCGCTGCAGCAGATCGGGGGGAAGGGGATACTGGGCAGCGAAGGCGTAGCCGACGTAGGCTGAGAGCAGCAGTGCGATCACAGCCACCGCCACTGCCAGCCGCGAGCGGCGCAAGATCGCCGGGATGTCGCGCAGGTAGAGCCCGCCCAACACCCCCAACCAGCGCAACCAGCCCGGCAGCCTGCTCACGTCCCGCCCAAAGAACCAGGGCTCCCAGCGCAGCCGTCCGAGAAACACGCGCCACAAATAGGGCAGGTTCAGATCGTCGATCTCGCGCCCCAGCAGCTCCTCGCGGTTGAAGGTGTGGATGCCCATCCTCACCAAGACGACGTCCACCACCAGCAGGAACAGGACGATCCACCACAGCACGTCATAGTTGGCCCAGAACATGATGAGGGCCTCGCCCTGCACCAGGAGGGCCATGGGGATGATGATAAAGCTGGCCAACAGGTTGGCCGCCCGCACGCTCGTCGTCTGGCTGGAGACCACCACCGCGCCGCTCACCATCACCACGCCCTTTGCCGTCGTCAGCACGATGACCAGCACCAGCAGGATCAATGGCGGCGTCCAGCCCTCGATCAAGTACAGGCCGGCCAGGTAGACCGTGATACCCAGATAGGCCGCCAGCAGCGAGGGAATCATCGCGGCCAGCGTCTTGCCCAGGTAGAGTTGCGCATCTGTCAGGGGGGTGGCCAGGAGCGGCTCGAGGCTCCTGCGCTCCTTCTCGCCCACAAAGGTCTCCAGCGCGATGACCAACGAGAAAGAAATGGGAAAGAACCCCACCACCATCAGCAGGAACGGGATCATCCGCTCGCCGACGATCTCGGCGCCGTACTGGGCGACCCCTCGCAACGCATAGTTGGCCACCCAGCTCATCAGCGCCGGGAAGAAGAGCGTCAGGATCACGATGGGGACGACCATGCGCCAGTCCCGCAGCGTGTCCCAGATCTCGCGCTCTACCAGCGCGGACACCAGCCGAAAGGATTCGCTCGCCGCGCGCTTGCGCTCGGATATCGCCGTCACGCTGCCTCCTCGACGACGCGCAAGTATACGTCTTCCAGACTGCGCGGCACCTCGCTCAACGTCACGATCTCTACTCCCTGTGCTGCCAGCGCGCGAAGCAATTGGGGATTCGTCTCCCGAGGACTGGTGGTGTGATAACGCACCCAATCGTCCCCGTGCGACACGACCTCGACCAAGCCGGAAACGAGCTTTACGATACCGTTGGAAGAGTGTGCCAGGCGCAGCTCCATCAGAGGCGCCCCCAGCAGACGCTGCTTCAACTCCTGCGGCGTCCCCAGGGCGATGATCCGCCCACGCCGGATGATGGCAATGCGGTCGGCGATGGCCTCCGCCTCCGGCAGGTTGTGTGTGCAGAGCACGATGGCCCGCCGGCGGTCGCGCAGGCCAACGACGGCGTCGCGAACCAGTTTGGCGCTGCGGGGGTCCATCGCCGAAGTAGGCTCATCGAGCAGCAGGACCGGCGGGTCGTGCAGCATCGCGCGCACCAGCGCCATCTTCTGGCGCATGCCCTTCGAGTACGTGCCCAGGCGCTGCTCCCACGCCTCGGCCATCCCGAAACGCGCCAACAGCTCTTTGCCCCGGCGCTCGCGCTCTGCGGCCTCCAGCCCCAACAGCCGCCCGAAAAAGTCCAGATACGGCCCGCCCCGCATGCGCAGATAGAGGCCCGGCTGCTCGGTCAACACCCCCACCCGCTTCCGCACCTCCTGAGGCTGCTCGGCCACGCTGTAACCGGCCACGCGCGCGTCCCCCGCCGTCGGACGCAAGATCGCCGCCAGCATGCGCACCGTCGTGGTCTTGCCCGCTCCGTTAGGGCCCAGGAGTGCGAGAATCTCGCCCGACGACACCGAGAGTGTCGCCTGGTCAACAGCAGTAAAGTCTTCAAACTGCTTGGTTAGGTCATTCAGTTCGATCATCGTCGTCGTGAAACATCTCCGAATGCCCGCCCTGTCTACGTATCGATTATACCAACGTTGGGCACTCCTGACAATCGAACAACAAACAGCCGAGCGGCAAGCCGCCCGGCTGTCTCATGTTCCACTTGCAGGCTCTCGTCACTCCGAAATCGACTACCCTTCTTCGCGCCGGGAAGCGCTATAGACGAACACGATCCGCTGGATCACCGTGAAAACAGCGAGCACTGCCAGCACCCACAACATCGCGTCGTGCAGTCCAAAGGCAGAAAGCACGCCAATGACGAGGATGCGTTCCACGCGGGTCAACAGCCCGCGCTTGCAGGAAAAGCCCAATGCCTCAGCCCGCGCGCGGATGTAGCTGATCATCATCGATGCCACCAGCGAGACGAGAAGCAAGGCGATGGGAAGGTACGCCCTTTCCCGGACGTAGTGTGCCGTGAGACCCAGCAGCACCGAGGTGTCGGCGAGCCGATCGACGGTCGAATCGAGGAACGCCCCGAAGCGGCTCTGCTTCCCGATGGTTCGCGCCAGCAGGCCATCCAGCGCATCGAAGGGCGAGACGGCCAGCAGCAGCCACCCCCCGAGCGTGAGATGGCCCAACCCAAACACGACCCCCACGCCCGCCTGCAGCAGCAGCCCGACGATGGTGATGGAGTTGGGATGGATACCCAGCCGCGCGACAAAGCGGGCCAGGGGACTCAGAATCACACTTCCCTGAGCGCGCGCCCAGTCGGTGAAGGTATCCCACCTCCCCCTGTCGCCAGATCTCCGCTCTCGCGTGACCTGCTTCTTGATCTCGGCCTGCTGGGTGCTATTCATCACTCACAGTCGTCTCGCTGATAAACGTCTCCACCCTGCGCCGCGATTCTTCATCGGTGAACTGCACCGGCGGCGACTTCATAAAGTACGACGACGGCTCCACGATCGCCCCGCTCAACCCCCGGTCCAGCGCCAGCTTACAGCAGCGCACCGCGTCGATGACCACTCCCGCCGAATTGGGGCTATCCCACACCTCCAGCTTGATCTCCGCCTTCAGCGGCACCTCGCCGAACGTTGTGCCCTCCATCTGGATGTAGCAGAACTTGCGGTCCGTCAGCCACGGTACGTAATCCGAAGGCCCCACGTGCACGTCGTCCGGAGGTAGTGCGTAATCCAACTGGCTGGTCACCGCGTTGGTCTTGGAGATCTTTTTCGATTCCAATCGCTCCCGCTCCAGCATGTTGTAAAAGTCCATGTTGCCGCCAAAGTTGAGCTGGTACGTGCGGTCGAGCCGCACCCCCCGCTCGCGAAACAGCCAAGTCAGCACCCGGTGGGTGATGGTGGCACCCACCTGGCTCTTGATGTCATCGCCGATGACGGGCAGCCCTCGCTCCTGGAACCGCTTCTGCCAGTACTCTTCTCGCGCGATGAAGACGGGAACACAGTTGACAAAGCCGCAACCCGCATCGAGCACCTGCTCCACGTACCACTTGGTCGCCATCTCGCTGCCCACCGGCAAAAAGCTCACCACCACGTCGGTCTTGGTGTCCTTGAGGATGCGCACGATGTCGGCCGTGGGGCCGGGTGCTTTCTCGATCACCTGCGAGAGATACTTGCCCAATCCATCGTGCGTCATCCCCCGCTCGACCTTGATGCCGAGCTTGGGAACGTCCGTGAACTTGATGGTATTGTTGGGCGGTTGCCAGATCGCCTTCGCCAGATCGAGGCCAACCTTGTTCTTATCGATTTCGAACGCAGCAGAGAATTCGATATCGCGCACGTGATAGCCCCCCAGACTGACGTGCATCAGGCCGGGGACAAAGACGTCCTCCGGTGCATCCCTGTAAAAGTGCACGCCCTGGACCAGCGCCGACGCGCAGTTGCCCACGCCGACGATCGCCACCCTCACCTTTCTTCGTTTTGCCATTACTGTAAACCTCCCAGCCAGAAATGTTCAGGATTCATCGCCCGCCAGTATCGCTGTGAACTCGTCCTGGCGGCGCTGAATCTCTCCCAGATCCACAGAGCAATACACTTCCCGCCCGACCCGCCGCACCTGGACCAGGCCAAGCACACGCAGCGGGTTCAGATGGAAGGAAACCAGCGGCTGGCTGACCCGCAGAGCCCGCGCCAACTCGGTCACCGTCATCTCTCCGCTTTCGGCCAGCGTGATGAGGATGCGCAGGCGCAGGACGTCCTTGAGGGCATGGAAATAGCGCGCGATTTCCTTCAGTTCCTGTAAGGTTAACTCGCCCCGCTGTTCAGCCATAGCTGTCTCCAATGCATAAAGAACAATTATATAAACAATAGTTGTATAAATGAGGGCTTATATATTACCATGAAAGTGCGACTGCGTCAAATTCGCTTGCCAAACTAGCTACCTGACACTTTGGCAAAACAAGCGAGCGGAGGCATCCTGAGGGCTTCGACTGAGCTCAGCCGAAGTCCTTGTCGAAGGAGCCCCCTCGAGCACCCTTCGACGCCGAACCTTCGGTTCGCGCTCAGGGTGCTCGCTACGGCCAAAAGCGCCGCTCTATTTCGAAACTGTCAGGTGGCTAGCTTGCCAAACATTCTGATCGGGGTATAATAGCGTCGCCGTCGAAGATGGCACGCATTCGGGGCGTAGCGCAGTTTGGCAGCGCGCGCGGATCGGGACCGCGAGGTCCGGGGTTCAAATCCCCGCGCCCCGACTGGCACGAACACCGGTCACCGCAGGCCTGGCGAGGGCCTGCGGTGACAGCGCGGTGAGGAGAGACCGGCGAAAGGACACACAATGCCCAGACAGATCCCACCGATCAAAAACAAAGTGCTGCTTGTAAGCGATGATCCTGACACGGGACAGGCCTGGGTGCACGAGCTGAGCCAAAGGGGAATAAACATCACCCTGGCTCGATCCACCGAGGACGCCCTGGATGAATGGGCGAACAGCGTATTCGACATCACGATTATCGACGCTCATACCGCTCAACCAGACGAAATCGAGCTGTGCCGGCGGCTATCCGCCGAGACCATCAATCCGGTTCTGCTCCTAATACCCGAAAGCGGCGAGACTCCCATACTTGAGGCATACAGGGCGGGGGCGGATGAGTGTATTCTCAAGCCCGTCAGTCCTGCCCTCCTCCTGGCCAAGGTGACGGCTTGGCTGCGTCGGTCGTGGACCATATCAACCGACGCGCTGAATGTCCTCCAAGCAGGTGGGCTTCGATTGGACCCAGCGCGACGACGGGTGACGACCGCTACCGGAGCCGTCGTCGATCTGACCAACCTGGAGTTTCGCCTGCTTCACCTCTTGATCTGCCACTGCGGCCAGGTGCTCGAAACTGACACCATCATCGACTGCGTGTGGGGCTACACGGGAACCGGCGACGTCGCCTTGCTCAAGAACCTGGTCTATCGCCTGCGCCGCAAGATCGAACCCGATCCAGGCCAGCCCCGGCACATCCAGACGGTCAGTGGGGTAGGCTATACCTTCCGCCTCAAGTAGCCAGGCCCGCCGATCTATCCCCCTATCCTCGTTTCCACAGGTGCAGCACGCCAGCCATCCTCACATGGCGACCCCAGCCCAGCGGTCACAAATTTGGGACCGATTTGAGACCGGTTTGTGACCACCGGAAGGCCAAAGTATGGTACACTCCATGCGCCGCCGGAGAATCCGGCGAGTATCAGCAATCGGAGGGTGGAAATGCGTAACGTGCACATAACACCACAGGTAGGATTGACCCTGATGCAAGGCAAACATGCTTGCCATCGATCACGCCGGGCGACGACGCATATTGCGCTGCGTGGCATCCACCTCATAGTGGCAGTACTTGTTATTGCCCTGCCCCTTTCATCAGGGGTAGGCCTGCAGGAAGCGCAAGCAGCACCTGAGAGGACGGTTACACAGAACGCGGAAGCAGCGTCCCAGATTCCGTTGGATGACCAGGATCCATTGTTGTGGGACGCACAGATATATGCATCAAACATGGGGGTTAGCGTTGACGAAGCTATCCGACGATTCCAAATTCAGGACATCGCAGGTGACTTGGAAGCTGAACTGAGCATGAGAGAGACGAAAACCTTCGCCGGGCTCTGGCTCGAGCACACCCCGGAGTTCCGGCTCGTCGTGCAGTTCACCCACGATGCAAAGGAAACGATCGAGCTATACATTCCTCAGGAACTGGCCGACATTACAGAGGTACGTACTGCAGGAGCATCCCTAGCAGACCTCCAAGATGCTCAACTCAAAGCCATATCCT
>DAOUDX010000344.1:0-1958 GCA_034430835.1 Anaerolineae bacterium
AAGGGGAAGAGATCAAACGGCTGGA
This sequence comes from Anaerolineae bacterium, assembly GCA_034430835.1. Classification (GTDB taxonomy): domain Bacteria; phylum Chloroflexota; class Anaerolineae; order B4-G1; family B4-G1; genus JAFGED01. The sequence goes on from DAOUDX010000344.1 coordinate 26, forward strand.
GCCAAAAGGACTGACGGTCGAGGAAATCACTGGCCTCAGCCTGGAGCCTGGTTAGGGGTATGTAATTGGTAAGGTGCAAGGGGTATGAGTTTAATACGGTTTACACGATATCAATCTCTATCCGCAACACCTTGTCGTCGCGAAGATAGATTCTGTTGAAGTCTCCCCTTTGATCTCGCCAAGCAAACATGGTAAGTGGCACACCTTCCTGCTCAGTTGGGTCGTATCTCAGAGTACCTTTTCTGACAAGGGGACTGCTCCTCAGTTGATCGCGCACGGTCTCTTCGTTGGACGTGCCAGGGATGATATTATGCCAGCATGGAGCCCTGCAAGGGCTTCCGGTCAACAGGCTAGTGTCTTGCTCAGGACTGCAAAAGCAACCACCAACCAAGCCACCAGCACGCCAGCCACGGCGGTGGTCGGGCCGGTAAGATCGGTGTTGATCGAGGTCTATGAGGAATAGTGGACGGGACGACGGCACTTTAGCCTGGAATCGATGCGGAAGCTAAAAAGCCGATCGAGGAGCCTGTGGCGTTGCCCAGCCCCTTGCGGCTGGTGCCGATCCACTGACAGGGAGGAGCGAAGGCTGTGGAAATGTGGACATCGCTGCACTCTATTGACGGATGCTTTGCATCCGCCATCTCCACGACCACTACGACAACGGTTAGGACTGGCCATACTCATTGTGAAGCACCGGATCTACACCGCCTGACAAGACACAAATCTGGACTAGGAAAAGGACAAGTACCTCATCTGAGAGGCATCATGCTTTTGGTAACATTTACTCGTGAGGCAACGCGTTGCATAGCACATTGCAGTCGCACCCCGGCAAGCTCCTCGACGGCGCAACGGATGATTCAGCACACTCACCCATACCGCCCGCGATCTTCTAGGGCAACGCGTGAGCGTATCACGCGCTTTGCCGCTGCCGCCGTTTTTGTGTTATAATGGGCACAGATCGAAGCCCTCATCGCTTGGCAAGCAGGAGCCGCGCCTTGAAGCGCCCCCAGGAGATCGTGCGATGCGCAAGGAAGCCTATCTCGCCAAGCCGCCCTCCGGCGATACCGTGCAGTGCCAGACCTGCGAGCACTTTTGCGCCGTCAAGCCGGGCGAGGCAGGCAAGTGTGGCGTGCGCCGAAACATCGACGGCACGCTCTACCTGGTCGTCTACGGGGAAGCCATCGCGGTCCACGTCGATCCTATCGAAAAGAAACCCCTCTTCCACTTTGTGCCCGGCAGCGACATCCTCTCCATCGGCACGTACGGGTGCAATTTTCGCTGCCCCTTCTGCCAGAACTGGCAGATGTCCCAGACGAGCGGCCTCGACGACCGCCGCGATTACCTGGGCCAACCGGCCACACCCGACACGCTCGTGGCGACGTGCCTCAAGAACGACATCCCGATGATCGCCTACACCTACAACGAGCCGACCGTTTTTTTCGAGTATACCTACGACACCGCCAAGCTGGCCCACGAGCGTGGCATCAAGAACGTCTACGTCTCCAATGGTTACATGTCGCGGGCCGCGCTCGACATGATCGAGCCCTATCTGGATGGCATCAACGTCGATCTCAAGGCGTTCACCGAGGACTTTTACCGCGACCAGTGCGGAGGGCGGCTGGAGCCGGTCAAGCGCAACATCGCCCACATGGTGCGCGAAACCGACATCTGGGTCGAGGTCACCACGCTGCTCATCCCCGGCCTCAACGACTCCGACGAGGAGTTGCGGGCAATGGCGGCGTGGCTGGCGGAGGTCGATCTGGACCTAGTCTGGCACGTCACTGCCTTCCATCCCGACTACCAGATGCAGGACCGCCCACGCACGACGCAGCGCGACCTGGCCCGCGCCTACGAGATCGGCAAGGAAGCTGGGTTGCGCTACGTCTATGTGGGCAACGTGATGGACACGGATCGGGAGAGCACGTACTGTCCC
>DAOUDX010000345.1:0-12115 GCA_034430835.1 Anaerolineae bacterium
CGCTCCTCCGGCCAGTCGCCCTCCCACAGATCGACCCGGCCCATGCGCTGCGCCTCGTAATCCTCACGGGCATACAGCACCCCGTCGCGCCAATCCGTGGGGTCGGCACCCGCCTCGCCCTCCAGCCGCCAGCGGAAGGAGGTATCGACCACGCGCTCCGCGTCGGCGACGCCGGGCTGGCGCAACACCGTCTCCTCGGTCCGCTCGTCGCACGGCGATCCCCACAGCGACAGATCGACAGGTCCCCAGGCCTCGTTCTGTCTGGCGAGATACCCGCTGATCACGTTGTACGCGCCAAAGACAACGCCCAAGGCAAAGACGCCCACCGCGACGGAAAGCACCACCAGGATCGTGCGCGCCTTGTTGTGCGCCAAATCCCGCCAGATCTTGTGCCAGGTCACTCCCACGGCCGTCCTCCTCACGTGCCACAAGCTGCCTTCAGTACCCTATACACGCTACGGGTTCGTCCCGTGAGCCGACGCCTCGCCATCAGTATACAATAGAGTACGCCCCTGGGAAACCCCAGAGGCGCATCCATCTCAGCCGGCGCGACGATCCTACCCCGCAGCCGCCTCGGTGCTCTCCGGCTGCACCGACCGGCGCGTCAACCCCCAGATCAGCAGCGCCAGACCGGAGAAGAGGAAAGCCGCCGGTCCCATCAGGTGGATCAGCCACAGGCCGGGGAAGAGAGCCGACATGCCCATCAGCCCCATCGCGCCGATCACGCACAGGATCATCCCGGCCAGGAACAGCCCCGGCGAACGCTGCTTGAGGTTAATCAGCAAGAACGCCAGGCCGATGGAAAGCAGCTCCAGCGCCCACAGCACCGCCCACAGCTCCCACAGGTTCGTGAGCGCGCAGAACTGAAAGATCGCGCCGTTCGTGCCGAGGAAAATGGCGGGCAGGAGCAGCCAGATCGCGCGCATGTAGATCGCGGCAAACAGAAACCCCAGCGCGAGGGCGCTCACCTCGATCGGCCAGAGGGCCTCCCAGTCTCCCCAGCGCTCGAAGAGACTGGTGTAGAACAGGATCCCGCCGGTCGCCAGCACAGGCACGCCCGCGATAAAGAGCCCGCCCAGGCCGCGCTTCCCGTGCACCAGGAACGGCGGCACGACGAAGAACAGCCCGGCGCACACGACGATCAACGGCCACAGCCGCCACGTTCCCCAGCGCAAGAACCCGGGCAGCAGAACGGGCGCGAAAAAGTTGAACGCCAGCGCCACGCCGCCCAGCAGAATCAACACCACACCCACCAGAATCGAGAATCCCCTTTTCATCATACACCCCTTGGAATCGTTTTCTGACCCACTTGGAGGATACCACACCCCTGGCCGCGTTGCCTATCCTGTACCTAACAGATGGCTATCAGGTTCTGCCACGCCGCGCCCGCCGCACAAGAAAAGAGCCCCGCCGTCCTGGCGAGGCTCCCGTCGGTAATCTCCTCGGCTAGGCTTTTGCCTCAGCCTTCCTCCCAAACGTCCTCTTCAGCCACGGCCAAACCACGCTGAACCACTCGGGCAGCACGAGCCACAGCCCGGTGCTGGCCGTCGCGAGCACCATGAGCCATTCCTGCCAGCTCAGCGGCACGAGGTTGAACCAATCCCGCGTGGCCTCGAAGGCCATCAGTCCAACCGTGAGCAGCATACTGCCGATAGTGCCCAGGACGAAGAACATGTTGTTGAAATTGCGCTTGCCCAACCGCCAGACCGAGTGTGTCTCCGAGCGGCAGTTCCAGATGACGAACAGCTCGAACAGCGCCGCCTGCAAGAACGTCATCGTGACCGCCTTTTCGTAATTCTGGTCGAGAAATATCCCATAGGCGTAACACAGCGAGCTGCCCAGCGACTGGAACACGAAGGAGAGGATGATGAAACCCAGCATCCCGTCAAAGATGCCCGCCCGCGGGTTGCGCGGCGCCCGGTCCATGAGCCCCTTCTCCGCCGGGTCCACACTCAGGGCGATCGCCGGCGCCCCATCGGTGACCAGGTTGATCCACAGGATCTGGATCGGGAGCATGGGCAGCTTGAACCCGGCCAACGTCCACCCGCCGATGACGAGCAACTCGTCAAAGTTGCAGGCAATGAGGAACCGGATGTACTTGCGCAGGTTGTCGAAAATCGACCGGCCGCCTTCAACGGCATGAACCAGCGTGGCATAGTTGTCGTCGGCCAGCACCATATCGGCTGCCTCCTTGCTCACGTCGGTGCCCGAGATGCCCATGGCCACGCCGATATCCGCCCGCTTGAGGGCCGGCGCGTCGTTCACGCCGTCGCCCGTCATGGCCACGATCTCGCCCTTGGCCTTCCAGCCCTCCACGATCTTGAGCTTGTGCATCGGGGAAACGCGGGCATAGACCCGCACCCGATCGACGATCTTGGCGAACTCCTCGTCGCTCAGATCGTCCAACTGGGCGCCGGTCATGACGACCTCGTCCGTGATCTCGTCGATCATGCCGATTTCCTTGGCGATGGCGGCAGCCGTCAGCCTGTGATCGCCCGTGATCATCACGTTCGTGATCCCGGCTCGCTTGGTCAATTTCAGCGCGTCGATCACTTCCTGCCTCGGCGGATCGATCATACCTTGCAGTCCCACGAAGACCAGGTCTCGCTCCACCTCGTCCTCGGTCAAGTCCTGCATGCCTTCCGGTAGCTCTCGATAGGCCAGTCCCAGCACGCGCAGCGCGTCCGCAGCCATCTGCTCGTTCGTCTGCAAGATCTCCTGCCGTTTGCCGTCGGTAAGCCCCTGCGTGCGCCCATCCTCAAGGACGTGCGTGCAGCGCGCCAGCACGATCTCTGGAGCGCCCTTGACGTAAGCAACCAACCCGGGGTTTGACGGATTGTGGATGGTCGTCATACGCTTGCGCTCGGAGCTGAATGGGATCTCGTTGACGCGGGGGTGCTGCTCGTGCAGGTCGCTCAGCGCCATCCCTGCCTTGGCCGCGACCACGATGAGCGCACCCTCGGTGGGATCGCCCAGGATTCTATCGCCATCGTAACGGGCATTGCTGGAAAGAGCGCCGATCTTTAAAGCCAGGGCCAGGTGCTCGTCCTTCTGTGGATCGCACGCACTGCCATCCGCATGGCGAAACTCACCTGCGGCCCCGTAGCCGACCCCCGAGACCTCGATCATCTGGCCACCGACGTAAATGCGGCGCACGGTCATCTCGCCCCTGGTCAGGGTGCCGGTCTTGTCGGCGCAGATGACGGTGGTGGAGCCCAGCGTCTCGGCCGAGGCCAGCTTGCGCACCAGGGCGTTGTTCTTGGCCAGCATGCGCGCGCCGATGGCCAGGGTCACCGTCACCAAGGCAGGCAGCGCCTCCGGTACAGCCGAGACGGCCAGGGCAACGGCGGACATGAAGGCTTCCAGCACGACGTTGATGTCGATCTTGTGCAAAACCCGCCAATCGAGCTCGTAGAACTCGATACCAAAGATAATCACGCACAGGGTTATGACGACGATGCCCAGCCGTTTGGCCAAAGCGTCCAGCTTTGTGTTGAGGGGGGTCCTTTCCTCCTCGATGGCCTGCACCGCGCCGGCGATCTTGCCGAACTCGGTGGACATCCCGGTAGACGTGATGATGGCCTTTCCGTGACCGTAGACAAGGTGCGTCCCCATGAACACCGAATTTGTGCGGTCGCCTACCCCTGTTCTTTCGGCCAGGGGGCCTACGGCCTTGTTAACCGGCGTGGATTCCCCGGTCAATGGAGCCTCGTCTGTCTTCAGGCTGGCGACCTCCAAGAGGAAGGCGTCGGCCGGAGCACGATCTCCTTCCTCCAGGATCACAATGTCGCCGGGGACGATCTCCTTGGCGGATATGACCGCCTCGTGCCCATCGCGCAACACGCGCGCCGTGGGTGCGGTCAGCTTGCGCATGGCCTCCATCGCCTTCTCCGAGCGATACTCCTGGATGAACCCGACGACGGTGGAGAGAATGACGATGATGGCAATCAGGATCGCGTCCCCGTACTCTCCCTCGCCCCAGGGTGGTATCTCGACGATGACGGACAGGACGCTGGCGACCAGCAACATGATGACAAAGGCGTCCTTGAACTGATTGAAGATCAGTTCCCAGACCTTTGCCCCACCTTCCTCCTGCAGCGCATTCGGCCCGTACTTGGCCAGATGCTTCTTCGCTTCCTCCGTGGTCAACCCCTTCGCGGTGTCGGAGCCGAGCTTTTCAACGGCCTCCTTCGGGTCTAGAGCGTGCCACACAACTTCTTCCATGCCTATGCTTTCTCCTGTTGTTGGGGTTCCTATGCAATTCCGGGGCGCTGCAAACTTGAGCGATTATAACCTTGAAGCCATGGTCTGTCAAGAAGTAGCCTTCTGTCAGGCGGCAGACCCCTGCTTTGAAGCCAGGCGCAGTTTGAGGAATAGCCACGGCGCACCCAGTCCCGCCCACAGCCCCACCAGCGCGTAGCGCACGAAGCGCATGAGGGCATAAAGCGTCTCTCCCTCATCGGGGAAAACGGCCTTGAGGCCAAAGCGGAGGGCGAGCAAAACAGCCGCTCCGAGCAGAAGGCGCACGGCGCGCTGCCACAGCGGGCCGGCCGCGCTGAAGGGCACCCACCGCCCTGCCAGCGCTATCCCCACGCCGGCCCCCAGAAAGACCCCCATCGCGCTGACGGAGTCATCAGACGTGTGGAGCAGCACGAGCACGAGCGGCACGGCCACGGCCAGCACCAGTTGCACGACCAGACCCACCCGCTTGAGCCACGCCTCGACGCGCGGCACGAGGAGTACGTAGCCAACCAGGAGGACGCCGCCAAGCGCCCACCCCCCTAGCACGTCGGTGGGGAAATGCACCCCCAGGTAGATGCGCGAGAAGCCGATCAACACCATCAGCAGGATCGCGACGACCCAAACCCACCGCTTGCGGACGTGAGAGGCAATGATGCCCCACACCACGACGGCTGACTGCGAATGGCCGCTGGGCAGCCCGTACCCCCCGGCCTCGTGCAGCTTTACCTCCGGATCGAGGTCGAACGGGCGCGGGTGGGCGATCAAGCCCTTCGCGCCGGAGTTAATGCAGGTCGAGAAGAGAAAGAAAAAGGCCAGGCGCGCGCCGAAGGCAAAGTCCACGCACCAGAGAAGCAGGGGCAGGAGGATGAGGTAAAAATCCTCCTCCCCCATGAACGTGATCGCCTTGAAGACCGCGTCTAGCGCCGGCCCGTGCACCGACTGAACAGCACGGATAAGATCGAGACCCCACTGCCATATCCCTTCCATCGCCAACCTCCTTTTGTCCTATCTTGCGTGCATCACACCGTCAACAGCGTTACCCTCTGCGCCTACCAAAGATGATGGACCTGTTCCTTGATATACGTCTCGTAAACTTCTCGCACGCCCGCCATCTGCTCGTCCGTCAGCAGCGGCAGGTCTGAGGCCGCCACGTTCGACTCGACGTGCGCCAGCTTGGACGCGCCGGGGATCACGCAGCTTACCGCGTCGAACATCAGCACCCAGCGCAGCGCCCAGATGGCCAGGATCGGGTCGCCGGGGAACAGCCTCTTGAGCTCCTCCACCGCCTCCAGCCCAGTCTCGAAATCAACCCCGGAAAAGGTCTCGCCCTTGTCAAAGGACGATCCGTCGCGGTTGAACGTGCGGTGATCGTCGGGACCAAACGTCGTCTGGCGCGTCATCTTGCCACTCAGCAACCCGCTGGCCAGCGGTACGCGCACGATGACGCCGACGTTCCTCTGCTGCGCAAGGGAGAAGAAAAGCTCCGAGGGGCGATGGCGGAACATGTTAAAGATGATCTGCACAGTCGTGACGTTGGGATACTCGATCGCCTTGATCGCCTCCTCGACCTTTTCGACGCTGACACCCAGGTTGCGAATCTTGCCCGCCTGCTTCAGCCGGTCGAACAGCGCGAAAATCTCGGGCCGGTAATACACCTCTGTCGGCGGGCAGTGGAGCTGGATCAGGTCGATCGTCTCAAGCCCCATGTTCCTCAGGCTGTCGTCCACGAACCCCTCCAACACCCCCACCGTATACCCCTCAGCCACGTGGGGGCTGATACGCCGCCCACACTTGGTGGCGACGTAAACCCCCTCCGAGCGCACCCTGACCACGCGCCCGACCGCCGCCTCGCTGTGGCCGTCGCCGTACACGTCGGCAGTGTCGATGAAGTTGACGCCCAGGTCGATGGCGCGGTTGACGATCGCCTCCGCGTTCTCATCGCTGAAGGGATCGCCCCACCGCCCGCCCACCTGCCACGTGCCCAGGGAAACCTCCGATACCTCAAATCCCGTCTTGCCAAGCACTCGATGCTTCACCCTGCACCTCCCATTACCCTGACTATGCTCTGATTATACCCACCGCGAGCCATAGGTCAAACGGGCATAGACTGACATTGACACGCGGGCCAAACCGCATAGAATTACCAAGACATCCCAGGAGGAAAATTCGATGACAGAAAACACATCCCCCACCGCCCGCCTGCACCTTGGCGCGGCATACTACCCCGAGCACTGGCCGGAGGAGCGCTGGCCCGAGGATATCCGCCTGATGCAGGAGGCCGGGTTCACGGTCGTGCGCATGGGCGAGTTCGCCTGGTCGACCTTTGAGCCGGCCGAGGGCGAGTTCCACTTTGACTGGCTCGACCGCGCCATCGCCATGCTGGCCGAGGCGGGCATCGCCTCCGTGCTCGGCACGCCCACCGCCGCCCCACCCGCCTGGCTGACGCACGCCCATCCCGACGCGCTGGCCGTGGACGAGTACGGCCGCCGCGCCCAACACGGCAACCGCTGCCACTATTGCGTCAACTCACCCGAGTTCCACGAGGCTACGCGCCGCATCGTCGGCGCACTGGCCGAGCACTTTGGCCCCAATCCCAACGTCATCGGCTGGCAGATTGACAACGAGTTCAACCGCACCTGCTATTGCGACCACTGCCGCGCGCGTTTCCAGACGTACCTGGCCGAACGATTCGGCTCTCTGGACACGCTCAACGCGCGCTGGACAACCGCCTACTGGAGCCAGACCTATTCGGCGTGGGAACAGATTCCGATCCCTATCGAAGGCAGACACAATCCAGGGCTCAGGCTGGCCTTCCAGCAGTTCGTCACCGCCAGCTACCGCCAATTCCAGCGGCTGCAGCTCGACATCCTGCGCCCGCACCTGCAAGCCGGCGTGTGGGTCACGCACAACTTTATGGGTTGGTTCGACGGCTTCGACCACTATGCGATGTGCGAGGATCTCGACCTGGCCTCCTGGGATTGGTACGTGGGCACGGGACACCATGACTACCTGAGCGCCGGCGCGGCCCACGACCTTGTGAGGGGCTTCAAGCAGCCGAGTTTCTGGCTCATGGAGACGCAGCCGGGCAACGCCGACTGGCGCCCGGTCAACAGCGCACTGAACTGGGGCGAGATGCGGGTGATGGCCTGGCACGCGATAGGCCACGGGGCGGACGCGGTGCTCTACTGGCAGTGGCGTGCAGCGCTGAACGGGCAGGAGCAGTACCACGGCACACTGATCGACTCATCGGGCCAGCCACGGCCACTCTACAAGGAGATCCAGCAACTGGGCCGCGACTTTGAAAACACCGCCCCCATCCTGGCAGGCTCGACTCTGGACCCCGCCCGCGTCGCCATCCTCAACGACTACAATAGCCGGTGGGCCATCCAGTGGCAGCGCCATCACCAAGACTTTGACTACGTGCAGCACTTGCTCCACTACTATCGTCCCCTGGCCGCGCGCAACATCCCCGTGGACATCGTCTCCGCCGACGCGCCGCTCGATCAATACTGGCTGGTGATCGCACCAGCCCTGCTGTTCCTGAACGACGAGCGCGCCGAGCGCCTGAAAAAGTCGGTTGCGCGAGGCAATCGGCTCGTACTTACCCTGCGCTGCGCGATGAAAGACGACTACAACGCCCTACTGCCAACGCGCCAGCCGGGCCCGCTAGCCGAGATAGCCGGTGTCGAGGTAGAGGAGTATTACGCACTCCAGCACGATATCCCCGTAAAGGGAAACCGGTTCTCTGGCGTTTCACGGATGTGGGCCGAGCGGCTGAAGGTTCGCGAGGGAGCGTACGCGATCCCCATCGCTCGCTACGGCCCGTCCAACGGCTGGCTCAACGACCAGCTTGCCATCACCGGGAATATGCCCGAGAAAGGTTTCGTGTACTACGTCGGCGCGTACCTCGACGACGAAACCCAGCAGGCGTTTATGGATCACGTCGTAAAGGACGCCCGCGTCAGGCCTGTGATGGAGACGCCCGTGGGAGTCGAGGCATGTCGGCGCGTGAGCGCAGAGGGCGAGGACATCATCATCCTCATCAACCACACAACGGAGGAGCGGAGCGTCACATTGCCATGGCCCGCACACGAGCACCTGATGGGGTTATCGCTCGAGGGGGAGCTAAGAATGACCCCTTACGGCGTCCTGGTGCTCACCAATAAAGCTCCATAAGGTGCGCATTTCGTCGTAGAGGGCAACCATGTTGCCAAAGGACAGGGATCCCATCAGTACAACGGGCGTCTCAACCAGATTCATCCACATCAATCAAAATCACTCTTTCAAAACACGGCCAAGTTGATCGTCATAGCCCACCCGCACGTCGGCGTAGTTGTCGGTGGGTCCCACCCGCCCAAACCAGAAAACGGCCATCTCAGAAGACGGCACGTCGCCTTCAAAGCGCGGCGCGTTCACCCGCCGGGTTGCCTGAGCCTGAGTCAGTGATCTCGACCAGAGCCCGACCAATAGCGCACAGCAAATCAGCAACTGACCTGCCCTGACAGCGAATTGTCTACCTTACACCTACTCCCTCAACATCATCGGCAAATAGATCGGGACGGCGTGAACGATAGCCACTGCCGATTTCCCCCACACGTTACCCAGGCCGTCGTCCAACACCACGGGGTTGACGATGGCTGTAGGATCGGTGAGACCCCCATCGACAGTTGCGCCATAGGTGATAGTGATAGGCACGCCACCCGTCACAGCCCCTGTCCAGGTGATCACCCCAGCCGCCTCGCCGTAGCCGCCGGATGAGGCCCACAGGTTGCCCAGATAGACCACGTTGGCAGGTAGGGTGCTGGTGACTTGAACGGACGGCAGGGTCGGGCCGGGGTTCTCCAGCCGGATCGTGTAGGTCAGCGTGTCGCCGGGATCGGGCGTGGCGGGCCGCACGCTCACCTGCGAGTAGCGCAGCGTCCCTGGCAAGATCGACCCCGTGCGCTGATAGTTTCCCCGCCCCGTCCCCCACAGCACACGTGCGTTCTCAGTTCCCGGCAGATCGTAGGCCACAAAGCCGGAATGGGCCGTGTTCAGGACTATCTCCAGATCCGCGTCGGCATCGATGTCCGCCAGCGTGGGCGCGGCCAGCGCACCGTTCCAGGTATCGCCGCTGCTGTAGGCAGCGGGCAAAGAGATCTCGTGCAGCACGTTCCCTTGGTAGTCCAGAACGTGCAGCTTGCCAGTCTGGTGGAAGCCCTTTCGCACCCAGGAGGCAAAGATGACCTCGGCAGTACCATCGTCGTCCAGATCAGCCACAGCGGGCTCGGAGGCAAAACGATAGGGGCCGCCAGCATGGACATCGTAGGGCCAGTTGTGGTGCTCGCTCTTGTCCAGCCAATAGGCGTGGACGCGGCCGTCGTAGGAGGAGAACAGGATCTCCAGATAACCATCGCCGTCCAGATCGACGGTCACAGGGTTGGACATATTGCTCTCAATGACGTTCCAATCCTCGCTCAACGGAGCGGCGCTGCCATCGGGCACGGGAATGACCGTCCAGTCGAAACCACCGCCGCTCCAGCGGGAGCGATCGGCGTTGAATATGAAGGGCATCTCGTAGAGACTGGTGTAGGAATCGGTCCCGCAGTTGTAGACATTGCCCATGGCGACGACTTCCAGCACACCGTCGCCGTTGACGTCCACGATGTTGGCGGGCGTGTGGGCAAAGTTGGGGCGATGCTCGCTGCCACAGTGCGCGTAGCCACGCAGGTCCACCCAATGATCCACGTGCACGCCCACCCCGCCCCACTTCTTGTCGCCATAGATCGCGTTGGCCTGAATGTGCGCACCGTCTGCCTCGTAGGCGCAGATGTAGTGCACGTCGGAAGGCACGACGATCTCCCCAATCCCGTCGCCGTCGATGTCCCCGATGGCGGCGTTGTCGTTGAAAACACCCCAGGCGTGGCCGCTGTCGTCGCTCAATTGCGGCCATCCTGGGCACAGGCTACCGTCGTGCTCGTAGACCCAGGTATTGGTGCGGCTGCCGACCGCACCGGTGACGACGAGTTCCAGCGTGCCGTCGTCGTCCAGATCGTACACCGAGAGCCCGCGCAGCTCGCTGGGGGTGGGGCGGCGTGACCAGACAGTGTTGCCCGCATGATCGAAAACGTACAAGTAGCCACCGCCCTGCGCTATGATGACCTCCAGATCGGCATTGTCGTCGATGTCAGCAACGACAACGCCGGGCCAGATCCGGCCGCCGGGAGTGTCGATAGACCACTGCACAGAGCCATTCTCGCCATTGAGAGCAAAGAGCGTGTATGCGCCAGCAAGGACCTCCATCGTGCCGTCTCCGTCCAGATCGGCCGCAGCGGGCGAGGAGTACCAGCCCGTCTCGCACCAGGAGGCAGAGCAGCCACCGTGTTGCCACTTGAGCACCGGAGGCTGGAGCTCTTCAAGGCGCACAGTGCGGGCAGCGGTTGGCGGGTCGCCGCTACCCAGCACGATGAGGAACAGAATGACGAAAGCGGATGCTCCCCTCAATCTCAAGGGGGAGCCTCTCTCAGCGCCAACGGCAGGAAGATCTCGAGCGGGTTGGCGATGATGGTCACGGTGCGCGTGATGGTCTGATAGCCAGGCACAGCGATGGTGACTATGTTGTCGATAGACCCGGTGCCGGCAACAGTGACGGTGGTAACGTAGGTGATCGTCACAGCGGGGGTAGGGCTGAGCACGCCGGACCAAGCCAACGTGGGAGCGCCGCCCTCGTTGGGGGTACCCGTACCTCCGACGGCGGTGAGCGTGCCCGAAACGTAAGAAAGACCCGTGGGCACCACATCGGTCACATAGACGGTGGCCGTGAGTGGCGCCGCGAGATTCTGCACGACGATGGTGTAGGTAATGGCCTGGCCATACGTCGCCGTGACAGGAGAGGCAACCTTTTGCGATTCGCCAGGCCCGCTCCAGCCCGCCAGCCGGGCCCACAGCCACCAGGCTGCGTAGGCCTTTTGATTACAGTTCAGGGCTTGGCTGTGTGCACAACCACAACTATACCAATCCGCGTTCTGGGTGTGCATGTTCTGCCAATCAATGGCCCAGTTCCTATCTCCGTTTGTGGGCAGCGCAGGATCACCGGTCTGCGTGGTCTCCCCGCTATTATTGTAGTCGTAATTGCATCCATCCGTAGCATACCTATCCCCATAGTAATTCCCATCCGGATCGTAAAGCTCGATATCGTAGAAATCGTACAGGACCTTGTTGTTCGCCACGCAGTACTCGCGGATCTGCTGGTTGCGTGCGTGCAGATTCCCCCCTTCGCCCGTTCCATCGGCATGACCGGTCATGTAGACAAACGTCACGCCCGGATACTCTGCCTCCAACTGGGACATCGGCGTCAGATACATGCTCAGCATCGTCGCCTCGGTCCGGCCCGACGCCTGCCCACACCAGGACCAGATGATGACGTTCATCTCCGAGTGATTCGTCCCCCGCCCCGTCACCGGATCGGGGGTGCCGAGGTAAGCCCGCGTCTCATCCACCCAGTTGGGATAATAGCCGCAGTCGTGGTCCAGATCGCCCGACCCATAGCCGTCCCCCTCGAAAAGGTGCAGATAGTCTCCTCCATAGTTCCCGGTGTGGCTGTATTGAAAAATGTCGTCCGGCAGGGATAGGCCCAATCCCCCGCCGTTGGCAAAGCCGACCAAGCCGCTCATACCACTCGTCAACTGGCTGCCGTGAGAAGTGTGCCCATACCCAATGTGCAGCGTGCGCTTGGCTTCCTCGATCCAGTACTGTGGTATAGCGGGGGTTCCCCCAAAAAGTTGTACCACTTGGAGCTGTGTTTATTGTGATCCTCTGGAAGTGTTCTGAGAGCACCCTGGCCACCAGTGGTTGGTCAAGCCAGCCCAAGGAAAGGGAGAAGGGACAAGAAAAC
>DAOUDX010000346.1:0-4400 GCA_034430835.1 Anaerolineae bacterium
GTTTTCTTGTCCCTTCTCCCTTTCCTTGGGCTGGCTTGACCAACCACTGGTGGCCAGGGTGCTCTCAGAACACTTCCAGAGGATCACAATAAACACAGCTCCAAGTGGTACAACTTTTTGGGGGAACCCCCCCAGCACCTGGAAACCTGTAATTACTAGGAGGGATTACCTATTGATCGACGACAAGCCATACAGTACAATGTGTTTGCGCGTTGTGATAAGTGCTGTGCCTCGCACCTATGGGCGCCACAAAGTTGGGGGCCACAACAGTGCAACCAACTGACAGCTACCAGTGAGCGAGATTGTTTCCATTACTTGTACTCGCGCCGGCAGGCAGAGCCTTGAATGAACAGGTTCTCTTGTCTATTGAGGAGGGAGCGACAACTTATGAAGGCTTGGAAGGGTGCGGTAACCCGTCGACAGTTCCTGAAGTATGCAGGAACTACTCTATTAGGAGTGTTGGCAGGGCATTGTGCCAACACCGGGGTCGGATAGGCCGTACCGGCCGATCCCACGCTAACCCCGCAGGCCTGGCTGCCATTGGTGACGAAAGGCGAGCTGCCACCTACGCATACTCCCACTCCAACTGACACCCCTACGCCTACTGCCACCAACACCCCTGTACCCACCTCTTCGCCACCTGTGGGCTCTCGCGTGGTCCACGTGCACGATGCCGATGCTACCGATTGGGATTTTGGGAATGATTACTATGGAAACTTTGTCGATCAGAACATGGTGAATGCAATGGTGGATCGAGGAGTGATGGAACTGACTGACGCCTCGTCGGTTGGCGATGCCTGGAAAGCCATTATCCCCAACTATGAACATGGCAAAGGTATCGCCATCAAAGTCAACTTCAACAACTGGAACTATTGCGATCGTTGTGAAACAAACTGTGAAGAGTGGACGCTCAAGACTGATGCTCTCATCCACCCTGTCATTGCAATCATCCGAGGACTTAAGCAAGCCTATTCCAACCTGGAACACAGCGACGTATGGGTCTACGATGCTACTGTGGGCCAAGCTCCTCCAGTCAGCGAGAGGCAGATTCCTAACAATGTGTTCGCTGACCCATGTCGAGATCTCTATCCGGGCGTGCGTTTCTTCGACCAGGGTTGTCACGAGGAAGCGGGCTACACCAGCGGGGACCCGTCCGCCATTATCACCTGGCGGAATCCGGGCGGCACCCTGCCCTTACCTACCCGGCAAGTCACTGACGTGCTGGTCAACGCTGCCTACCTAATCAACATGCCCATTGTGAAAAAACACGGTGGCACCGAGGTCACACTCAGTTTCAAGAACCACGCCGGGTCCCTCAGTGACTTCAGCCCTTTCCATGATTGGGTATACTATGACGGCAGCCACTATTCATCCAGCTACAATCCACTGGTGGACATCTACCGCAACTACCATATTCAAAACAAGACAGTGCTGACTATCGCCGATGCACTGTTTGGCAACTGGTATAGAAATGAGACCAAGTCTGAGCCATGGATTACCTTTGGCAACCAGGCGGCCAACAGCCTGCTCTTCGCCACCGACCCGGTAGCCATTGACTGTGTGATGTGCGACTTGCTGGATGCAGAGAGCGTCGAACAAGGCGGAGGGCACCTCCGCGAAATGGCAGACGATTACTTGGTGCTGGCCGCGAACGCCGGATTGGGGACCCATGAGCGGGGAGAGCCCTGGGGTAGTGGGTACGACCAGATAGACTACAAGCGCATCGAACTAAGTTAGCGCTCCTCGACAAACAACAACGCAGAGGCAAGGTGCGTCCCACTGCTGTCTGCAATCCTCTGCATAATCCTCACTCGCTTCTCAGTAGGACTGGCAACCAGAGTCGACAGGCATCCACGATGAACATCACCGTGTCGGTAGAGACAAGCCCCTCAGCATCGGTCAGCACGGCAGTGTTGGATATCGCCAGCGGCCCGCCGACCGGGATAGTGACGGGAAAGGTGATAGTCACCGGCTGTCCGATGTCCGGAGAACCGTTCCAGCTTACACGGTGCGCACCAGGGTCGTACGTCGCTGCGGCCCCGCCCTGCACCTGGATCGGCCCTGGCACACCAACCTCAGCCGGCAGATCGTCCGTAAGCGTAATGGCCTGACCACTCCCCAACAAGCTCAAAGTGTAGGTCACAACCTGGCCGGACGATGGTGTCGTGGGCCACACCTCTTTGCTCACCGTAGCCAGCACCTCCCCCCAAACTATCGTCAGCGTTGGACGCCCTTCGGCGTTCCAATCCCCTGTGTCCGAAGAGGTCAGATACTTACTGCTGTGGAAGTTGGTGTCAGACGTGTAGAGAGCAACGTTGAGGGGTTCACCAGCACTATGCGCCTCGGCCACGGCCTGCGTCGCGTCCCAGTTGTAGGCTACACCCGGCCAGCCAGGGAAGCCGGTTAGGACATTCACCCACGTCGTGGTCAAATTCTCTCTGGCCAAGGGTGCGTTGTTCCAAGTAAGGGTGTACTCCTCCCAATCTCCATCTACGGTGAAAAGCCAGATCAAAGAGGGCTCTGCATTCGCTGGGTCGGCGTTACCCCAGTGGTGCAGCGTCAGCGTGGCGGAGATGATGGTCTTGCCAGGCGGGATGTCGTCCATGGTGAAGCGCAGGTAGGACTTGCTGAAACAGGTGAAGTCAGCGATCAGCGACTGATTCTCCACGTAGAGGCCGGTATCATCTCCGTAGTTGTCGTGTTCGGGATCCCCCTCGTGACCGCCGGTGCAGTTCCCACCCCCACCCACCCAGGCATCTTCCACAACGCTGTCTCCAAGCCCTCTGCGGACGAAGGTTGTCCCCTGGGCTACGGCAGGAACCGGCGCATAGTCCGCCAGCCCAAAGGCCAACTCCCCCCAAGTCGAAGGACTGTTCTCTTCGCAGGTCTCCGGCCAGTATTCGATCGGCAACAGACCTGACGACGCTGCGTCCCGATCGTGAAGTTGAATCCCCAGACCCCAGACTGTCCCCTGCAGTGGCGGGCCGGAGAGACCCAACGTGGTCCAGGGGATGTGAACGTAGCTCCACCACCCATAGTCCCATTGGTTATCATTGAAGCCAGGGTTCACAAACCAGCTTGCCCACTTGCCATCAGCCCAGTCACCCTGCCAGGTGAAATCCCACCCCGCACCTGTTCCGCGCGCTTCTCGTCGATAGCTGGAGCCATCCCCGCAGCCGTAGAGGCAGAGACCGCTAAGGAAGATGTAGTCTTCTGTCTGGGGCATTGTGGCTTGATCATAATTGGTGTCCAGGTAAATCGCCACCGCGTCGTATTGAGTCAGATCGCTGCTGGAAGTGGCCCCGGTATCATACCAGATATAGTAGTCCTCAACGTTGGCATAGAACACTAGTTCCTCATCTGTATAAGCCACTCGCACGTCGGCATAGTTTTGGCCAGGGCTTCCAGGCGGGTCTACCCGTCCGAACCAGAAGATGCCTGCCTCGCCCCACTCGATTGTGTCGGGGAAGGATGGGGCATACACCCGGCGTCTGACCTCCATTGTAGTCCCACTCCATCCCTTCGCAGGGGCTACTGTATAGTCACTGGCACCACCGCTGCTGCCAGACGGGAACAGCACGTTGATCGAAAGCAGAAATACTGTCAGGGGCCAAGCCTTTTTCCATTTCGCAATTGGCACAGCTACACCCTCCCCAAGGAACCAGATTGTCGTGGGAATCCAGACTGATCGCTACCGCAGTATCAGCAACCTGACTCTCTAATCCGCGGCCGTGAAAGCAATGCCCTGGATGAGAATCTGTCGTTGTTGTCCGCCTCGACTACTGCCAAAGCACAAGGCCCAATTCTGAGCGATGCGACCAGCCCGCCAACGATATCAATGTAGTCACTGAGAACGCCATCACCTGCCCTATACCAGAAGCTGGAATAGACTCCGATTCTGACGCAGACGTCGATGCAATCGTAACGATCTTGATTGCTTGATCTCTCCTTAAATCCCGTACCTGTACAATCAGAGCACCCTCTGCATCTGCTACGATGGTCTCTGGATCAACAGTCACCTCACCGGTCATTGTATTCCATCGCTCCACACGGAATTCACCTTGTGAAATACCTAGCAAAACAAAGTTGCCAGAAACCGGTTCTGGCATCCTATCTGCACTGACCCAAGTATGATCACGATTCTGAACCCATGCATATGCTTCCTGCCCGTCCGCTGCCCGTATAGCCAATACGCGTAGAGCAGTGCTGCTGGTACTAACCGCCTCGCCCACATAGTTGGGCACATTTACATCATCGGTCGCCAGGAATACCACTCCAGTATAGTCAATACCTTCAAAGAACTCGCGAGCAATATATGCTTCGTCGAGCTTTCGCTGATACCACTCTGCATCGTCATCTTGATAATACCAGTACCACTCGACAGGCGCCACTCCGAGCGG
>DAOUDX010000347.1:0-11344 GCA_034430835.1 Anaerolineae bacterium
GGGTTGGAACGCCAAGCGGGTGCAAGAGATGTTGCGCGTGCGCAGCCTGGTGGATTCGTTCTGACAGTAGAGGAAAAAGACAATGACACAGACCGTCTTGATCACCGGGGCAAACAGGGGGTTGGGCTTATCGCTCGCAGCCAAGTTCCTGCGCGAAGGATTTCTGGTGTTCGCCACCACACGCACACCCCAGGCCAGCCTTCACCTGCTGACCGATCAGTTCGCCAAGACGCTGAGCGTCGTCGCCATGGACGTCGCCGATACCGATTCCGTGCGAAAAGCCGCGGAAACCGTCGCCGCGCAGACGCCCACGCTCGACATCCTGATCAACAACGCGGCCATCTACCCGGAAGGCGCCAAAGCCTCCTTGGATGAACTCGATCTCTCATCCGCGCCGATTACACTGGTGGTGATGGACGTGAACGTCTTTGGGCCGCTGCGGGTGACGCAGCAGTTCCTGCCGCTGCTCGAAAAAGGACAGCGCAAACTCCTGATCAACGTCTCCTCCGAGGCCGGCAGTTTATCCGATTGCTGGAGAGACAAAGAGTTCCCCTACTGCATGTCCAAGGCCGCCCTGAACCTGCAATCCAAAATACTGCAGAACTATCTATGGCCCAAGAAGATCAAGGTGCTCGCGGTCCACCCCGGCTGGATGCGCACGGACATGGGCGGCGCCGATGCAGACATCCACCCAGACGAGGCTGCCGATGGGATATTCGAGCTGACCACGAGGGTGTGGGAATCGGACGAGCCGATCTATGTGAACTATGATGGCAGCCCCAGGGAGTGGTAGCGAAGGACAAGGGATGGGCAAACGTGTCTTGATGGTCCTCGGCGGCACGTGGCACGACTTTGACGGCTTCGCTGCTGCGATGAGACCCGTCTTCAAGAGAGCGAAACTCAAGGTCGAGGCGACCTACGAACCGGATGCTCTCACCCAGCTCGACGGGAGCCGCTACGACCTCGTCCTGATCAACACCTGCATCGGCGAGCGCCGGGAGGACGACGGGCCAACCGCGCCGGGGTTCACCGACCGGCAGGTCGAAAGCCTCACACGCTGGGTGCGCGGCGGAGGTGGACTGCTGGCCGTCCACGCCGCCACCGTTGCAGGCCAATCCAGCCCGGCGCTGCGCACGCTCCTGGGCGGCGTCTTTGTCACGCACCCGCCCCAGTTCAACTTTACCGTCTACCCGCTTCACGAGGAGCATCCCATCACCGCCAGGATCGATGCCTTCACCGTCCACGACGAGTTCTACGTGCAGGACTACGACCGGTCGGTCGAGATTCACGCCGTCGCCCTCGACCGGGGCGTGGCCCACCCGATGGTGTGGAGCAAAAGCGAGGGAGAAGGCCGCGTGGCCTATATCGCCATGGGACACGGGCCGGAGGTGTGGGGGCTCGAGCCTTACCAGCGCTTGATGCTGCAGGCCATCGAGTGGCTGATGGCCTGACGACGAACAATATCCAAAGCGCAGACAAGTCCGCGACCTCCGTCGAGAAGGTCGCGGACTTATGGAAAAGAGCTACCTCACTCCAGTTTCTCCGGATCGATCCACAGGAAACGCTCCAGCGGCACACCGACGGGCGTCAGCACGTACCCCTGGATGTGCGGCTTGACCAGCACGTACGACAGGCCGTGATCCAGGAACAACACCGCCGCGTCCTCGACGATGATCTGCTCCACCTCCTGGTACATCCGCATGCGCTCCTCCACGTCCTCCTCGACCCGCGCCCGCTCCAACAGGGCATCTAGCTCTGGGTTGCTGTAGTTGCCCAGATTGCCCTGCGCGCCGGTATAGAACAACACGTCGGCAAAGTTCTCCGGGTCGGGATAGTCGGCACACCAGCCGCTGCCGAAAACCTGACCGTGCTCTCCGGCGTGGATCTTGTCCAGGTACTTGCCCGATTCCAGGTTCTCGATCGTGATAGTGACCCCCAGATTCCGCTGCCACATCTCGGCCAGCGCCGCCGCGACACCACCCGAGTCGTTGCCGATGCCACTGGAGGTGTAGACGATGAGCGGCAATCCTGCCGGACTGCTATACTTCGACTGGGCCAGGAGCCGACGCGCACGTTCAGGATCGTAGGGCAGCCCCTCGAGATCGGCGTTGTAGCCGGGCAGACCGGGCGGATAGAGTCCCTTTGCCGGGATGCCGATGTCGTTCAACAGGACCTCCATGTACTGCTCGCGGTCAAAGGCCATCGAAAAGGCCTGACGCACCTTGGGATCGTCGAACGGCGGTTGCTCGGCGTCGAAGACGACGTAGCCGGTGCAGAGGTCGGTGCCCATCACCAAGTCAGCATGTAAGGGATCGTCGGGATCCATAACGCGCGGGACGTTCCAATACCCCACGCCGGTCACGTCTATGTCCCCCATCTCGTAGAGCCGCATGCCGGAACCGGCGTACAGCTTGACGGCCACGTAGGGGATGGCAGGCTGTTCCAGGTGATAGGTCTCGTTGCGCTCGTAGAGTTTAGACTCGAAGCGATCCCAGCGCACCAGCCGGTACGGCCCGGTGCCATTGGGCATGCGATACCACTCGGGGCCGGACTCGACGTTGGCGCGATCCACGATGTAGGCGGTCGAGTAGGTCAACTTGTACAGAAAGTATGGCTTGGGCGCATCAACGGTCACCCGGAGCGTGTGGTCGTCCACGACTTCAAGCCCGGCGATGTGATCCGCCTTGCCCTCATGCATCGCCTTGACGCCGACAATGTCGCCCAGGTAGGTGAGAACGGTGTCCGACTCAGTCTCAGAATCGGCGGCGCGCTCCCACGAGTAGACGACGTCGTAGGCTGTGACCGGGCGGCCATCGTGGAAGCGGGCATCGTCGCGCAGCGTGAAGGTGTAGACCGTGCCTCCCTCCACCTGCCACGACTCGGCCAGGTCCGGCACGATGTTCAGATCGGGATCGAACGATACCAGCCCGCCGAAGACCAGATCGTCGCCGCGTCCGTGGGTGGTGGCGGGGTCGTAATTGCGTGGGTTGGTGCCCTCACCTCCCGAAAGCACCAGTACCTGGTCGCGGGGAATGCCGTAGACGGAGGGCACCTCAAGGTGCAGCGAGCGTATCAAGGCCTCGATTTCGTCAGCATTCCTGTCATAGGCTGCCGGCGGTACGCCGACGGATCTTATCATATAAGCTCGCCCACTCCTGAGAGCAATTGTAAGGTTCACCTTCGCCGGGCCAACCTCGTTGGGCCACACGCCGGTCATTAGAATCATCCAGGCCTCTCGCCCATCATCGAGGTGAATCATCTCATCCTGGAGAACCCTAGTCTGAGCCAAGAACTCGGCGTAGCCATCTCGAAACCCAGTCACGATTTCCTCAAACGCCGTACCCGGCGCCGGCGAGGCCGAGAGATCGATGAACACATCACGGTCAGGATTGATGAATCTGACCAGCGAAGAGATAGGGTCATCGAGAATATCGACTGCCCACTCGCTTGGATAGTTCAGCGTCACGCCGTAATCGGGATTGGTGAAGGTGCCGCGCCTGGCGGATGGCTCGGGGATCGTGGGCGTCGGCCACGGCTCGAAGGCGGGCAGCGGCGTCAGCGTCGGCGCGGGCGTGAACGTCGGCAAAGGTGTGGGCGTGCGCGTGGCCGTCGGCGTGGGAGTAAGCGTGCGCGTGGCCGTCGGCTCCGGCGTGGGCGATGGCGCCACGAGGTTGCACGCGCAGGCAAGCAGTACAGCGACCGCCATCAATTGCAGTTTGACGATGGTTGATGGTCTGCGGATCATGGTCTTTCCCTCCTTTGCCACACGAGCACCACAGCCACAATCACAACAACCAGCAGGGTTACACAGACCAAAGCGCCAAATAAGGCCACCCACCCACCGCCGGCAAACGGGGACGTGACGCCCGCGCTTTCAGGGGACGGCGTGACTTCCAGAGGAGACGTGGGAACAGGTGTGCGCGTCTTTGTTGGCGCCGGCGTCGGCACCAGGGTGGGCGTCAGCGTCGATGGCGGCGCGGCGACGACAGTGGCCAGGGGGACCCCGGACAGAGGCACGAGGGTGGGCACCGCAGTCGGCGTCGGCGTGGGCGTCGGCGTCACATCCCCGGCCACGCGCGGCGGGGCACCGACGTGCTCCCGCCAGACGTCCTCAAGTCCATCTTGATCAAAGCCATAGACCTCCAGCAGCGCGTCGTCAACGCCCGCGCCGTCGCGCAGCGCCGTCAAGAGCGCCAGCATCGAGTCCCGACCATACTCCCCGATGAGCAAGTCCACCAGGCTATAGGATTGGACGTACGCCAGGTGAGCCTGCTCCGGGTCTTCGGGGAAACTGCCAGCCAAGCCGCGAACCGAGAACACTGTGTCGTCGGCCACCGCCGCCTGAAAGTCGCGTCGATCATCGCCAAGGCCGGCGTCGCCGCGCTCCACGAACTCGGCCAGCCCTTCGTCGAGCCAGGTCGGGATAGAGGCCAGGCAACTGAAAGTGTAGCGACCAACCAACACGTGCGTCAACTCGTGAGCCTCGGTGTCCTTGCCCCACGCGACATTGTCAGGATCATCAGGCGAGATCCCGATCAGGATAATCCTATAGTCCGGATAGGCCAATCCTCCCGTCCAGCCGGCTTCGTAGTAGATGGCTTCGCGCATATCGTACGTGTTGGTATAGATGTAAAGATCAATAGGGCCATCAAGAGTCAAACCCATGTTTTCCTCGATGTACGCCAGCGCATCGACCGCCGTAACGCGCAGATCCTCTCCAAACGCCCGATCTCCGACGTACCAGTGCACGGTGATCGAGCCGCCGCTGACCGATCGCCAGTCATGCATCACGTCGAGCCAGACGATAGTCTGCCTGTCGGTCAGCAGCTCGTCACCGCTGGCGTCTGTCACGCGCCAGCGCCACCAGATTTCCGCGCCGGGCGGCAGCGAGCCGGATTGCTTCATCTCCCAGGCCCACTGCGTCTTGACCTCC
This sequence comes from Anaerolineae bacterium, assembly GCA_034430835.1. GTDB lineage: Bacteria > Chloroflexota > Anaerolineae > B4-G1 > B4-G1 > JAFGED01. The sequence goes on from DAOUDX010000347.1 coordinate 4,934, forward strand.
CGCAGTGGCTCGAAATCCGGGAATGCCTTGGCAACCACCTCCCCGCACGTGAGGTGATCGACGCCGTATTCCAGCACGATCTGTTCGATGTCGGCCTCGCTCTTCAACTCGACTTTGAAGGTCACCTTCTCCGGGAAATAAAGTGAGGCACGATCGCTTATGACTTCAATGCCTGACTGAAGAGTGGCCGTGGCTGGCAAGGGATTGACGACCAAGCCGGCCAAGAGCCCAACGAGGACAACAATTCTGGCTACCGACCAATGATACATAGAACCCTCCTTGTCGGGTGAGATCGCTGCACCAAGTATACCCACTTTGCCCGATTTGACAACCACAAAAAAGAGGGCCACTCGGCTGGCGAGTGACCCCCATCGTCCACGTCACCTGCGGTCAGGGCTGGAGCGTCGCGTCGGCAGGCAGGCCCGGCTTGAGCAGGTGGCCGGGGTTTGGAATGCGCACTTTGACAGCGAAAACGAGATTGACGCGCTCCTCCTGCGTCTGCACGTTGCGCGGGGTGAACTCCGCTTCGCCTGCGATATTCGCCACCTCCCCCACAAAGACGCGCCCAGGGAAGGAATCGACCTGCACCTCCACCTCTTGCCCCAAGCTCACCTGCCCGACACGAGTCTCCGGAACGTAGATGACGAGCTTTACCTCGTCCAGATTGGCGACGGTCAGCAGCGGCATGCCCGCCGTGGCGGTCTCGCCGACCTGCGCGCTGCGGCTGGTAACGATGCCATCCATCGGCGCAATCAGTGTGAGCCAGGCGACCTCGGCATCCACGATGCGCACGGCAGCCTCGGCCTGCCGCACCTGGGCCTCGGCTATCGCCACTTCCTCCGCCGTCGGACCGGCCTCCAGTTCGTCCAGCGTCGCCTGCGCGGCGGCCACCTGCGCCTCGGCGAGATCGCACTGCATTTCTGCAGCGTGAAGCTGCGCCTCAAGCTCCAGTGGGTTGGCGCGGATGGCCAACAGTGCGTTCAGGTAGCGCCGGGCGCCCTCAAGCTCGGCCTGAGCCTGCGCCAGCGCAGCCTGGGATGCCTGCACCTGAAGATCCCACGCGCGCTCCGTGTCCCCGCCCTCCCCGATGTGAGGGCCGCGCTGCAATTCCATCGCCGCCAAGTCCGCCTTCGCCATCTCGACGCCCTGCTCGGCCAAGCGCACTTGAGTGCGCGCGGCGTCGATCTCGGCGTCGAGCGAAAGCGGATTACTGATCACCTCTTGCGCATAGAGCGCGGCTTGAGCGGCGCCATCCCGCTCGGCCCTTGCCTGGGCCAGCGCGGCACGCGCAGCAGCGATCTCCTCCGGGCGCGCACCAGCCTGCACGCGCGCCAGATTGGACTGCGCGGCCGCCAGCCCGGCCTCAGCCTCCAAACGCTGGCTCTGGTACACCGCGTCGTCCAGGCGCACCAACACATCACCTTTCACGACCTTATCACCACGGTCTACCAACATCTCGGCAATGCTCCCCGAAACCTCGGGCACGATCACGACCTCCTCGCCCTCGATAAAACCGGAGGCAACGATAGCGCCGTTATCTTGACCACTGCCACAGCCAGCAAGAAGCACAGTCAGCACCACGCAAGAACTGAGATTTGAGATTCGAGATTTGAGACCTTGGATTCGCATCCTACTGCTCCTCGATGAGAATCACCGCATCGGCAGGCAGGCCCGGCTTGAGTGCGTGATCGGGATTGGGAATGCACACCTCCACGGCGAAGACCATGTTCACCCGCTCCTCCTGCGTCTGCACGTTGCGCGGCGTGAACTCGGCCTCGTCGGCGATGGTCACCACCTCCCCTGTGAACGTTCGATCCGGGAAGCTATCCACAATCACCTCAACCTGCTGACCGACGTTCACGTATCCCAGTCGATTCTCTGGGACATACACCGTCAGCGTCACCTGATCCAAGTCGCCCAACGTAAGCATAGTAGCTCCAGGTGCGGCCAACTCCCCTTCGTGAATGCTGACCTCCAGCACTATGCCACCGACCGGCGCAGCGATAATCTGCTTGTCACGCAGCACCAGCAGCGCGTCCAGCGCGGCCTGCGCCTGCTCGACCTGCGCCTCGGCGATGGCGATCTCCTCCGCCGTGGCCCCTGCCTCCAGCCCATCCAGTTGGGCTTGAGCCATATCGACCGCGGCATCGGCAACCCGATACTGGGCCTCGGCCGCGGCTATCTGGGCGTTCAGTTCCTGAGGGTTGTCCCGCATCCGGTACAGGTCGTACAGGGCCGCCACTGCCCCATCGTATGCAGCGCCCGCAGTATTCACCCCTACCCAGGCCTTCCAATAGGCGTTGGGGATGAGATGAAAGCCCATCTGCATCGCTGGCCGATACTCAGGGGGAATGTCGTTCAGTTTATCCAGCGCATCTGAGTAAGAATCGTAGGCCATCTCGGCAGCGTCCTTGTAGGCGACAGCCTGGTCCAACGCCGCCTTGGCGGCAATGACCTGCGCCTCTGCCAGCGTGATCTGGGCATCCAACCGCTGGGGGTTATCGCGCAGGGCGATCAGATCCTGCCAGACCCGGTAGGCCCCGTCGCGGGCCGCCTCGGCCTGGGCCAGCGCCGCCTGCGCCTGCCGTACCTGCTCCGGGCGTGCGCCGGCCCGCGCTTGAGCGAGTTGCGCCTGCGCCAAGTCCAGGCCTCCCTGCGCCGCTTCGATCTGGGCCTCCAGCATCGTCCCGTCCAGTCGCACCAACACCTGCCCAGCCTCGACCTCGTCCCCCTCCTCCACCAGCAGCTCGACCACGCGCCCGCCCAGTTCCGGCGCCACGGCGACCTCCTCGGCCTCGATGAAGCCTGACGCCGTCAGCCCTCCTGCCTCAGGCTCGCCCAGCTCCATCTGTGCCGTCACCTGCTGCCAGGCGGCCGGGTGAGCCGCAAAGTAGATGCCCACCGCTGCCACGACGATGACCACAGCAGCAACCCCGATCAGAGCGACCCGTCTCATCTTCATACCCCCTACTCCTTGCTCCCTAATCCCTTATTATTCCGCACGCTGGAAATGAAGACATCTTCCAGCGACGGAGCGATGATGTCCATCGTGTGCACCTCCACGCCGGCCTCCGTCAGCGCCTGCGCGATGCGGGGCATGTACGATTCAATCCCCCCGGCCACCACGTGAATCTGCGCGCCGTACAGCGCCACCTCTTCGAACGCGCCCATCTCTCGCAGGACGCCGATGGCCACATCCGGCTGCGTGCAGTCGATCTCGAGCACCTGGCCGCGCATCTTGTCCAACTTGATATCCTCCGGCGACCCCTCGGCGATGATACGCCCGCCGTGGATAAAGGCCAGGTCCTGGCAATGCTCTGCCTCATCCATGTAGTGAGTGGTGACAAAGATCGTCGTGCCACCCTCTGCCAGTTCGTACAATAAATCCCAAAAAGCCCGCCGCGAGATAGGGTCCACCCCCGCTGTCGGCTCGTCCAGAAAGAGCATCTCCGGCTCGTGCAGGATGGCCGCGCCCAACGCCAGTCGCTGCTTCCAGCCGCCGGAGAGATTGCGCGTCAGCTCCCGCTCGCGCCCCTCCAGCCCGGCCATCTGAATGGCGAACTTTTTCCGCTCCCGCAGCCGCTGGCCGCGCACGCCATAGGTGCGGCCATAAAAGTCCAGATTCTCTCCCACCGTCAGATCGTGGTAAAGGCTAAACCGCTGCGACATATAGCCGATGTTCTTGCGAACCTCCTCCGCCTGGCGGACGATGTCGTACCCCAACACGGCGGCATGGCCCGACGTAGGCCGCAGCAGCCCGAGAAGCATGCGGATCGTCGTCGTCTTTCCCGCCCCGTTCGGTCCCAGGAAACCGAAAATCTCCCCGCGCTTGATGTGGAACGTCACCCCGTCCACAGCGACGAAATCGCCGAACCGCTTTGTCAGACTAACTACTTCGACAGCATATTCATTCACAATTCAAAGCCCTCATTTGCGTCTGTCACCCTGAGCGCAGCGAAGGGTCTCTTTTTTTGGCAATGAGATTCTTCGCTTCCTTCGGTCGCGCAGAATGACCGGCCCTGCCTCAGCTCTTTAACACCCTCACTTACACGGCAACGCATAGCAGCTTCCTGTTTGCGTTATCATCGATCAACGTTTCGGAATTGAGGGATTGGAGCTGTCTGAGATGTCTTTGTGTACTTTGCGGCACGTCACAGCAAAGTCTTCATAATACTGCTCCACTCCAAAGAAGTATTGTCCGTCGTCGAGAATACCAATGCCACATGGGAATGCCCCTCTATACAGGCTTACCCCCGGTGAGTGCAGTGTGGGTTTGCCATCCACGCCAAGCTTAACGCCTTCTTCTTTAAGCATGGAAATTCCCCCGCTTTTTTTGATGAAATACTCATGAGCCATTCCACATCGAAACACCTTGTATACATTGACCCGCCGGTTAAATGACTTGTAAAGTGTCCCCATCTTGTTGAAAAAAGCGTCGAAACGGTTTTTACAGCTACCCTTGCTGAAACTCCCGGTCACAATGCCGCCCATAAACTCAGTGTAACAGAGTAAGCCAAGCGCACACAGGTAGTTGCCTCCACCAGAGTAAGAGCGAGTATCCCCATGTATCTCAAGCTCCGACTTGGCGAAAGCAATCTCTCGCTCAATGTCTGTGAGTATGAATCCATACACGAAGTCCTTGAAGAAATCGTTGACCTCTTGCACACTCATATATGAACCTCCTCTTTTCTCCAACTGGGGTACCGACTTCCGACTGCTCGCAGGCCAGAAGTCTGTGCCTACCCTTCCCTCTGCCGCTTCCGAATCAGCGAAATAAACGCCTCCTCAATCCGCGAAAGGGTCTGATGCCCGTGGCGCAGACTTTCTAGTCTGCGGCCTACGGGCTGGAAATCCCGTGCCACACTCATCCCTTCTCCTCCGACCGCCTCCTGATCAGCGAGATAAACGCCTCCTCCATGCGCGGCCGCGTCTGGCGCAGGTCCTCGACGACGATCCCGGCGCGGCCCAGCGCCTGCTCAATGTCAGACGCGCGCCGCGCCGCATCGTCCACGAACACGTGCAGCAAGTCGCCGTAGGTCTGTATCTCCAATACGCCAGGCAACCCCGCGATGACGGGGCTCGCCTCCCGCAGTCTGTCGGCCCGCAGTTCCAGCAACTGGCCCTCCACCAATCCCTTGATCCGCTCCGGCGTGTCGCAGACGATGATCTGCCCTTCGAACATCAGCCCCACCCGCGAGCACCGTTCCGCCTCGTCCATGTACGGCGTGCTGACGAACAGCGTCACCCCTTCGATGTGCAGCTCCGTCAGGATGTCCCAGAACTCGCGCCGCGAGACCGGGTCCACGCCCGTCGTCGGCTCGTCGAGGAAGATGATCTCCGGCTGGTGGATCAGCGTGCAGGCCAGCGCCAGCTTCTTCTGCATGCCGCCGGAAAGGTGCGCCGCCCGCCGCCTCTTGAACCGCGTCAGGCGGGCGAATTCCAGCAGGCGCTCGATGCGCCCCTTCCGCTCCACCCGCCCCACCTCAAAGATGTCGGCGAAAAAGGTCAGGTTCTCCAGCACCGTCAGATCGCCGTAGAGAGAGAACTGCTGCGCCATGTAGCCGATGCGCTTCTTGATCTCCTCCGGCTCCTTCACCGTGTCGAACCCTGCCACGCGGGCGCTGCCCGCACTCGGGTCCATGATCGCACACAGCATGCGGATCGCCGTCGTCTTGCCCGCCCCATCCGGCCCCAGCAGGCCGAAAATCTCGCTCTTCCGGACGCTCAAGCTCAGCCCGTCCACGGCGGTCACCTTCTTGAACCGCTTGGTCAGTCCCTGTGTTTCAATGACCACCCCATCCGCGGATTCGGTAATTTGAGATTTGAGATTTGAGATTTGAGATTTCCTATCTGTCATTTTTGTTAAACCATTCTTCGTCTGAGCACCCACGCGCTGGCGGCAAAGAGCGCCACACTCATCCCCGCCAGCGGCAGCAACTGCGGCGCCAGCTCGTAAAACCCTGCTCCCTTGGCAAAGAGCTGCCGCGTGATATCGATAAAATACCGCAGCGGCACGAACCCCGACGCCGTCTGCACCAACGGCGGCATCATGTCCACCGGCGTGAAGAACCCGGCCAGCGTACTGTTCATCGTCACCAGCAGAAATATCGCCGGCAGCGCCTGCGACTGGCTCCCCGCCAGCACCGAGATCAGCATCCCCACCCCCATCTCCGCCAGCAGGTAGACGGCCATCAACCCGGCGTACAGCGCCAGCGATCCCCTGATCGGCACGTTAAAGACCTGCGTGGTGATGAGCAGCATCACGATCAGCTCGGCGTAGGCGATGACGATCACGGGGATCAGCTTGCCCACGATCAGCTCGATGGGCCGGATCGGCGCCACCATCAACTGCTCCAGCGTGCCTCGCTCACGCTCACGCACGACGCAAATGGCCGTGATCGCCAGAACGAC
>DAOUDX010000348.1:0-20293 GCA_034430835.1 Anaerolineae bacterium
CCCCCCCCCCCCCCGCCAGCCTAGTTCGCGGCAAGTGTTTGGGTTGGTGCAGGGTGAAACACGTAGCAATTGGGCTCATGGGACTGATCATTGTCGTCTGCGCCGGTGCCTGTTGCACGGATATAGTGCCTTACGCGACTGTCGCCACGAATCAGGCTCCAGCGGCGACGCGTAGACCGACGCCAGCGCCAATACCGACAACCGTATCTCCTCCTCTCACACCCACTCCCACGTTGGCTGCTACTGCGTGCGACAGGCTAGCGTTCGCCAGCGGATCGGGCATCTACGTTGTCAATACTGATGGTTCTGATCTAGTACACGTGGCTGATACACCAGATGGGTATACCCCTATAGGCATCCAGTGGTCTCCTGACGGGAAGCGCCTTGCTTACCTGAATGCCGAGGTGGACAATCCTTGGGCTATGAGCCTGTGTGTTGTGAATGCGGACGGGACGGGTCAGAGGCTGCTCTCTGACTGGCCTGGTGGATTGACCTATGGTTGGTCCCCCGACAGCCAGTACATTTGGAGCGAGCACTGTAGCCGTGCTGGTGAATGTACGTTCACCCTGCAGTCAGTCGAGATCGGTGGGGGCGGCTGTGGAGAGTACTACCTTCCAGGGCTTACACGTTGCATCTCGGAATGCTTTCCCCTCAAACTATCCGATGGCAGATGGTGGTCGAGTCACAGAGAGTGGGGACGCACGATGGTTGTCGCGAGTGAGGACCACCTGTGGGCGCTATGCCCGGAGTTTGAAACGGTTGGGTACTCTCGCGGGTTGCTGTCTCCCGATGAAGCTTGGGTGGCGTTTGGCCCGTTCATTGATGACGTGTCCATTGGGCGCATTGCGGAATCCAGTGGTGAGAACGTGTATACTCCGCAAGCGGCGGGATCTCCTCACTGCGGCATCGGTGCCTGGTCTCCAGATGCTCGAAGCTTCGCCTTCGCCACCTACGAGGGTGATAAGATACTTGTCTGGACCGTCGATCCAATCGAGAAAGCCGAGTCGCTTGTCGCACGACTTGAGGGAAGGGAGTGCCCGGAGGATATAAAGTGGTCTGCGGATAGTCGTCACATTAGCTTGCTCGTCGATGACTATGTGGACAATGGCGGATCGAGTCGCATAGTCCGGGTATGCACTGTGAGCGTGCCGGACGGTGAGGTGAGTTGTCTTCCCCTCGGCGAAGTACCTGAGAGGTGTAGCTGGTCTCCGGGTGGATATTGGTTGGCTTGTGCTGGAGCCGACCTGACGGTGCTTCTAAGCATAGGCGGTGAACAGGTTGATCTCACGACATTGCACACGCGCGGAATTGAATGGTCGCCCACAGGAAGGTGGCTCGCCTTCAGCACAGACGAGTACCCGCTCACTGACGACGATGGTGAGGGATTATATGTGTTCGATCTTGTCACACGCGAGACGATGCAGCTCTCCCATGAGAGAACGCCAGGGTTTGCTTTCTCGCCGTCATGCAGGTGAACGACAGAAGGGTCCACATGCCTTAGCAGAGTGTCCTGTGAACGTGTTGCCTGCCACACGTTCTTCCGCAAGGAACACCAGGTAGAACAAAGCCCAGCCCCCGGGGCTGCCCCCCCCCCCCCCTCTCCCGATAAATCAGATTCTCACGTCACATATCCCAAGTTTTCCCAAATCCATTTGGGATAAAACCCCCGCCCTTTCGCTTGACTTAGAACATACGTTCTGGTATGATATGCGCGCAATGCAGTGGTACGTATGTTCTATTTGTGTACGCGCAAAGCCTCCGCAGCATCCGCATCAAGCTTCCAGGATGAGGCGCGCGGCTCTGCCAGACACTCGAGCGAGCACAGGAGCAAACAAGGATGCGCGAGAAACTAGAGTTTCAAGCCGATAGGATCGAAGCCGTGCTATCTCTGCACAAGATACCGGCGCGCGTGACCGGCGGGACGGTGACGCCCCGCTGGGTGCGCTTCCAGGTGCTGCCCGCCGTGGGCGCCAAGATCTCCAAGATCAAGGGGTTGAGCGAAGAGCTGGCCGCCGCGCTCGACGCATCGAACTGCCGTATCTCCCGGCGCGGCGCGGCGGTGGCGGTCGAGGTGCCGCGCGACGACCCGACGCCGGTGCAGTTGATGCCTCTCTTCCGGCAGCTCAACGACGGGGATGCCGGAACCACAGGTTCCGCGAACGTCCCGCCAATAACGGCCATCCTCGGCTTGGCCGAGGATGGCGCACCGCTGCTGATCCGCCTGCCCTCCCCCGACGTCGCCCACGTCCTGGTGGCCGGGACGACCGGCTCCGGCAAGACGGTGCTCATGCAGACGATGATCCTCAGCCTGGCCATGACCAACCCCGCGCCCTCGCCTTTCCAGATCAACGGCGCGCCGGGAGGGCTGCGGCTGATGCTGATCGACCCCAAGGGATACGCCTTTGCCCCCTTCGAAGGGCTGCCGCACATGGCGCGCGGCGTCATCCGGGATACGGACGAGGCGGTGGAGGCGCTGCGCAGCCTGGTGCACCTGATGGAGCGTGCGGGTCCAAGTCCGCGCGGCCCGACGGACGAGCCGCAGGCCCAGCCGCACATCGTGGTCGTGATCGACGAGCTGGCCGACCTGCTGATGACGGGCGGCAAGCCGATGGAGACGGCGCTGACCCGCCTGACGCAGCGCGGGCGCGAGGCCGGCATCCACATCGTCGCCGCCACGCAAAAGCCCTCGGCAGAGGTGCTGGGGCCGCTGATCAAGGCCAACTTTCCGGTGCGGCTGGTGGGGCGGGTGACCAGCGGCAGCGACGCGCGCACGGCCACCGGCTGGACCGGCACGGGGGCCGAGCGGCTGATGGGGCGGGGGGATTTCGTGGCGGTGGCGGAGGGGCGGGTGATGCACTTCCAGGCCGCCTACGTCTCGCCGGAAGAGATCCGGGATACGGTGGCCCGCCTGGCGCAGAACGAGACGGTCACACCGGCAATCCCTGTGTCTTGGGCCAATCCGCTGGCCCGGTTTGCCGAAGTGTTTCAGGGAGGAGCGTAAACGATGGAAATGGGTGAGAGAGTAAGGGAAAGCAGCAACGCGCGCGGATCGGGAAGGATGAAGACCTTCCTCGGGCTGGTGACGTTGACCTTTGCGGTGACGCTGGCGCTGGTGATCGGCAACCGGCTGAGCGACCAGGCGCTGGCGGTATTGGCGGGCGCGGTGTGCGGTGTGGGGGCGGCGATCCCAACGAGCCTGATCATCGTCGCCGTCAGCCGGCGGCAGCGCGAGGAGGTGCGAGAGGCCCCGCCCACACACCAGCAGGGAGCGTACCCGCCGGTGGTCGTGATCGCGCCGCAGGGGCACCAGCAGCAGCCCTATGGCTGGAACGGGCTCCCTGCTTCACTGACCGGACAATCGCAGCGAGAGTTCACGGTGGTCGGAGGACCACCTACACACACGGAGGTGAAAGCAAATGGCAACTATTTTTAGCGTGAGGACTGGAACTCGGCCGAGAAGGAGAAGCAGCAAGAAAAGCCGCCGGAACGGCGCGGAGCCGATCCAGATGCGGGAACGGCGGCACGGCTACTTCCCCAAGCTGTTCGTGTGGCGGGGAAAGCGGTATCACGTCAGCGCCGTGGAGCGGTGCTGGACGGTCTCGCGGCGCAGCAGGGACAACAGGGTGGAAAGGCATTGCTTCCGCGTGCGCTGCCCGGAGGGGACGTTCGAGGTGTACCAGGACGTGCGGTACAACACGTGGCATATGCAGAAGCAGGTCTCGCCGTGAGCCAAGCCGAACGGTGGCACAGACCATGAAAGAGGGATTGTTGTGGTACGACGATTCGGGGCGCGATCTGGCCGAAAAGATTGGGCAGGCCGCACGGCGGTACCGGCAAAAGTTCGGCACGCCCCCCGACGCCTGCTACGTCCATCCTTCAGCGCTGAACGGCAATGGCAAAACACGGGACGTGGGCAGGGTGCGCGTGACGGCGCTGCCCACCGTGCTGCGGCACCATTTTTGGCTGGGGCAGGAGGCAAAGCGCCGATCAAGAACGAGAAAAGGTAATAGGTAGCTGGCTGTTGGGTAGTGGCGGAACCATCCCGCACAACAGCAGCCGGCCCGTAGCAGCAACACTGGGAGGGTAGTAATGAACGAGCCCAATTGGGTACTCACAACCGTCATCGGGGCCGTAGCGGGCTGGCTGCTTCCCTATCTCGTGAGGGGCGTGGTTTTTGTCGTCCGGCGATTCCGGCGGGGAGCCGTCGAGGGCAGATGGTACGTCTACCACGTCGCAGACCGAGACGGCAGGCTCAGGGTCGAGCCATCCATCTGGCACATCCGCAAGGGCTTTAGCAGCAGCTTTGCCGTCGAAGAAATGCGAAAAGGGTTAGAGACCCCAATGTACAAGGGGAGCCTGCTCTTTGAACGGAATTTCTGGCTGGTCAGGCTCAGCGGCGTGGAGCACGAGGAGGAGCTCTTGATTCGCCTGCTCACGCCCATCCCGACCGAGAAAGCCAGCACGTGGGGGCTGTACCTCGGCATAGACGTCCAGGGTAGGCCCGTGGCCGGCCCCATCCTCGTCACCAGAGAAGAGCTGCCGGTGGCCGACGCTTCGGGGGTATTGCTGGAAAAGACAAAGGTGCATAGCAGGATGAGGCTGCTGACCGCATAGAGGTTCAGCGGCAGGGAGACGCCGGGGGTTGCCCCGGCGTCTCCCTTTCAATCGGATGAGGCCAACTCTGCCACCAGCAGGTCGAGCGCCACCTCCGCCTCGATCTCCCCACTCTTGATGGCCACGTCGGTATCGAGCAGGTGGCGGTAGATCGCCTCCAACTGCGCGGCGCTAAAGTGAGTAGCCTGGCTGTGGAGCTTGCCTGCTGGGAAGGGATGGATGCCCAGCGTCTTGGCGATAGATTGCGGGTTGGCCCCTCCGACTTTCAACTCCTTGACCTGGATCAGGAGCCGGAACTGGCGCACGATCATCGCCAGCAGCCCCAGCGGGTGCTCGCCCGCATCCAGCAACCGGTGGAGTGTCTGGGCGGCGGTGCGGCCGTCGCGCTGCCCGAGGGCATCGACCAGATCGAAGATGACGGCGGCCTGGGCGTAGGGCACGAGCGCGTCCACGTCCGCTGCCGTGATAGGCCGCTCCCCATCGGTGTAGGTCACCAGCTTGACGATCTCCTGGTCGAGCAGCCGCAGGTCAGCCCCGACGACGGCAGCCAGTTGCGCGGCGGCCTGCGGCTCGATCTCGCCGCCGTGCTTGGCGACACGGTCCGCGATCCATTTGGGCAGCGCTTTTGCATCCGGTGGGTCGAACTGCTTGACGTAGCCCTGCGCCTCCTCCCGGGCCAGCTTGAGGATGGGATGGCTGGCAGGCAGGACCTTATCCTCGACAAAGACCAGGCGGGTCGTCTTAGGCAGTCGGAGGAGGTAATCGGCGAGACCCACCAGGGAATCCCTCTGACTGGCAGCCCGCGCCAGCAGCCCTTCGACGATCACGAGCCGCTTTTCGGCCAGGAAGGGGATAGCGTCGCAAGCGTGGCGCAGCTCGGCCAGGGTGGTCTTTCTTCCATCGAGGATAGTGGTGTTCAGATCGACCGTGTCGGGCGGGCCGAGCCGCCGCTTAAAGTCGGCCAGCGTCTCGGCGCGGGTGAACTCGTCGGCGCCGTGAAGCACGTAGAAGGTGGGGGCAGGCTTCGCCATCGTCTCCTATCCCTGCGTACGGACAAGGTGGACGGCAGAGGCGTCAGCCCGCCTCTGCTGCGCGACGCTGGCGATGCACAGGCCGCCGACGTCGGGACAGGTGGTCACGTGCGCCTGGATGACGGGGCCCACCTGCCGGGCCAGATGGATCCCTCCCAAAGCTGCGAGGCAAGCGAGCGGCAGGCGGGCGAGGCGATTTAGAAAACCCTTTTGCCGGTTCTTTGACGATCCGCCAAGGACCAAGAAGGTGCCTAGCCCGGCCAGTATCGCGGCAGCGGCAAAGTTGGTGCCGCAGTTGGCGTGGACGGCCATCTGGCGCTGACCGACCCTCAACCGTCGCAATGCTTCCTGAGCAGCAGCGGCCAGCTCTTCCGTAGGCACGTCGCCAAAGATGTAAAAGCCCCATGGTGTGGAGATTCCCCCCACCCGGCGGTACAGATGCCGCTCACCGAGAACGTTCAGCGTCGCGTGCTCCAGCGCGTGGTTGCGGCGCGTGCGGGAGATCAGGGAGAGTAGAAAGGGTTGCTTGGGTGTAGGTAGCGTCTCGTCCATTGGCATGTCAAGATGAAGGACACGTGATGGTGAAACGTGAAACACACTGATGCATATGATACCACGAATGCGAAGAAGCGGCCAATTTGGCGGGGGAAACGTCACTCCGAGACTGGCCGGGCAATGACAACCAGACGGTTGCGCAGGCTGCCGTAGGGATGGCAGGTGACAAGGGTGAGCCGCTCGTCCTCGGTGGGTTGGATATAGCTCGCGTTTTCGACGCGCACCTCCAACGGCCGGCCTGCCTCGGTCAGGATCAGCGTCTCGCTGACGGCGTAAGTGCGAGACACGGCCCCCGAGTAGACGACGACCTCGTCCCCCTCCTCCAGTTTGTACAGATCGCGAAAGACCTCACCGTGGGTGGTGTTATGGCCGTTGAGGACGGTATTGCCGGGCACACCCAGCGGCGCGGAGGTCTCGTGCCAGCCGACGGCGCGCGTATCCGGGATCTCGAACGTTGGCTGCTCTTGTCCATCGACTTTAATCATTGTCCGAGGGACGGGCACAACCGGGGCGTCCAGGTCGATGGCGGGGATGACGATGCGATCGGGGACGGCAGGGAAAGGTGTGGAAGTGGGGCGATGGGCGAGGATAGGTACGGGGGTGTGGGTGGGAGCCTGCGTTGGAGAGGCAGCAGTGGCAGTGGGAAGAGGCGGCGCTGAAGGCGTGGTCGGCGTGGAGGGTGGAGAGGCCAGGCGGGAACTCACGTAGGGATAGGCCAGAAAGCCGCCGCCGAGGAGGAGCAGCAGGCCGCCCCAGGTGAGGACTTGGGCCCTCAGTCTCCGTCCCATTTGCTGCACTGAGCCGAGTTCCTGCATACCGCCACTGTGGTTGTTGAGCCACCCTCCCGCCGGTTCGACGCTGGCTGCATGTAAATCATGTTGGTCGCCGGCATGCACTTCCCATTACGGAATTGCTTCTGAACCCAAAGCAAGGTGGGCACCTACAAAATGGCGGACGGAGGGGCTATTGATCGGAGGAGGCGGTAGCGCTCAGGCGTCCGGCCATGTCGCGTAACTGGCTGAAGCTAATGGGCTTGATGAGCACGATATCGGCCTGGCGCCGCACGCCATCGGTCAATTGGGGATGAGCGGTGGCGACGACGACGCGGGTTTCTGCCAGCCGTGGATCGGAGCGGATCCTTTCCAAGATCTCTATCCCGGACACACGGGGCAGTCCCAGATCCAGAACGATTACATCCGGTTTTGCAGTGGACAGGCGTACAACCGCCGCATCGCCAGTACGAACCGTTTCAGTCTCAAAGCCTGCCTCCTTCAGCGCCTCGGAGAAGATGATGGCAGAGTCCACGTGGTCCTCAACGATCAATGCGAATGGCTTGCTCATGCCGCGCCCTCCTGTGCGGGGGCAGGCCTCTCGCCCGCAGGCGGATACGAGATGAGCGGCAGGATGACGGTGAACGTGCTGCCTCGCCCGACTTCGCTCTCCAGCTCAATCTCGCCACCCATCAGTCCAACCAGTTGCTGGACAATGGACAGGCCTAACCCCGCCCCACCGTACTCCCGTGTGATTGGATCATCTGCCTGTAAGAAGGGAACAAAGATGTCAGCCTGGGCCTCCTCCGCGATGCCACGCCCGGTGTCGGACACCTCCACCGCCCAACGATCTGAGGCGGGCATGTAGACGCGCATGCGCACAGAGCCCCTATCCGTAAACTTGATACCGTTGCTGACCAGATTGGCCAGGATCTGAAACAGACGCTGGAAATCACCGACGAGCATTGCGGGCACGTCATCAGCGACGTGGCCGGTCAATTCCAGCCCTTTACTCTGCGCCGTCATGGCCATCACGCTCTGGACGTTTTCAACCAGTCTACCCGGCGCAAGAGGGGTCACGTTCAAAGCTAGGCGTCCTGTCTCCAGTTGGGTTCGATCCAGAAGATTATTGATCAGGTTCACCAACTGTCCGGTGTTGGCCGCTGCACGTTCCAACGCATTGCGTTGCTGATCGGTGAGGGGGCCATAGACGTCCTCTTTCAGCATGTCGATATAGCCCAGGACGGCATTGAGCGGCGTGCGAAACTCGTGGGAAGCGATGGCCACAAAATCACTCTTGACACGCTCTACCCTGGCCTCTTGGGTGGAATCGTGGAATACGGCCACGGTGCAGATCGTTTGGTCAGATGTGTCGGAGGCCGGAGCCAGGCTCACCGAGAGCGTCCTGTCGCCCTGACGGAGCTCAATATCTTTTTTCTGGCGACCGTTGTCCTCCCCCTCACCGATCAGAGCATTGAGGTCATTGCCCACGATCTCACGAACGGATCGGCCCAGGAGGCGGGCAGCAGCAGGGTTGGCAGCAGCGGCCTTGCCGTCCAGATCAAAGATGACGACCCCTTCGTCAATGCTCCTCAGGATATCGTCGTTCTTGCCCAAGAACTCGATCAGTTGGCGCGCCCGCTCGGAGACGCTCTGGTTAAACGCACGGTTGAACATAGGGGAACCCAACGCCAGTGACCACTAAAGATTGGAACAAGAACCTGCTACTCTTCCGACGAGGAATCCGCAGAAGCCAAGCGTGCAGCCAAGCTCCGCAACTGGGTGAAGCTTATCGGCTTGAGGAGCACCAGATCGGCTTCTCCCTGGACACTGTCGGCCATCTGGGGGTGAGCAGTGGCAACGATCACACAGGTCTCAGCCATCCGAGCATCGGTGCGAATCTGACGGAGGATATCGATACCCGAGACCTGAGGCAAATTCAGATCCAATATCACCATACCCGGTATTGTCTCAGCCAGCCGTTCTAGAGCTTTGTCACCAGAGTCGATAACCTCAGTCTGAAAGTCGGCTGCCTTTAGCGCCTCCGCAAAAATAGTCGCAGCGTCGATGTGATCTTCGATGATAAATGCGAGTTGGTTTTCCATCTCACGCCTCCTACTACTATCGAATTTGTACATCCTGCAAAATTATACACCACAGACGCAGGCAGGACAAATGCACCAAGCAACACGATCACACCCTTAGCCCCTGGTTGACTGACAAAACTCTGTAGTCGCGGTTTCCAAACCGCGCGATTTGGAAATCGCGGCTACACAGTGCCGTTTTTCGGCAAAAGCTGACGCTTTTTCGTAGGTCCGTGTCTCAACCGCGATTTGTCAGTCAACCAGCCCTTAGCCCTCTGCTGCAAAGCGCTCGATCTGCGCGGCTTGTCCTGGCTTGATGCGAATGAAAGGGCGCACAGCCCGGATGCGCGCCCATGCCTCGTCGGGCACGAGACCGGTGCTCACCAGATAGGCGGCGGCCATCGTCGGCGCGCGGCCTACGCCAGCTCCGCAGTGAATGTACACCCCGCCACCCCGCGCGATCTCCTCCGCGATGAAGGCAGCCCCCTCATGCAGTTGCTCCAGCGTGGGCGGCGTGTCATCGACCGCCGGCACGTGCAGGTAGCGCTCTGGCGCGATGCCGGCAGCAGCGTCGTCGAACTCGGCCCGCAGGTTGACCACCGCCGTGATGCCCCGCGCCGCCAACCTCTGCCACCCGCGCCGCCGGTACTGCCCACCCACGTGCAACTGCGGCGCGATCTGGCTCACGCTGCGAATGGGCGCGCCGGTGACGACGCGCACAGCGTGATCGGCAGCCCACAGCACGGTCACGCGCACTCCTTGGCGGCTGAACCGGGACCACACGATACCCGCGTTCTTGATGAGCTTTTTCAGCAAATTCGACATCGTCGCCTCACTTCTCCACACGAAGCTGCTCCAGAAACGCTGTGTTCCCTCCCGCCACCAAGTCGATCCGCTCGAGCCCTGGCCACGTGTAGAGCGCAACGGCGATCTGGTAATCGCCCAGCGGCAGGTCCGGAGGCACGGAGATGTCGAACCAGGTAATGAACGTGTCCGCTTCTCGCCACTGGATGCTGTCAAAGCCGGGCCCATCGGACTGGGCGATCAGCCGGTTATCCAGCGTGAGCAGGTAGGTGCCAAAGTGGTACACCACCTCCGGCGGCTGCGTCTCGACCGACCAGGCGAGCGTCAGCCGAAGCATCGTGCCGGGACGCACCGGCCCACGCTCGTACCGCACCAGCGCGACGCCGTTGGCCCACGTGGCCAGGGGCTCCTGGGAAAAGAAGCCCTCCACCACGTCGGCCCGGGCATCCTCAGGCAGATCGTAGAACCGCCAGCGCTCGCCCAGAACCTCGATCGTCTTCTCGGAGAGCGGCACGGCAACGGCCTCCAGCCACGCCGAGGCCTGACTCCCTGGCAGCGCATCCAGATAGACCGCGCACGGATGGGGCACCGGCACGGCGAGGTTTCCGTCCGCCAGCAGCACACGCTCCCACGAGACAAACCCGCGCAATAGCGAGAGCTCGGACGCCTCCAGGTGATGCCCCTTGGCTACGACGACCAAGTCGCATCCCGGGCGCTCGGCCAGCAATTGGCGGCTCGTCTGGATCGCCGCCCGCACGTGTCGAATCTGCGGGGAGCCCTTTCGCGTGTCGAAGCGGTGATCCTGAACCTGCAGGTTGAACCACGTCTGCCAGCCGACCAGCGCCAGCAGCGGCAACAGCACAACCCAGGTGGCGATCTGGAGCACACGCCGTGTCACCTTTCGCTTGGCGCTCTGAGCAAGGCGCTCGACGACGCGCTGTAGCCCGGCCACGCAGACGCCGATCAAGACAAAGTGAGCTGGCCACTGGCCGATCAGGTAATAGATCTGCAGGTAGTGCGCCGAGCGGAGGTAGAACAGGATCGGCAGGAAGAACCACAGCAACAGGATGACGAGGCCAGTCCAACTCTGCGCTGCCTCCTGGCCGCTACGACGTCGCGCGAACGAACGCGCGCACGCCCCGATGGCATAGGCCAGCGAAAGCGCCAGCAGGATCGTAGCCAGGGTGTCGAGCTGCGCCACGTACCTGGCGGCCCTGAACAACCCTTGCGCGCGCAGCAGGTCAAAGCTCAGCAGAATTGCGGCAGGGCTCAAAGGCGCGGGATCACCGGCGAGATCGAGCAGGACCTTCACGTCAGTCCATCCCACGCCGCTCTCGTAGAGCAGGAAAGGCACGTAGGAGAGTACAAAGATGGCGCCACCGGCGACCAGCGGCCAAATCCTAAGCTTGCGCAAAAAGATCACGCAGACCAACCCCGTCGTCAGTAACTGGATGACCGTGCCCGGATGCACCTGTGTCAAGCAGGCAGCCCAGGCAAAGCTGAGGATCAGGTAGATGGGGCGCTGCTCGGCCGCAAAGTAGAGCAACAGACAGGCGAACATCAGCGACGCAAAGACCGGAACCATCGTCTGGTTCCAGATCTGCTGGCTATAGAGCACACCCCACGGGTTGACGGCAAAGAGCAGCGCCGCCCAAAAAGCCGCGCGCTTGCCAAACACCCGGTACGTCGCCCAGCCGGTGGCGACGACCGCTACCATTCCCGAGATCAGTGTCATGATGGCGACGCTGAGGACATCAGGCCAGACCCGCAGGGCGGCGGCGAAGAGATACTCGATCATCGGTGGGTTCATGAACCCGGCCGAGGACTTGTTGGCCGCCAAGGGTATCTCGCCGCCGCTGATCCACTGCATGGCTATCGAGAGCGTGAGGGCCTGGTCGGCCCAGATCTCTGTCGTATCTAAGCGCCGCACCCGCAGGAAGAGCGCTAATCCCAAGACCAGCAAGGCCAAGATGGCTTCGATGAGAAGGCGTTTGCGTTTGTGCATGCAACGTAACCAATCAGTCTCTGCCCGGTTTCAATACTGGGGAACTCGAACACGCCGGGATATTATACCGCACCCTCACCAAGCTGTGAAGTTGCGGCTTGCGCCACCCGGTGTTAAAATCCAGCCAAACTACTATATAAGGAGTGCACGATGACCGAATCACCCCACCCACGTGGACGCTATTTCGAACAGTTCGAGGTCAGCGAAATGCTGGAGACGCCCGCCCGCACCATCACCGAGGCGGACGTGGTGACCTTCGCCGGGCTTTCGGGCGACTATAACCCCATCCACACCGACGCTGAGTTCGCCAAGGAGACGATGTTCGGTGAGCGCATCGCCCACGGCCTGCTGGCGCTCTCCACCGTCAGCGGGCTGGCCTGGCGGACGGGCTTCATGGAAGGCACCGCCGACGCCCTCATCAGCGTGGAGTGCAAGTTCCGCAACCCCGTCAAGTTCGGCGACACCATCCGCGCTCAGTTCGAGGTCAGCCAGAAGAAGGAGATGAAGCGGTTGGGCGGAGGCTTCGTCACCTTCAATGTCGTCGTCCTCAACCAGCGGGATGAGACGATCCAGAAGGGTGCCTGGACCGTCCTGATCAGAAGCGCGCCCTAGGCTGCTGGCAACAGGGCACCGCTTCACATCCCCGACACGCCAGCCACCTCTAGCCCGGCCGGGACGCACGCCCCGACCGGGCCGCCACTTTTTCGCGCAGAGCAACCGTGGGTGAGCTGTCGTGCAGGCGTAGGCCGCGCGACCTGAAACACGGTCTGTGCAGAGTATAATTGTGCCAGGACGGATAGGTTTGCAATCTCCAACTCACCTGTTATAATCTGCCCAGGCACGGAGACTGGTGTCTTCGTACACCCTGGTGGATCGCAGAGGTACTATCGCACATGTCCGAAGAGCATGATTTGGACAACACGCTTCGCGTGGAGGACGATCTCCATCGCACGCGCCGCATAGAAGCCGAGGATAGAGGCGACGTCCAGCGCTGGCCTGCGGAACCCCCGCCAGCGCTGGACGACACACAGCCCTCGCCATCCCTGTCTTCGGTAGAAGACGCATCGTCGGTAGATGATAAGTCTTTAGCAAACAACGCATCTTTGGCAAGAGATGCATCTCCATCAGGAGGCGCGTCTTCTGATGAAGCCGCTTCTTCGGACCTCTCGCCAGATGACATAGAAACGGGCGAGTTGCCGGGCGACCTAGGGGAGCCCACTGTCGCGATGGCGCGGGTGCCCACCGGCGCGACTCCGACCGCCAGGCTGATCCGCGCCGTCCCGCCGCCACAACGCGAGGGCTACGTTCTGCCGCGGCCGCCCGCCAGGGAAGCTCCGAGGCAGCCGCCGCCGCCTGCTTACACCATCGCGCCGCGCCCTCGCACCGGCCAAACCCCTCCACAGCCGCCGTCTGCCCGCCCGGTGCCGCCCACGCAGCGGCCCGGCTACGTCCCGCCAACCCGCACGCCGCCACCAGCGAGGAGAGCCACCCGCAAGCCGCGCCGGTGGGGCCGGATACTGGCGAACGTCGTTTTCTTCGCCGCCGTCGCCGTGGTGCTGGTCTTTATCCTGGCCGTAGTATCCTCGCTGATCGGCTATGCATCCATCGCCGCCCAACTTCCTGCGCCGGAGGAGCTACGGAACCGCCAGACCACCTTCGTCAGCAGCAAGATCTATGACCGCGCGGGAAACCTGCTCTACGAGGTGACAGATCCTCAGGGGGGGAAGCGTACCTACGTCACCTACGACAACATCTCGCCATACCTGATCAACGCCACAGTCGCCACCGAGGATCGCAATTTCTGGCTGCACCCAGGCTTCGACCCAATCGCCATCGCCCGCGCCATCTACTACAACGTCTCGGAACAACGGATCGTCTCCGGCGCCAGCACCATCCCCCAGCAGTTGGCCCGCAACATGCTGCTCACGCCGGAGGAGCGCGTCCAGCAAACCAACTGGCGCAAGATCAAGGAAGCCATCCTGGCTGCCGAACTGTTCCGCACCTACGACCGGGAGATCATCTTGGAGATCTATCTCAACGAGATCTACTACGGCAACCAAGCCTATGGCATCCAGGCTGCCGCCGAGACCTACTTTGGGGTAGGCGCGAGCGAACTGGCGCTGGCGCAGGCCTCCTTCCTAGCCGGCCTGCCTCAGTCTCCCGCGGTGTACGATCCGTTCGGCGGAGGACGGGATGCGGCCCTCGCCCGCCAACAAGACGTGCTGGCGTTGATGGTAGAGGACGGCTACATCACCGAGGCGGAGGCGGCGCTGGCCGCCTCCGAGATGCGCGCCTACCCATTCCAAGCACCCCGGAACGACCTCGACATAGCCCCCCACTTTGTGGTCTACACACGGCAGACGGTGGAGGCGCTGTTTGGCCCAGAAATGCTCTATCGCAACGAGGAGGGCAAGAGCTGGCGCATCTATACCACCCTCGATCCTCGCCTGCAGCGACTGGCCGAGCAGGCTGTGCGCGACGGCGTGGCAGGACTGGCCGACCGCAGCGCCACCAACGGCGCGCTCGTCGCCATCGACCCCGACACCGGCCACATCCTGGCGATGGTCGGCTCCGTCGATTTCAACGACGAAGCCATCGATGGGCAGGTCAACGTCGCGCTGCGCTGCCGCCAGCCCGGCTCGTCCATCAAGCCCCTGACCTACCTCGCCGCCTTCGAGCGGGGCTGGACCCCCGCCACGCTCCTGTGGGACCTGGAGACCGAGTTTCCCAGTGGGACCGGCGAGCCGTACGTGCCGGTCAACTATGACGGCAAGTACCACGGGCCGGTGCTCGTGCGCGACGCGCTGGCCAATTCGTACAACGTCCCCGCTGTGGAGACGCTCCAATTCGTGGGGGTCGATGGCCTGCTGGAAATGGCCGGGCAGTTGGGCGTCGATTCGCTGGTGCATCCTGAACTCTACTGCCCAGAGTACCCATACGACTACCCGCCTCCTTATGGCCTATCGCTCACACTGGGCGGTGGCGAGGTCAAGCTGCTGGAGATGACGAGGGCCTTCGCCGTCCTGGCCAACAGCGGCACGCGCATGCCGCTCACCCCAATCCTGCGCATCGAAGATAGCAAGGGCAACGTGCTGATGGACAACTCCGTGCAAGCGGGCGAGCAGGTCGTCACGCCCCAGCACGCCTATCTCATCACCAGCATTCTCTCCGATACCCAGGCCCGCTGCCGCGCCTTCCGCTGCCCCAGCATCCTCGAGCTCTCCCGGCCCGCGGCAGCCAAGACTGGCACCACCGACGACTTCCGCGACGCATGGACCATCGGCTACACCCCTGACTTGGCGACCGGCGTGTGGGTGGGCAACTCGGACAACTCGCCAATGAGCCAAGTAGCCGGCGGAGGTGGTGCCGCGCCGATATGGCACCAGTTCATGGAAGCGGCCCACGAGGGATTGCCTGTGCGTGACTTTGTGCGCCCACCTGGCGTGGTCGAGTACGAGATCTGCACCGACTCGGGCGCCCGGCCAACCGAGTACTGTCCCCAGCGCAAGGTGGAAGTCTTTGTCGAGGGGCAACCGCCGCTGGACAAAGCACACGATTGGTACCAGATGGTGCAGATCGACGACTTTACCCGGCTGCGGGCGAACGATCTCTGCAACGACCGGGTCATTGAGGAGAAGATGATCGTCATTGAGGATAAGCGTGGGCGCGAGTGGATCCAGGCGCACCCGGAGTATTTCAGCAGCCGAGGGCTAGAGCCGCTCCCCCTGGCCCCCGTTGAGTACTGCACCGATGCCTCTGATCAGCCAGTGCTCTACATCTCCCGGCCCGCCGAGGAAGAGACAGTGCACGGCATCGTGCAGGTCTTTGGCACCGTGCAAGTGCCCAATTTCCTCCACTACGAGGTGCTGTATGGCGTCGGCGACGCCCCCATCGGCTGGGGCTGGATCAGCGGGCCGCACAAGGCGCAAGTGCGCGACGGTCTGCTGGCCGAGTGGGACACCTCCCACCTGGCCCCCGGCTTCTACACGTTACGCATCACGGCTTTCAACCAGGAGACGCGCAGCGTCGAAACGCGCGTTCACGTCTACGTCTCGCAGCCGACCAAGACGCCCGCCCCGACATCGATCCCCACCACGATGCCGACGGACGTGCCGACCCTCACGCCGACGCCAGGGGCGACCGCTGCGTCCCCCACGTCCCTGCCCACGCTGCCACCGACCGACACACCTGTACCAACGCCTGCACCTACAGGCACGCCGACCAACACACCCACACCTACACCGGTGCCCCTGCCTACAGCCACGCCAACCCCGACGCCCACACCCGTCCCGCTCGACACGCCGACACCCACATCGACCCCCACGCCGACCAACACACCGACGCCTACACCCTAGCAAAGCCCTTTCGAGCTTCGAGGCCAAGGGCCCTTATGGCTGGATCTCGACGCTCTGCAGCCACACTAGGCTGTCCCGGGCATAGGGCCGGTCGCTGACGACGGGCAGGCGCACAATGTCCGGGTACGTGTACATCCCTACCAACAGCTCGTATCTCCCCGGCGGCGTGTCGGGCGGGACCTGCAGGTCGATCTGCTGGGTGACGATATCCCCCTTGAACCACCACGACGTAGGATAGAGCCCTTCCATCGGCGGTGCGTCGTGCTGGGCTACCAGGTCTCTGTCGGCACTCAGCAGGTGGACGAAGACAGTGTAGTCATCTCTGGGTGGGTGCAGCGCCTGCCAGTAGAGGGTGAGGGAAAGACGATCGCCTGGGAAGACACCCCCCTCTAACTCCCCCCTACCAGGGAGGAGAACCAAGTTATATCCCACCAAGAGCACCTGGTCGCCGAGGGTCGTATCCACGGGCTGGATGGCTACCGGAGCGCTAGCGTCGGCTGCGGCGATGAAGCGCACGTCCTGGAACAGTACGCTGAGGCAGCGTTCGCTCTGGATGTAGGGTGAGCACCCCGACTCGTCGCCGGCCACGCCTCGCGTGACACCGCTGCAGCGCGGGTCGCCGACGTAGCGCGTGCAGCCGTCGAGAGCGCTGAGGGTGATCTGGTTGAGACCAGGTCGCAAGGTGAGGCCCGGTGTGGTATAGGTGATCCAATCGCCGATGACCAACGGTGACAGCCGGGTCCGATTGACCTCCACCTGCAACCGCTGGGGGGCAGCGAAGGGCAGGGCTCTGAACTGGAGCACGCCCTCCTGCCCGATGGGCGAGTAAATGTACAGGTCTGCAGAGTTAGGCATCCAGCGGGCTGGCCGCCCATCCCAGTCTTCCACGTACTGCCAACCGCGCTCAGGAGAGCGCCAGTCGTTGTTCGGTATCGCATACACCAGGTTTTGCACTGCCGACGGCCCCGGCGCGACCTCGTAGATGGCGATACCCTCTTCAGTCGAGCGGGGTGGGCCGAACTCGGCCTCCAGCAGCCGCATCTTACTCTCGACGTTGCTCGCGTAGAGCGTGTGCAGGAAGACGTAGCCTACCCCCTCGGCGCGGGCGACTGCTGCCCGGTCGCCCCCCCCTGGCGTCGGGACGATGTCGTCCTCCGCTTGCGAGTACAGCAATCCGTCCAGGAAGCCGGCCACGTCGGGGAATACGGGCAGGTCGCGCTGGAACCAACAATCGAACACGGGGCGCTCGTGGATCGTCTGGTGGAAGACGGATAGCTGCTTGACGTACCCGGAGACAATGGGCAGGTTCAGCACAGCGCCATCCGCAGGATCACGAGCTATTTCGGTCAGGTAGGCCGGGATGGAGACCGACATCGTGGGAAAGGGCCAGGCGACCAGCAATTCCCCCAGCGTGAACAGGCACAGCGCCACAGCGAGAGCGTGTTTCCACTCCCGCCGCGTTCGCACCACCAGCCACGCCAGCCCGTAGGCCGACAGCACCGCCAGAGCCAGCATGAGCGTCGCGTTGATACGCGCCGGGGCGCGGTTGAGCGAGAGCAACGGCAGATTGGCCAAGAGGGCATAGGGCAGCGCTATCGTGATCCCTGCGCTGCCCTCGATATCGTTTATGGGGAAAGTAACCACCCCACCATTCATCTTGAGCACCGGCCCCAGTGAGAGCACCGCTGCGACGACGGCGACCAGCGTCCAAGCAGCCACCTTGCGGCGCTGGGTCACGGCAGCGAGCATCCCCAGCCCCAACGGCACGATGCCTGCGTAGACCAGCAACTCGGCGATGCGCCAATCGGAGGGCGCCGCGCGCCGCGCGTAGTCGGGCACCATCCCCAGCGCGCCGAGAACAGGGTGGATGGGAGAGGGCGCAATGACCCCCAGGAGGTCGGCGGAAAAACTGACGGCGCCGATTCCCTCCAGGTAGTTTCCCTGTCCCGCCGCTTGCTGGCGCAGCACCGGCCCAAAAAAGGGCATTGCGATGACTGCGCCGAGGGCCAGCGCACCCGCCAGCGCCAGCCACGCCCGGCGCTCGATCTTGCGCTTCAGCAGGAACACCTCACATAGCAGCCAAGCCACCGTCGCCGGGGCGAGCAGGAACGGGATGAACAGCGGCTGCACCAGCAGCGACGCCCCCAGCGTGAGCCCGCACAGTATCGCCGTCACCGCCCTTGGCTTCTGGATCACCTTGACGAGCAATAACAGGTAGAGGGGGAATGCGTAGGTCGCGATCAACTCCAGATGCCCGGCGAGGGCGTGCGCCACACGGCTAGGGGCAAATGCGTACACGATCCCGCCCAGAATCCCGGCCCAGCGATTGCCGGTTAGGTGAGCGCACAACGCGTAGGCGGTCAGGCCGCTGAGGAAAAAGGTGAGCAGGACGACCACGTTGTACGCAGTGACGGGGGAGAGAAAGAGCAGGAAAGGAACCCCCTCCACGTAGGTAGCGAAGTAAGTCAGCAAGAGGGGATAGTCAGCCCCGTCGGGGAAGTAGAGCCAACGCAGGTGGCTTGGGCTCTCGCCCAGTTCAAGCAACGCCTTCCTGAACCACCAAATCTCATAGGTCTGCTGATAGGCATCACGGCTCCACTGGGGATTCTGCGCCAGGCTGGTGTCGAGTTGCGTGACCAGCGGCCACGTGACTGCAATCGTCAGGGCAGCAAAGGTCAACACGACAGCAACAGCGGGGCCGATCCGCTGTAAGCGCTCTGTGAACTGCTTCACTGCGAAAGACGGCTCCTTCATCCCCAAAACTTTAGCTCCCACACCGTTGCCGAGTCCCCCGTCGCCTCGAACCCGAAGCAGCGGTACAATCGCTGGGAAAACCGGTTGTCGGACTGTGTGTTGAGTGTGACCAGTTCGGCTCCCCGATGCCACAAGGCGCGCAGCGCGCAGTGCAGCAGCGACGCACCGATACCTTTGCTCTGGTGAGCCGGGTGCACGGCGACGCGGTTGAGATGGGCCGACGGCAGGCGCAGATCCGCCTCGGCGTACCCGACTACCTCCCCTGCCACCTCTGCCACGACAAAGTGGGCCGACGCGGCTACCCGCTGGTGCACCGTGTCCTTGCCCTGCCACCAGTGGGAGGTGAACGCCGACCGATCCACGGCCACGACCGCCGGGACATCCGCATGCGACGCCGGGCGCAGATGAGCGGTCGTGTCACTCACATCAGGGAGATTGCGGTCGAACTTGGCCAGCGTCACCACGTCGGTCAGCGGCTCAAAGCCGCGCGCTTCCAGGTGCGGTCCCGCCCAGCCGCCATAGTCCATCCAGGCCAGCGTCTGCGATCCGAGACGGCGCAGCCCGTTGAGAACGGGGGACAGTGCCAAGTCCAACCACTCATCGATGTCCAGCCCGTCATCCAGGGCAGCCACCCGTATCCAGGCCACGGGCGACTCGTCGGGCCAGGCAGAGAGCGCCCCCGCCACAGCTCCGCCATGCTCGACCACGACGAACGCGTCGTCCGTGAGATGCTCCTCCCAGGGCCACATCCGGAGCAATAGGCGGCGTCCTCCTTTGTGCAGGGATTCGATGGCGAGCCGATCGTCTGGAGAGGCCCTTCTCATCCTCATGGTCACGAAGCCATTCACCGGTGTTTACTTTAGCACATCGCAATCAGGCGGTCAAGCTGTTGAAAACCCCGCTCCCAGCAACTATTTGCCTTTTTACTCCATTTGGTGTACACTTTGACAACAGAGGCGAACGAACGTTTCACCTTAATCATATCTAGTAGCGGCATAGGCGTGAATTGCACGTATGGCTGATGAAGGACGACGGAAAGCGCTAGAAACGGCATTGGCAAGTCTGGCCAAGCGATTCGGCGAGGGAGCGGTGATGCGGCTGGGGGAAGCGACTCACCTGCAAGTCGAGATTATCCCCACCGGTTCCCTGGCTCTCGACCGCGGCCTCGGCGTGGGTGGCATCCCCCGAGGCCGCGTCACCGAGATCTATGGCCCCGAGGGTTCAGGCAAGACCACCCTCTGCCAGCACATCGTCGCCGAGGCGCAGAAGCGCGGCGGCACCGCTGCCTTCGTCGATATGGAACACGCCCTCGACCCGGCCT
>DAOUDX010000349.1:0-3719 GCA_034430835.1 Anaerolineae bacterium
CGCCGCAGGCCATGACAGAGATCGAGGAGACGGCCGAGGTGGTGGGGCAACTGGCGCAAAAGGCCGACAAGCCGGTCGTGGGTTGCTTCATGGGAGAAGCTCGTATCAATGCAGGGGTCGAGATTCTGCGGCGGTATGGCGTGCCCAATTACCCGTTCCCGGAGCGGGCGGCGGCGGCGCTGGCGGCGATGAGTGACTATCGGCGCGAGTTGGAGCGGCCCATCTTTGAGCCGGAATCGTGTGAGGCTTGCATCCCGGCCGTGCGGGAGCTATTCGACAAGGTGCGGGCGGAAGGGCGCGTCTCAATCGGCGACCTCGAAGCGTGGGGGGTGCTGAAGGCGTATGGTTTCCCCATCCCTGAGTCCCGCTTGGCCGAGACGCCGGACGAGGCGGTGACGATTGCCGAGGAAATCGGTTACCCCGTCGTGCTCAAGATCGCCTCGCCCGATATCCTGCACAAGACCGACGTGGGTGGCGTCAAGGTAGACCTGCGCACGGCCACAGACGTGCGGGATGCCTTCGACCTGATGGTCTACCGGGCCGGGCGGTACGTGCCTGGCGCGCGCATCTGGGGCTGTCAGGTGCAGCAGATGGTGCAGGGTGGACGGGAAGTTCTGCTGGGTATGAGCCGTGACCCGCAGTTCGGCCCGCTGGTGGCTTTCGGATTGGGCGGCATCTACGTGGAGGCGCTGAAGGACGTGGCCTTCCGCGTGGCCCCCTTCAGCCGCCAGGAGGCGGAGGAGATGATCCGCGAGATTCGTTCCTTCGCGCTGCTGGAGGGTGTCCGGGGCGAGCCGCCGGCTGATTTCGAAGCGATGGTAGATGCGCTCCTGCGCATCAGCCGACTGGTGACCGATTTCCCCGAGATCGTCGAGCTGGACATCAACCCCCTGATGGTCTTCGAAGAGGGGCGCGGAGCGATGGCGATCGATATGCGATTGGTTTTGGCATCATCAAGCACTGAGACCGTTTCGTGATCGGGTAAGGAGATGACGATGAAAGCACTATACGTGACTTCTCTGCATACGTTCAGCGGAAAGACGGCACTCTGTCTGGGCTTGGGTCGTCGCTTGCAGGCCGATGGCTACAAGGTGGGCTACCTCAAGCCCTTGAGCACGCATCCCTGGCAGGCTTCGTGCGGGACGGCGGACGAGGACGCGGATTTTGTGCGGCGGGTGCTCAGGCTGACCGAAAGCCCGTGCGATCTGGTGAGCATTGTGCTGACCAAGGAACTGCTGATGCAGGAGTTGGCAGGGGAGGCACCTCCTGATCTGTTGGAGCGTATCAAGGTGGCTTTCGCACGGGTGTCTGAGGGCAAGGATATCGTGCTGCTGGAGGGTGGGGCATCTCTGCGTGAAGGGTTCAGTGTGGGGTTGGGCACGCCGGTGGTAGCGGAGGCGCTGGACGTGCCTGCGCTGGCCGTGACCCCCTTCGGCGACCGTATGTCTCTGCTGGACGATATGTTGGTCGCCAAGCTGCGGCTGGGCGAGCGGCTGGTGGGGGTGGTGGCCAACAAGGTGCCCGACGAAGAGATGGATTTCGTGACAGACGTCGCCCGCCCGTACCTGGAGCGGCGGGACGTCTCGTTGCTGGCAGCGTTGCCCTGCCGCGACCAGCTTCAGGCGATCAGCGTTGGAGAGCTGGCCGACGTGTTAAAGGCCGAGTTCCTGGCCATGCCGCGCAAGAAGGACGTGCTGATCGAGCAGATGGTGGTGGGGGCGATGAGTGTGGAGCAGGCACTGCCGCGCATCCGGCGCATATCCGGGACCAAGGCGGTCATCACCGGCGGCGACCGTGCCGATATTCAACTGGTGGCGCTGGAGACGGCCGTTCACTGTTTGATCCTGACCGGTCACCTGCGGCCCGTGCCAGAGGTGTTGCGGCGGGCTGAGGAAGCCGGCATTCCGGTGCTGCTGGTGCGGGAGAACACGCTGGAGACGGTCGAGGCCATCGATCACGTCTTTGGCAAGACACGGCTGGGACAGCAGGCGAAGCTGGAACAGTTCGAGTCGCTGCTGGCCGAGCACTTTGACTTTGAGCGGCTGTACGCAGGGCTGGGGATAACGTAACCGAATGGACGATCAGTTGGCTATGTTGGCCGATGGCCGACAGCCAACTGCTAATTGCCAAGACCAAGGAGGAATAATGTTCGAAACCGAGATTGATGCCATAGTTGCCCGCCAGATTCTGGACTCGCGGGGCAACCCAACTGTCGAGGTGGAAGTGGCCCTGCTGGGTGGGGCCTGGGGCCGGGCTGCCGTGCCTTCCGGCGCTTCGACCGGCGTGCACGAGGCGCTGGAGCTGCGCGATGGCGACAAGGGCGTGTACGGTGGGAAGAGCGTGCTCCAGGCAGTGGCCAAAGTCAACGACGTCATCGCCGAGGAGCTCTTCGGCTGGGACGCCACCGAGCAGATGGCGATCGACGCGCGCATGCTGGAAATGGATGGCACGCCGAACAAGGCGAACCTGGGCGCTAACGCCATTCTGGGCGTCTCTTTGGCCGTGGCCCACGCCGCGGCTAACGCGCTGCAACTGCCGCTGTACCGCTACGTCGGAGGCGCGCACGCCCACGTGCTGCCCGTGCCGATGATGAACATCCTCAACGGCGGCAAGCACGCGATGGACGGCCCGGACCTGCAAGAGTTCATGGTCATGCCGGTCGGCGCGTCGAGCTTTGCCGAGGCGCTGCGGTGGGGGGCCGAGATATATCACGCGCTCAAGGGCGTGCTCAAGGCCAAAGGCAAGTCCACCGGCATCGGCGACGAGGGCGGCTTTGCGCCCAGCCTGGCGGCCAACGAGGAGGCTATTGAGGTCATATTGGAGGCAATTAAGAAAGCTGGCTACAAGCCCGGTGAGCAGGTGCGCATCGCGCTCGACCCCGCCGCCAGCGAGTTCTACAAGGATGGCAAGTACGTGCTGGCGAAGGAGGGCCGCACGCTCTCCGGTGCGGAGATGGTCGAGTTCTACGCCGACTGGGTGGCCAAGTACCCCATCGTCAGTATTGAGGACGGCCTGGCCGAGGACGACTGGGATAGCTGGGTGCTGATGAGCGAGCGTCTCGGCGACAAGGTGCAGATCGTGGGCGACGATCTGCTGGTGACCAACGTGGAGCGCATCCAGAAGGCCATCGAGCTGAAGGCCTGTAACGCGCTGCTGTGCAAGGTCAATCAGATCGGGTCGCTCACAGAGGCCATCGCTGCCGTGGAGATGTCCCACCGGGCGGGCTGGGCCGCCGTCGTCTCCCACCGCTCGGGCGAGACGGAGGATGCGACCATCGCGGATCTGTCGGTGGCGCTCAACACCGGCCAGATCAAGACCGGCGCGCCGTGCCGCTCCGACCGTGTGGCCAAGTACAACCAGTTACTGCGCATCGAGCAGGAGCTGGGCGACGATGCCGTCTATGCGGGACTGTCGGCCTTTCCGCACCTGCGCAGCTAGGCTATTGTAGCATCTGTGGGTTTGCCATTGGCGCAACTGCTTGCACCCCCCTTCGACCGGGTGTGGGTAGTTGCGCTTTCGTGTAGGAAGCTGTAGTATTCGACAGAAGGGTGCTGACGAGATGATTGATCGCGATCATATTCAGGCCCATGCCCATTCTTCTCGCCATCGTGAAGAGGTGATACATGGTAGAATATGCGGTTGTTTTTACTGCCTTGCCACTTTTGGGCCCGATGAGATCAAAGACTGGGTTGATGAAGTGGATGGTATTGGACAAACAG
>DAOUDX010000350.1:0-3889 GCA_034430835.1 Anaerolineae bacterium
ATAGTCGACAATGTCCATGTAGAACCGGACTTTGGCTGGTGAAACTTTCACCCACTTGATTTCAAATTTAGGCGGTAGACCGTGCGCAGTTTTGATCTCACGGATACGCACCGCAATCTCACGCGCCCTCTCCAGTGGGCACCACACGGCCCCAAGGATCATGGCCTTTTGTTGGTCCTTCTCAAGATGACAACTCTCGTCACAGTAAACATTAAATACCTGGGGCATTGACTTGTTTTCCTTATCTGTGTCTCAAATAAAACCGGCCCCACCCATCCCAGGTGGGGCTCTCACGCACCTGGCCAGCACAAGCACGTCTCGACTCCAGCGTAGCGTCAAAACAGACGCCCCGCTCGTGTGCTGGCAGAGCCAGCCACGCCGGGGCACAATTTGCTACGATGGGTATCGGGCCTGTCGAGCTACCATCTCCCACCCTTTCGGGCGCACCATTCGCTAAGGCTGGGGGCGAAGGATTCGAACCTCCACATACGGAGTCAGAGTCCGCTGTCCTGCCATTAGACGAGCCCCCAGGGCGACCAAGCGGTCGGAGAATATTCTACCACGATTCCCCGCCTTGACAACCGGCACCCGCCGCGGTCACTCAAATCCCTCCAAAACCTGGACGATGGCGCGCAGCACGCCGCCCGCGTAGCCCGCCACCATCTCGAATGCCTCGGCGATGCGCTCCAGCGGAAAGACATGCGTGGCGATGGGATCGACGTCGATCGTCCCCCGCTGCACCAGGCGGATGGCGCGAGGGTAGGTGTGCTTCATGCGCCGCACCAGCTTGATGGTCAGCCCCTTGCGGCGCGTGACGCCGGCGTTGAACGTCAGCGTATCGTCGGCGGGGATGCCGGCGACGATGACCTTGCCTCCGGGCCGGGTCACGCGGGCGGCCTGGTCGGGGGTCTCCTCCGCGCCGGCCGCCTCGAAGGCCACGTCCACCCCCCGCCCGCCGGTCAGCTCCATGATCCCGGCGACGACGTCGCTGGTATCAGGGTTCAGCGCTGCGTCGGCGACGTACTGCAGGGCGAACGCGCGCCGGTAGGCCAGCGGCTCGGTCATGGCGATCTGGCTCGCGCCGGCCGCCCGGGCCACCGCCGCCGTCAGCAGGCCGATGGGCCCCGCGCCCAGCACGGCGACGGTGTCCCCCACCTTCAGATGGGCCAGGTCCACGGCGTGGATGGCGATGCCCAGCGGCTCCAGCAGCGCGCCCCGCACGGGCGTAAACCCCTCTGGCAGGGGAAAGCAGTTTTCGGCGGGCTTGACGGCGTACTCGGCAAAGACGCCGTCGATCGGCGGCGTGCCGCAGAACTTGACGTGCGGGCACAGGTTGGGATGGCCGTGCTGGCACGGTTCGCACACGCCGCAGGAGACGGCCGGCTCGACGGCCACCAGTTGCCCGACCTGCAGGCCCTCGACCCCCTCCCCCAGCCCGGCGACCCACGCGGAGAACTCGTGCCCCATGATGATGGGGTCCGTCACGACCGCGTCCCCGATCCGGCCTTCTGTGTAGTAGTGCACGTCGGAGCCGCACACCCCCACGGAGGCGATCTTGAGCAGCACCTCGCCGGGGCCGGGCTCAGGACGAGGCAGGTCCTCCAGCCTCAGATCGCGCACGCCGTGCAGTCGTGACGCGCGCATCGTAGATTGGCCATCCATTGCACTCCTCCTCACTCACCCGGCAACCCGCGCCGCTCGTCCTACGTCCCGAACTCTTGCGGCGGCCTGGCGCGGTGAACGACGACGTCCGTCGTCAAAGCTAGCGCCGCGCCGCCAATGGCGCTGTGAACGGCGGATTTGTGCACGGCAGCCGCGTCAAAGATGCCGGCCTCTGCCATGCGCACCACCTGCCCGTTGACCACGTCGAAGCCGTGCCCTGGGCCGGCCTGCCCGACCTCGCTCATGACGACGCTGGGATCGAATCCCGCGTTGCCAACGATGGTACGTATGGGCGCCTCCATCGCCCGAAGCAGGATACGGTAAGCAGCCCGTTCCTCCAGCTCCGCGCTCTGCTCCAGGCGCTCCCGCAAGGCCGGGCAACAGGATAGCAGCGCCACCCCGCCTCCGGGCACGACCCCATCGCGCATCGCGGCGCGCATCGCATCGGCGGTCCGCTGCGCCAATTCCTTGCGGGCCTCCAGGTCCATCTCCGTAAGCGCCCCTACGTACAACAGGGCGGAACCGCCCATCAGTTTGCCGATCCGCTCCTGAAGGGCCTTGCGCGTTTTGGAATCCGTATCGCGCTCAAAGGCACTCCGCAAGTTGGCCAGGTGCTCGCGCAACCGGCGCGGATCCCCCTGGCCGCCGGCGATGCCCCAGCGGGACCGGCTGGCCCACGCGCTACGCACCCGCCCCAGATCCTCCAGCTTGACCCGGCGAATCGAGTCGCCGGCGGCCTTTGTGAAGAAACGTCCGCCCGCCAGCATCACCAGATCCTGCATTGCCGCCACATGCTCGCCGCCCGGATGGCTTGGCGTCTTGACCGCGAGCGTCTTGAGTTTCTCCTGGGCGCGGGGCGACGCCAGAAGCCCCAGCCCGCTATCGCCGATCTTGCGGGCGACGATCAGCAGCGATCCCAGGTTGGCCTCTATCGCCAGAGCGAGCACAGGCATCAAGTCTCGTGGGTCTTCGATCTCCAGGTCGGTGATCAGAACGGCAGGATTCTCCAGCCTGGCCGTGAGCGCTTCCTGGTCGATGTACATTCTGCGGGAGAGCGCGCCCTCCTCCCAATACATACCCTCGACGTACTCCCGCTTGAGCTCCCGAGTGTGCCCCTTGCGAATCTCGATTCGCCCGTATGCGCCGATGATGTCGAATATCTCGCCCAGCAATTTAGCCAGCTCCGGATCGTGGCACAGCGTCTCGGCCAGTTGCGCCAGCGCTGCCTTGCCCTCCAGTTGCGTGGCCATGCCGGTCAGCTCACCGGTAACGATATCCATGCCCTCATACAGGAAATGGCGCAGCCGCATGGCGTTGCTGCCGGCAGCGATGCAACGCAACCCTTCGTTGTAGACCTCGCGAAACACCACCGCTGCCGTAGCCGTGCCATCGCCCACCTTCTCGTGCAGCTTCCACAGGACGTGGCGGATATACATGGCCCCCACGTCCTCTTCCCGGTCGGGCAACGCGAGGATTCGCCGGGCGATCGTGCCGCCGTCGTCGAGGACCTCGGGCGTCCGAGCCCGGCTGGTCGCCCGCTCCAGGGCCACGGTGCGCGGATGCGGCCCCAGCGTGGGGCGGATCAGGTCGATCATCTGGTTGATGCCACCCTGCATGCCCTGCGAGACGGTGGGCTGGAACACGACCCGCGGAGTCTGGAATTTCGGCTGCTTCTGCCTAGTCTTTTTCTTCATCATACCCCAATCCTCATCTCCTCCGAAATCCTCTCACGAACGGCTAGTCAAGGCACAGCGCAGCCCTGCCAGCCGTAGACCGGATTATATGTCAGATCGAGGGTTTCGCAAGAGCACGTTTCGGGAAAACCCCCACGCCAGCACGGCGCAGGGGTTCCGTTTTCACTCCCGACATGACGCACAGACTCAGCAGATCCAAATTCTGGCTTGCGCATCCGCATCGTTGACGAAAACCACCTGCGAAACTGTCATTCTGAGCAGCCTGTCCTGAACGCAGTGAAGGATAGCGAAGAATCTTCACCCCACGCTGGGAGACTCCTCGCTCTGTCTCTCGGCTACGCTCGGGACAGGCTCGGAGTGACGAAAATCGGTGGTGTCCTCCTTGAGTGTTGTTGGACACAACAGGCGAGCGGAGGCCTTCTGAGCGGAATGGAGCGCAGCGAAATGCAGTCGAAGAAGCCTCCGCGAGCATCCTTCGACTCCACTTCGTTCCGCTCAGGACGCTCGCTGCCGTCACCAACACTCCAGAGGGA
>DAOUDX010000351.1:0-15318 GCA_034430835.1 Anaerolineae bacterium
TCGTAATCAACCGTTTTGAATTTGCGGGCCATAAACGTCACCCCTTGCCAAGAGTTTTAGACGTGTTCAATGACCGCAATTTTACCGCCAATTGTGTTCGGAGAGAAGTCCTCTCTCCGACAGGCTGCTAGAGACAGCGCTATGTAACCAACGAGTTTACAAACGGTCTTGAGGATACCCTTTATGGCTTCCATCCGCTGCTTACCCTGGATAGGCGCTTTCGCTGGATTGCCAAATCCGGCGACCGGACAGTCAGAATCTACACCAGTCAAGCCGCTAGTGGCCTGCCGATATAATGCGTCTTCCGCTTCCGAATCCCCCATCCAGCCCTCCTCCTACGGGACCACGAAACGCGGTCCTTCCATCTCCGCAATGCACGCACCATCCGGTTCGGCGGCCGGATCGTCGAGGAACGCCAGAGCGATACCCAGCGCACAGAGATTCCCGGCGCTCGGAGCATGCCCCTCGCCGGGGAACTCGAAGTAGTAGCTGTTGCTCAGGGTCTCGCCGACCCGCCGGCCAAACAGCGGCGGCGTGGTCGGGTCGTACTCGCCGGTGAGGATGAGGGTCGGAATGTCGCTGACCAGCGGCCTGCCGTCGCGCGGGTCAAAGGGCGCCGCTCCCCACGCATCACACACCGCAAACACGTCCTCGCCGCTGAGGGACATGATGCCGAGCGCCTCGGTCAAGTGAAAGTTGGCGATCAACTCGTCGAGCGCCTCCGGCGTGCTCGTGTAGACGTACTCGTGACACTCTACCGATATCATCATACCCAGGCTGAGATAATCATAGGTCGCCAGCGGGATGAGCAGAGCGTAGGCCAGGTTTTCATAGTTGCCGTCCCGGACCTGATAGATCGCCTGCGGCACGAGGGGGATGGTGTACGTCGAGTTCAGCGCCTCCACCGCCGCCGTGGTAAACAGGGCCCCGTTCACCGGCACGCGGAAGGTCTCCTCGCCGAGGGGATTGCTCACCTCGACCGTGATCGGCTCGGCGTCGAGCTGCGCCACGAGGTTGTAGAACACGACCTCCAGGTCCGGGTAGGCGGCGTTGCACGCCGGGTCGGCGGCGCAGCCATCGAAGAGCACTTGCAGCGCGGTGTCATTCGAGACTTCGGCGTACACGCTGACGTCGATAGGCACCACAGAATCGAGCACGACGCTGCGGACGATCTCGGGGTGATAGCGCATCACCGCCTGAGCCAGCCGCGTGCCGTAGGAGATGCCGTACAGGTTCACCTGCTCGTAACCCAGCACGGCGGCGATATCCCTGACATCGGCAGCGCTATCGGTGCTGGTGTAGGCGGCCAGGTTCGCGCCGCTCATCCGCAGGCGATCGCGGCACGTCATCAATGTCCTGATGTAACGGTCAACATCTATCTCTTCGGGGAAGCCTTCCTGGAAATCCTGCAGGATGCGCAGCTTGACCTCCCAGCAGTCGAGGTTGGGTTCGGAGAACCCTGTGCCGCGCTGGTCGAAAAAGATAAAGTCTCGCGTCTCCAGGACCGGCTTGACGAAGCTATTGTACCACCCGGCGCTCCATTCGAGGGAGCCGCCGCCGGGGCCGCCCTGCAGGTAGATGACCGGGTCGGGGACTGGCGTCTCAGCGGTGCTACGGTAGATGGCCACGGCCAGCCGCACCGTGTCGTCAGGATCGCCGCCGCGATCCTCCGGCACGATGACAAAGCCGCACTCAACCGCCGCGCCTGCGGGGGCGCGGAAAGGACAGTCGGCAGGCTCAAAGACAGGGGTGTAGGCCACCTCCGTCGGAATCGGTGTGGGGGTGGGGGTCGGCGTCGCAGTAGGAGTGGGGGTAGCCGTCGGAGTGGGAGTGGCGATCAGCGCAGTGATGTTGCCGCAACTGAGAGTGATCAGCAGCGTCATCGCAAGCACGGTGAGCGAGAGGTTGCTTCTTGTCACGGCTCGCCTCCAATATCGCTCTCTGCCATTTCATCGCGGACTTGCTCAAGCCGACGGAGTATGGCCGCGATGTGCCCGCTCGCAAACACACCTGCCAGGTGACCCTCCACGAACCGATCGGCCCGCACGTGCGCCGTGAGCAGCTTGCGGAGCGTCAGCAGGTTGGCTCCTGCAAGGCTATCGGGATCAGATTGATAGCGTCTGGCTTCCTCCTTCCAACTCGTCCAGTCGAAATGGACGATGATGCGTTGCTCATAGAGGGTTTGGACAAAGCCGTTGACCTCGGGGCGGTATACAAAGACCGGCAAGCTACCCTCACGTGTCTGCCACTCTCCGGCCTGGTAGCCTGCCCGCTCGAAGGTGGGGAGGTACTCGAGAACGGCATCGATTTGTTCAGGCCCGATCTCGGGGACAGACGTTTCGTTCATCTGGCCTGATTATATCCCAACGCCAGGCCTTGTACAAACGCCGGTTTGCAGCCACCCCCCTCTCACTCCCCCCGCCTGGCAGGGGGAAAATACGCCCTTCCCCGCCAGCGGGGGGAGGTTGGGGTGAGGGCCTCTTACACAAATCCAACGCCGCGCTATTGCGCCTCTAACAAAGGCGCGATACAATACGGGCGGTTTGACAAGTGAAGCGTAATCTATTGCGCTTCACGTTTCACGCATCTTACTGGAGTGAACTTATGGACATCAACAAATTCACGCAAAAGGCACAAGAAGCTCTCGTCGGCGCGCAATCGCTGGCGAAGGAACACAGCCACGGCCAGATCGAGCCGGAGCACCTGCTGCTGGCGCTGCTGCGCCAAGCCGACGGCATTGTGCCGCAGATCGTGCAAAAGCTGGAGGCGAATCCAGCCGAGATGGCGCTGGCGCTGGAGCGCGCGTTGGACGAAAAGCCCAAGGTCTATGGCGCGACGGCGCAGGTAGGGCTCTCGCGCGACCTGGACCGCGCCATCGACGAGGCGGAAAAGATCGCCAAGCGCATGCGCGATGATTACGTCAGCACGGAGCATCTGCTGCTGGCGCTTACCAGCGCGCACGGCGGCGAGGCGGCGCGTTTCCTGGCCGCCCACGGCATCACCGAGGACGCGGTGCTGCGGGCGCTGACCGCGGTGCGCGGCAGCCAGCGCGTCACCAGCCAGAACCCGGAGGCCACCTTCCAGGCGCTGGAGAAATACGGGCGCGATCTGACGCAGCTCGCGCGCGATGGCAAGCTCGATCCCGTCATCGGGCGGGACGACGAGATCCGGCGCGTGATGCGCATCCTCAGCCGCCGGACGAAGAACAACCCGGTGCTGGTAGGTGACGCCGGCGTGGGCAAGACGGCCATCGCCGAAGGGCTGGCGCAGCGCATCGTGCGCGGCGACGTACCCGAAGGTCTCAAGAACCGGCGCGTCGTGGCGCTCGATATGGGCGCGCTCATCGCCGGGGCCAAGTTCCGCGGCGAGTTCGAGGAGCGGCTGAAGGCGGTGCTCAAGGAGGTGACCGATGCGGCGGGCGAGGTGATCCTGTTCATCGACGAGCTGCACACCGTCGTCGGGGCGGGTGCGGCCGAGGGGGCGATGGACGCCTCCAACATGCTCAAGCCCATGCTGGCCCGTGGCGAGTTGCACGCTATCGGCGCGACGACGCTGGACGAGTACCGCAAGTACATCGAGAAGGACGCCGCGCTGGAGCGGCGCTTCCAGCCGGTGACCGTGGACGAACCGTCGGTGGAGGACACCATCAGCATCCTGCGCGGCCTCAAAGAGCGGTACGAGGTGCATCACGGCGTGCGTATCCAGGATAGCGCCGTCATCGCGGCGGCGACGCTGAGCGAGCGCTACATTGCCGACCGGCAATTGCCCGACAAAGCCATCGACCTGATCGACGAGGCGGCGAGCCGTCTGCGTATGGAGATCGATTCCAAGCCAGCCGAGCTGGACGAGGTGGACCGGCGCGTGATGCAGCTCGAGATCGAGCGCGAGGCGTTGAAGAAAGAAAAGGACAAGGCCAGCAAGGAGCGGCTGAAGAACCTGGAAAAAGATCTGGCCGACTTGCAGGAAAGTAGCTCCGCGTTGCGCTCCCGTTGGGAGCAGGAAAAGGCCGCCATCCAGGCCATCCGCGACACGAAGGAGCAGGCTGAACAGGTGCGCCACCAGATCGAGGAGGCGCAGCGGGCGCAGGACTATGGCAAGGCATCGGAACTGCAATACGGCACGCTGGTCGAGCTGGAGAAGCAGTTGCACGAGCAGGAGGAAAAGCTGCGCCAGTTGCAGGGGGATCGTCCTTTGCTCAAGGAGGAGGTCGGTTCCGAGGACATCGCCGAGGTGGTGGCCGAGTGGACGGGTATCCCCGTCTCCAAGCTGCTCGAAGGCGAGATGGAAAAGCTGCTGCGCATGGAGGATGCGCTACACCAGCGCGTGGTCGGGCAGGACGAGGCGGTGAGTGCCGTATCGAACGCCGTGCGCCGGGCGCGGGCAGGCTTGCAGGACCACAACCGGCCCATCGGCACGTTCATCTTCCTGGGGCCGACCGGCGTGGGCAAGACGGAGCTGGCGCGCGCGCTGGCCGAGTTCCTGTTTGATACCGAAGAGGCGATGGTGCGCATCGACATGAGCGAGTACCAGGAACGGCACACCGTCTCCCGCCTCATTGGCGCGCCGCCGGGCTACGTGGGCTACGACGAGGGCGGCCAACTGACGGAGGCCGTGCGGCGGCGGCCCTACAGCGTGGTGCTGTTCGACGAGATCGAGAAGGCGCACCAGGAGGTCTTTAACACCCTGCTGCAACTGCTCGATGAGGGACGGCTGACCGACGGCCATGGGCGCACGGTGAACTTTACCAACACCATCGTCATCATGACTTCTAACACCGGCAGCCGCTGGATCAAGGAGCTGGGAGTTGAGACAGCGCGGGACAAGGTGCTGGAGGAACTGGACCGCACTTTCCGGCCCGAGTTCCTCAACCGCATCGACGAGGTCATCCTGTTCGGCAACCTGACGAAGGACGACCTGCTGCACATCGTCGATATCCAGATGCGCCACCTGCGCGAGTTGCTGGAAGAGCGGCGCATCAATCTGGAGTTGAGCGATGCCGCCCGGCAGCACCTGGCCGACGCAGGTTACGACCCGGTCTACGGCGCGCGGCCGCTCAAGCGCGTCATCCAGCGCGAGGTGCAGGACCCGCTGGCGCTGGCCCTCCTGCGCGGCGAGTTTTCCGAGGGGGACACGGTGCGGGTGGATGCGCGGGATGGGGCGGTAGTATTCGGGAAATAGAAAGTGACCGGCATCGTAAAAGCGCCGGTCACTTATCCTACCAGTCGCTCCACCCAGCCCACGACTGCCCCGGCCAACGCAATCGCCTCTCGGTATTCTTCCTCCGTCACCGGTTCCATCGGGCCGGGATAGCGGGCTTCGACAGCGTAATCAGACAGAATCACAGCTTCGCTGATCTCCTCCGGCAAGGCGACACCGTTTCGTTCCAAGAGGCTCAACAGCTCTGCGATGTCGTGCACGAACCGAAACGGAATTCCGTAGAACAGGAGTAGGGCCTTGAGCGCTTTTTCTGCTGCCTGTTGGGCATCAAAGCACAGGTCTTCCAACAAGACCTCTGGGGGGTAGGGCTGTTTGGCCCGAACCAGGTTACTGCGCGCCCGTCTGAGCCAGTGGGCAGGCGTCCCCAAATGCAGACTCAGGCGGCATAGATGACCTTTCCCTCTTCCAGCGCGGGTTGGATAACCAGGCCAGGGTTTTTCCCGTACTGTTTCAGGTCGTCGGTGGTTGCCACCACGATGTCCGTGGCAAACCCAACCCCCACCAGGTTGCGGTAAATCGTCTGGGCCAGCCGTCTCCGGTGGGGAGTCTCCTCGACCACGACGAGCAGATCGACATCGCTATGAGGTCCCATCTTGCCTTGCGCGGCAGAGCCGAAAAGGACGATCTGTTGGGGATGCGCC
This sequence comes from Anaerolineae bacterium, assembly GCA_034430835.1. GTDB lineage: Bacteria > Chloroflexota > Anaerolineae > B4-G1 > B4-G1 > JAFGED01. Next base: position 5,859 of record DAOUDX010000351.1, read on the forward strand.
ACTGCAACAACCCGCCGCACGATCTCTTGCAGTATCTCCGGGGTCAGAACTTGAGCCATTGTTCTCCCTTCCGCTCACATTGTAGCATGTCCAGATGGAGCGTGCAAGTAGCATAGGCCATCAGGCCAGCCTCCGGTCTACGGCGCGCGGCCGCTCAAGCGCGTGATCCAGCGCCAGGCGCAGGATCCACTGGCGCTGGCGCTCTTGCGCGGCGAGTTCCGCGAGGGGGATACGGTGAAGGTGGAAACGCGCGAGGGTGAGATTGTGTTTGAGAAGGCGTAATGACGAAGGAGCCTGGCACTTCGCCAGGCTCCTTGCTACCAAGTCATCGCCTATCTGGCGGGAAATCGGCTACAGGAGGCGAAAACAGCCACGCGGGAAACACGGACTCTAACCCCGCTGCTCCTTCCGTGACCTGCACTGGACCCGTCACGTTGTTGTACGCACCACCCACACGCTCGTGACCTTCCAACACGGCACCGTAGGACGTGGCCGGGTTCCAGGCATCCACCTGAGCGTATACCTCCACACCAGCCGGCAGTGGCCAGGACACCTGGCTGTAGTGGGACGAGTAGTAGGCACCGTTGACGGTCAGCGTCAACACGCTGCCCGCAGCCATGTCCGTCGTGACGCCCCACACCAGCCCCTGGTCGCACAGGTCGTTCCAGATCTGGTTGACGGCGGTGGGCGGCGGCACCGGATCGATGTACACATCGACCCAGAAGTCGTCCGTGGCCGGCCCGTCGCCGACGTTCGCGATGACGACCTGCACGTTGTTCGTGGTAGCGACGATGCTTCTCACCACCAAATCGGGCGCCGCTTGGTAGCCCTGAAACACCAAGGGCAAGTAAATCTGACTGTGTCCGACGCCGATGGCCAGTTCGCCGCCGATGGTGGCTTCGACGACCTGCTGGGCGTAGACGTTCAGGAAACGACCGTCGGCGCTTTCGATGAGCAGCTTTTGCCCCCCGGTTTCCGACACTGTGGTGGTGGCGGTCAGCGTGAGCCACAGCGTCCGTCGCACGCCAGGGCCGATGTCGCCCAGCGACCAGACGACGCTGTCGGTAGTCGCCTGGTGCCAGGGCGGGTTCGCAGACAGCGGCACCACGCCAGCTGGAATGGTGTACGTGACCAGGGCGTTCGCCGCGATGTCGTCTCCCCCGTTCACCAGGGTGCCCTCCACGACGACGTCGGTGCTCGCGTCGGGCGGGATCGGTCCGCCGGGCTCGCGCACGACGTAGCTCACCGATAGCACCGCGCCGTGGGCCTCCACCGTCTCGGCATTGCCAGTGTCCATCTGCGTCTGGTCAAAGCTGTCCACGTACGTGACGACCGGCTCGTAGTCGGCGATGGCCGTGCCGCTCCAATCGACGGCGATGTCGGACTGGAGGATTACGTAGAGCGTGCGCGTCTCCTGACCTGCGTCGAGCCAGGGCATCACCTGGGCGTATTCCGGCAGGGTGAAGGTCACGTCGCTGCCGTCTGCAGATGAAACCGTGCTCGTGGCGACTCCGCCGCGGAACGTGACGTAGAGCGCGCCGGACGTGTCGCTGCCCGGATGGGCGTGGTCGTAGTTGATGGCATCCACCAGCGCCATCGCCTCGGTCACGTTGGCGATACGGGCATCGCGGAGTGTGACCCACGGTGGCAGACGGTCCGCCAGCTCGACGTCTGTGGCCGGCCCAAAGACCGTGTACACCTTGCCGCTGGCATCCTTGACGCCCAGTTGGGCCGGCGGGATGCGAAAGTCGGCCGGGATGTTATCGCCGGTCAGCGTGAAGGTGATCGGATAGACCCGGCCCCGCTCGCCGGGGAACGGATCGGCCACTTCCACGTCAAAGTAGTAGACGCCCTTCCAGGCATCCCCGATGTCCTCGGCGTTGAGGAACGGAAAGTCAAAGAACAGCGGCTCGATCTGGGTGGTCTCGGTGTAGGTGCGCAGCGTCACGGTGATGCCGGGAGGCGCTTCTGCCGCCAGGCTGAGATTGGTGAGGGAGATGCCGGTGTTGTTGTTGATCTCGACCCGCACCTGGGTGGCCTCGCCGGGAGAGACGCGCGACCACAGCACTTCACGCTGGTGGCGGCCGCCGACGTAGGTGGTAGCGGCCATGTCACCAAAGCCATAGCTCTGGATGAACGGATCTTCGGTGAACAGTCGGGGCTCCCATGGGTCCTCCAGACGAACGAAATGGTACACTGTATCGCTATAGGTGGCTATGTGAACGGGCGCGACCTGTTTGGTCAGCGTGATGTCGCTGCGCAGGCCAAAGACAGCCTGGACGTGGCTATCGAACACCTCGTAGCGGCTGGGGCCGACGGCCTTCTGATGGTAGACGAAGCGCGCGCCGTCGTTGATCTTCATCACGCCCTCGCGGTGGACCTTGGAGGCGTCCAGCGTGCCCGTGATCTCGATCACCTCGTAGGCCTGGCTGTCGAGCTCCTGCTGGAAGTAGAGATAGGTGTAGGCAGGTGTGTCGATCACGTCCGTCAGCACGGTGGCACCGGGCCCCTTGCCCTGCAAGTCCTGGAAGCTCCAAGAATCCTCCCAGGTACCGTTGACCGGCTGCAGGGTGAAGCCCAATCCCCTGAACATCCCCTGACTGATCAGGGTCTCGTCCCGTCTTAGAGGCGGCATCGCCGGGTCGAAATTGGAGTGGGTCTTGACCATCAGGTGCAGGTCGGCCTGCTCGCGCGATGGGAACTCCAGCACACGGTCGGTACGCTGGCCGTCGCCGTCCCAATCGACGCGCATTTCAAAGGTCGTGTTGACCACGGCGTGGTACTCGGGCGGTGGGAAGGGCACGATGTCGTAAAAGACGGTGCGCAACTCCATCTCGCGGGGCCGTTCCCAGATGTCGTCGTAGGTCACGCGGCTCGCGACCGGCCCTTCGGGGATGGTGACGATGCCGCTGGACAGGTACTCGTGGTAGGGGATGGGATGGCCGCCCAGGTTGGTGAAGACGGAGCCGCCGGAGCCGTTCAGCACGACGCCGCTATCGACGTGCGGGTCGCTGGCAAAGGATACCTTGCGGCCCAAAAGCTCCTGGCTGAAAATGCCGTAGCGCACGGCCGGCTCCAGGTAGTCGTAACCGGGCATGTCGCCCAAGTCCCAGGTGAGGACGACTGCGGGCAAGCGGATGGCCCCATCGGCTGCGACGTTGATGTAGGCGGCGTAGGCCGGCGGGATGGTGACACTATTGCTCAACTCGTTGGTGTAGGTGTAGATAGTCACCCCGTCCCAGTTGCCCAAGTTGAAGACCTCGGTGTTATCGGCCACGCCCGCCGGCAGGGGATAGCTGGCGTTGTGGTAGAAAAAGACCTCGTTCTCGACCCAGATGGTCTCGTCGGTGGCGGTCATCGTCGTCGTATCGGTCAGGACGGTGGGGATCACGCGCTGATCGTCCACGTCCGCGATGGGCGAGAGCAGGGCGACCACGTCGGTGACGACGACGTTCTGTGCCGCCGTCTCTTCCTTGTTCTCCAGTGTCAGAGCGATGTCGAAATAGTAGCCCTCGGCGGGCAGAGGGTAGAGGCCGTCCAGCTCGATATCCCGGTCGCCGTTGAGCCGCCCAGCCATCTTGGCGTGGACGTGTACCGGCTCGCGGGTTGTGTGTCGGCGGCTGCCGGTAAGAGGATCGCCGTAGTCAGCCTCGGCAGTGCTCACGATGGCGTACCCGCTGGCCAGCGTGTCGGTCAGGGTGCGCGCCACATACTCGAAGGCCGTGACGCCAGGCGTGATCGTGGCCGTGCTCCAGACGATGGTCGTGCCGGAGGAATCGGCTACGAAGCCGATCGGCGGCGGCACGACGTCGCTGATGGCGACGGTAAAGCTGGCCGACACCGTTTCGGTGATGGTCACGTCGGTCGCGTCGGCGTCCCAATAGTTGCGCATCTCGGTCGTCACCCGGATCGGGACGTTGGGCTCATAGGCGGGGATGACGTCGTCCGGCACGGCGGCAGAGAACTCTTGCTTGACCCTTCCGGTCAGACCGCACCGCTCGGTCATTCCGAGCAACAGCGCGTCGAGAGCCAAGGGGTAGGTGGACTGGCGGGCGGACGGGTGGGCGTTGGTCAGGATGATTTGCCCGTCGCCGTGACGGGTGAACAGGATGGCAGGGGTATCCGGGTGGGTGGTGTCGGTGTAGGTGGCGACGACGGTGATGCCCGCTGTGGCCGCCAGGACCGGGTCGTCCAGGATGTAGGTCTCTTGGGCCAGCCAAGAGAAAGTCAGCGAGCTCTCCGGCTCGTCCACGCGCAGGTGGGCCACGTTGTCGAAGGGCGCCTCGTCGGTCAACCGCTCGTCCAGGTTCACGGTGCCGGCCGGGACCAGACCGGCAGCTTCGACCAGATAGCAGCCATCGCCCTGGGCGTAAAGCGTCCCTCCGGCGGCCACCCAGTCGGCCAGGGCGGCGAGGCCCTCGCTTCCCAGCGCCTGGGCGACATCGTCGGCGTAGCCGACGGTGATCGACGGCAAGACGAGGATGTCGTAATCAGCCAGAGAGCCAGAGATGACGGCCGTCTCGCTGATCGGTTCAAAGTAGTCGCCCCACAGATAGACGCGGAAGAGCTGCTCGAACGTAGCCTCCTCCCACGTGACGACCTGGTCGGCTTCGTCGCGCACTTGGCTGTAGAAGACGGCGATGCGGGCCGGGCGCAGGACGTGGGCGCGGTTCACGGCGTAGGTGCCGTCGGTGGCGACGCTGTCATAGTCCCCCGCCATACCGTCCAGGCTCACCACCGTGCCGGGCGGATAGGTGCTTCCGCCGTAGGCCGACGGAGCGGCGGTCCAGGCCGCCGGACGGCCGTCGTAAACGGCGGAGAAGAGGGCCTGGTAGGCGTGGCGAAGCTGCGATTGGTCGGTGCCCAGAGGGATCAAGGTCGTGCTGGTGGGGAACATTGGGCCGGCGGGAGCAGCTCTTGGGGAAAAGGAGGTGATCGATAAGAACAGGATAACGAATCCCAATCCCAGGCCAATGGTGCCGAGCAAGCGAATCAAGGGGGAATTGACGTGTTTCATCAGAGCCTCCTTTCCTATTTGCGCCATTATCCGCGGCGCTTCTGATCTGGAAAAAGGTTGAATCCGGCTTCCGAGGGATTGATTTCTTTGGTGCGATCGTGCTGCCAAGTTCTATGTAAACACAGATCGGCGCTCCTGTCTAGGGGAAAATGGTACCATCGCCCGACCCGATATCCCGCGTGGCCCCTGTATGCCGAGTGAAACCTCCTTTTGTCGCGTGAGACAATGTGCGGTATAATGCGTATAGGTGACTGAGAGCACACGTTTGAGGAGCAACAGATGGTTATGCGACTAGATCGGTTCACCGAGCGCGCGCAAGACGCGGCCCAACGGGCAGTCGAGATCATGACGCGCTACGGACACACACAGGTCGATACCGAGCATTTCCTGCTGGCCTTGCTGGAGCAGCCGGAGGGTGTGATTCCACTCATTCTGGAAAAACTGAACGTAGACATCGAGCAAATGCAGCAGCGCCTCGACAATCTCCTTAGGGCAAGCCCCAAGGCAGGCATCTACGGCGGCGGCGGCGTGGGGCAGGTCTTTATCACGCCGCGCGTCCGGCGTGTGCTCGACCAGGCCAACGACGAGGCGAACAAGCTCAAGGACAACTATATTTCGACGGAGCACCTCTTCCTGTCCATCGCCAACGAACGCAACACCCCTGTGGCTCGCCTCCTGAGCGAGATGGGGGTGACCAAAGAACGTATCAACGACGCTATCAAGGACGTCCGAGGCGGACAGCGTGTGACCGATCGCATGGCCGAGACACGCTACCGCATCCTGGAGAAATTCAGCCGGGATCTAACGCAAATGGCACACGAGGCCAAGCTCGACCCGGTCATCGGGCGCGACGATGAGATCCTGCGCGTGATCCAGATCCTCAGCCGCCGCACGAAGAACAACCCGGTCCTCATCGGCGAGGCGGGGGTGGGCAAGACGGCCATCGTCGAGGGATTGGCGCAAAAGATCGTGACCGAGGACGTGCCAGAGATCCTGCTGAACAAGCGGGTGGTGCGGCTCGACCTGGCCGCGATGGTCGCCGGCTCACGCTTCCGAGGAGAGTTCGAGGAACGGCTGAAGGGAGCCATCGAGGAGGTGCAGCGTTCCGAGGGGGAGATCATCCTCTTCATCGACGAGCTGCACAACGTCGTCGGGGCGGGCGCCGGCATGGGGGCAATGGATGCCTCGAACATGATGAAGCCGGCGCTGGCGCGGGGAGAGTTGCAGTGCATCGGCGCGACGACGTTGGATGAGTACCGCCAGTACATCGAGCGCGACGACGCGCTGGAGCGCCGTTTTGCGCCCGTCTTTGTCGAGGAGCCGACGGTCGAGGAAACCATTGAGATGCTCAAGGGCTTGCGCGACCGATATGAAGCCCACCACAAGGTGCACATCTCCGACGAAGCCCTCGTAGCGGCGGCGCGCCTCTCCCATCGCTACGTCACCGACCGGCACCTGCCCGACAAGGCCATCGACCTGATGGACGAGGCGGCGGCCAAGCGGCGGGTAGCGCTCCACACCCTCCCGCCCGAGCTGAAGGGTCTACGTGCGGACTTGCAGCGTCTCCAGACCGAGATCGAGGCAGCCAGTACGGTCGAGGATTACAAGCGGGCCGCCGAGCTAAAGACAGATCGCATCAACGTCCAGGCCGAGTTCAACCTCAAGCGGGAAATGTGGCAGCGGGAATATCAACTCGACGAGACGATCGAGGAGGGGGACATCGCCGAGGTCGTGGCAAGCTGGACCGGCATCCCGCTGGCCCAGATGATGGAGACGGAGGCGGAGAAACTGCTGCGTATGGAGGAAGCGCTGCATCAGCGCATCATCGGCCAGGAGGAGGCCGTGAGCGCCGTCGCCGACGCTATCCGCCGTGGTCGCTCAGGGCTCAAGGACCCGCGCCGCCCCATCGGCAGCTTTATCCTCGTGGGGTCCTCCGGCGTGGGCAAGACCGAACTGGCCAAGGCACTGGCATGGTTCCTCTTCGACGACGAGGATGCCCTGCTACGCGTGGATATGAGCGAGTACCGCGAGCAGCACACCGTCAGCCGCCTGTTCGGTGCGCCTCCCGGCTACGTGGGCTACGATCAGGGCGGGCAGTTGACCGAGGCGGTGCGGCGGCGTCCCTACCGCATCGTTCTGTTCGACGACATTGAGAAGGCCCACCCAGACGTGTGGAACGCGCTGCTGCAGATCCTGGACGACGGACGGCTGACCGACGGGCAAGGGCGGTTGGTGGATTTTCGCAACACGGTGGTGATCATGACCTCGAACGTAGGAACCGAGTTCGCGCACAAGAGTGGCACGCTGGGCTTTCGGCCCGGCGAGGGCGGTCGCGACGAGGATGAGGCCAATCGGGAGATCGAAAAGGCGCTCAAGAACACCTTCCGGCCCGAGTTCCTCAACCGCATCGATGAGATCATCATTTTCGGCGATCTCACGGTTGAGGACGTGGAGCAGATCGTGAACCTGCAGATGGGCGAGATTGCCGACCGTCTGGCGGAGCAAGGGCTGGCGGTCGATCTGACGGACGCCGCCCGTGGATGGCTGGCGCGCCAGGGGTTCGATCCGCAGTTTGGTGCACGGCCGCTGCGGCGCGCGCTACAGCGTCACGTCGAAAGCCCTCTTAGCGTGCAACTGCTGCGCGGCGAGTTCGCACGCGGGGACTTGGTCGTGGTAGGGGCAGGGGAGGAGGGGTTGATCTTCGAGCGCAAGCCCGGCGAGGGCAGCGTACTCGAGGTATCGCACCAGGCTGTATCCGAGAAATCGGTGACTGGGACGAGTTCCTCGAAATAGGGGCTGGCCGCTACGTCGGGAAGAAGCTCACCCCCACCGTTCCCGGTCCGGAGTGAACAGCAAGCACGGGGGAGAGGTCAGTCACAATCGTCTCCACACACTCAAAGTGGGCCGCGACCATCGCCCGCAGCGTCTCCAACTGCTCCAGTGCCGCCACGTGCGTAAACGCGATCTTGATGCGCGCACTTTCCCCAACCCGCTGCTGCATCAGTTCGACCATGCGGCGGTAGGCCTTGAGCCGGCTGCGGGCCGTGCCTAACGCGATGATGATCCCATCCTCCATGCCGATCAGTGGTTTGATGTTGAGCAGCGAGCCCACCAAGTGCTTGGCCCTGCCGATGCGACCGCCCATGTACAGATAGCGCAGCGTGTCGGCAGTCTGGATCATCATCCCTTGCCGCGCTACCTCGCGCGCTCTCTGGGCGACCTCCTCGAACCCGAGGCCGTCCAGCACGGCCCGCGCCGCCTCGATAGCCGCCCATCCGTGCGACATGGCCACCTGCAGCGTATCGACCACCTCCACCCGCACGTCGGCGAATTGCTGTTTGAACAAGTCCACCGCAGCCAGGCACGACTGGTAGGCGCCGCTCCCCTTCGAAGTCATCGTGAGCACGACGATCTCCCGCGCCCGCTGGGCCAGGTTCCGTAGTCCGATCAGATAGTCGCCGGGATTGGGGTGGGACGTCGTGGGCAGCTTGGTTGCCTCCCTCAGCCACTCGGCGAACTCGGCCGGCCTGGCGTCCACCATATCGCGCAACGTCTCCAGCCCGCGGTGGATATAGTACGGCACGATCTCAATGCCCAGCTTGCAGGCCAATGGCTCTGGAATGCTGGCCGATGTGTCTGTGAGAATGCCGACCATTGGATGCCACCCCCTGTTTGAGCTATCGTCATTATAGGCCCGCCATCCGACGGCGTCAATAGCACTTGACGATTTGGGTGAATCGCGTTATCCTTACGCCGAACGCGGGGGTGGTTGGGGCCCGGTGGCTTCCCCGGTCTTCAAAACCGGTGGCGGGTCGCGCAGAGCGAGCCGCGGTGGGTTCGACTCCCATCCACTCCCGCCTATCGGGGGAAGACGGCGCGAAAAACGATCGTCTTCCCCCTTTTATTGCTTGACATCTCCACGCACTTGGACTACACTATTTCCGGCGTGGAGCGTCCACGCGTGGGTACTCCGCGTGGCGAAGTGGTGGCCGGAGGGGCAAGGTGAAGGGAGTCAAACCGCAGAGTGCACCATCGAAGCCCAACCCTCAAGACCTCGCAGTGCCAAAGAAGCGTTACTCCCGCACCCCAATCGAACCGGCCCCCAAACTGAGGCACATCCTTGACTGGCGCGGAGCTGGTGTGTATCAGTTGCCAGGTTGAAGCGTGTCATTTGGCAGGCAGGTGTTCAGATGGGACTTGGAGTTGTCTGTTCCATCATTGTCCTATTGAGATTCGTGCGGACAAAGGAACATCCCACCCCCGAAATGCGCCTGAATCTGGGGCAAACGTTCCATTGTCAACACGGGAATCAATAGACTTGTGGTGCAATTATGAAACTGATCATACACGAAGCATGGCTTCCAATAGATTCCCTCAGCCGTACTCGCCTCGTTTCTAGGCAACCGCGTAGGTCTTCAGCGGTATGGCCTGGATCTGTCGGTT
>DAOUDX010000352.1:0-9442 GCA_034430835.1 Anaerolineae bacterium
CGGCTGACCGCCACTGCCCGCACGGTACAGGTGTGCTACGACTATGGGAGGCAAGAGTCCATCCCCATCCCCGCCCAGTGGCGCGAGGCCTTTGTCGCCTACGAACCCGGACTGCAACCCACCAGCCAAGCAACAATCTAGCCAACATCAGACGAAGGAGAGTATTCATGGCAAGAATCAGACCCCTACCGGCGCGAAGGCTGTGCCAGGCGTGCAAACCCTCGCAGTTCAAGTTTAGGACCACGGCCGATCTAGAAGATCTGACCGACGTCGTCGGCCAGGAGCGCGCGGTCGAAGCGATCCGGTTCGGCATCGGCATCCAACGCGAAGGCTACAACCTGTTCGCGCTGGGGCTCAGCGGCACGGGCAAGCGCACCACCATCAGGCAGTTCCTCGAACAGAAAGCCGCCGGTGAACCGATCCCCTCCGACTGGATCTATATCAACAACTTTGAACAACCCCACAAGCCGCGCGCCATCCAGCTTCCGCCAGGGCACGGGGTCGTCCTGCGCGAGGATATGGAGGGATTGGTCGAGGAATTGCGTACAGCCATTCCGGCCATTTTCGAGAGCGAGGACTACCGCACGCGCAGGCAAGAGATCGAGGAGGAATTCAAAGAACAGCAGGAAGCAGCCTTCGGTGAAGTTCAAAAAAAGGCCCAAGAGCGCAGCATCTCCCTGATCCGTACGCCGGTCGGGCTGGCCTTCGCGCCGTTGCATGAGGGGGAGGTCGTCAGCCCGGAGGATTTCCAGAAGCTTCCAGAGAAAGAGCGTAAGAAGGTCGAAGGCGAGATCACCGAGCTCCAGGAACAGCTCCAGGAGACCATCTACCAGGTGCGGCAGTGGGAGCGGGATGCGCGGGAGAGGACGAAGGAGTTGGACCGCGAGGTGGCGATGTTCGCCGTGGGCCACTTTATCGATGAGTTGCGCGAAAAACACACCGAGTTGCCGGAGGTGGTAGAGTACCTGACCGCGGTGCAGGAGGACGTGATCGAGAACGTGGACGAGTTCCGCAAGACGGAAGAAGCGCCGATGATGGGAATCCCGCTGCCACCCTCGTTGACGGGAGAGCTATTGTTCCGCCGTTATCAGGTGAACGTGATCGTCGATCACAGCGAGTCCGAGGGCGCACCGGTGATCTTTGAAGAGCATCCGACCTTCAATAATCTCATAGGGCGGGTCGAGCACATTGCCCAGATGGGTGCGCTTGTGACCGACTTTAACCTGATCAAGCCAGGTGCGCTGCATCGCGCCAACGGCGGCTATCTCATATTGGATGCCCGCGAGCTGCTGCTGCAACCCTTCGCCTGGGACGGGCTCAAGCGCATCCTGCGCTCCAGAGAGATACGCATCGAGTCGCTGGGCCAGACGTTGAGCCTAGTGAGCACCGTCTCGCTAGAGCCGGATTCTATCCCGCTGGACGTGAAGGTCATCCTGATCGGCGAACGGCTGCTATACTACCTGCTCTACCAATACGACCCCGACTTTGGTGAGCTGTTCAAGGTCGAGGCTGACTTTAACCAGGAAATGGCGCGCACGCCGGAAAACCACTTGCTATACGCCCAACTGATCGCCATGCTGGCACGCAAGAACGCGTTGCGCTCCTTCGACCGGAGGGCCGTCGCACAGATCATCACCCGCAGCGCCCGGATGGCCGGAGATGCGGAAAAGCTCTCCATCCACCTGTTGAGCATCGCCGACCTGTTGCGCGAGGCGGACTATTGGGCCGGCGTGAGCGGCAACGGCGTGGTGAGGGCGCACGATGTGCAGCGCGCCATCGACGCACAGATCCACCGCGCCGACCGGCTGCGGGAGCGGGTGCAGGAGCAGATTCAGCGTGGCACGATCCTGATCGATACGGAGGGCGAGCGGGTGGGGCAGATCAACGGCCTTTCGGTGTTGATGTTGGGCAACTTTGCCTTTGGACAGCCCAGCCGCATCACCGCCCGCGTTCGCTTGGGCAGTGGGAAGGTCGTGGACATCGAGCGCGAGGTCGAGCTGGGCGGCCCCATTCACTCCAAGGGCGTGCTCATCCTGTCGAGCTTTCTCGGCTCTCGCTACGCGCCTGAATATCCGCTTTCGCTGTCGGCGAGCCTGGTGTTCGAGCAGTCGTACGGCGGCGTGGAGGGAGATAGCGCCTCGATGGCGGAGCTGTGCGCGCTGCTGTCGGCGCTGGCAAAGGTGCCCATCAAGCAACCTTTGGCCGTCACTGGCTCCGTCAGCCAACACGGCGAGGCGCAGCCCATCGGCGGCGTCAATGAAAAGATCGAGGGATTCTTCGACGTGTGCAAGGCGCGGGGCCTGACGGGCGATCAAGGCGTCGTCATCCCGGCCTCCAACGTGCAGCACCTCATGCTGCGCCAAGACGTCATTGAGGCAGTGAAAGAAGGCCAGTTCAGCGTCTACGCTGTGGAGACGGTGGATCAGGCCATCGAGCTCCTGACCGGCGTGCCGGCCGGTGAGCGCAGGAAGGATGGGAGCTTCCCCCCGGGAAGCATCAACCAACTGGTCGAAGCACGACTGATCGGGTTCGCCGAGAAACAGCGAGCTTTCGAATCGTCCTCCGAAAAGGAAAAATCAACCGGAAAAGAAGGCTAGGACCGGGATCGGCATGAACAAGCCAAACGACGAGGCGCTGTTTCGGCGCATACTGGTAGCGCTGGATGCCTCACATCACAGCCTGGCTGCGCTGGAAGCAGCAGTCGAACTGGCCGTCAGCATGAAGGCTAAACTGAGAGGGCTGTACGTCGAAGACGTCAACCTGCTGCGGGCGGCGGGGTCGCCTGTGACGCGGGAGGTGCGGTTTCCGTCCGTGACCGCCGCCCAACTGGATTCGGCGCGGATGGAACGCCAGCTACGGGCACAGGCCAGGCAAGCGCGGCGGGCGCTCGCGGCAGCCTGCGAGCGACGGGAAATCGAGTGGGCCTTCGACGTCGTGCGCGGGGAGGTCGCCCACGAGGTGATGGCAGCAGCCCGGGAAGCCGACATACTCATCCTGGGCAAGGTGAGCCGGCCGCTCGTTCGAAAGGCACGGCTGGGCTCCACGGCCCTGACGGCAGCGGTGCAAGCCCCGTGCTGCGTGCTCCTGTTGCAGCGAGACGAAAGCATCAGACCCCCGGTCGCAGTGACGTACGATGGCTCGCCCGCCGCCCGCAAGGCGCTGAGGATCGCCACGCGCCTGGCGCAGAAGAACGGAGGCTACCTGGCCGTGCTGATCGTGGCAGAGACGTCTCAAGAGGAGTACCGATTGCAGGCCGACACCGCCGACTGGCTGCGCCGCCAGAGCGTGCTGGTACACTACCAACTGGTGCAGGAGAAAAGCGTGTCCGCGCTGATCCAGGTGCTCCAAGCCGAGCAGAGCGGCCTGCTGGTGTTGAGTGACACGATCCTGCACTTGGCAGAACTCCAAAAGTTGCTGGGCGAGGTGGACTGGCCGGTATTGTTGGTGAGGGCAAGGGAGCCCAAACTATGACCCGCGTGCTACTCGTGCGTCACGGCGACAACGACGCCCTGCAGAGCGGCATAGTGGCCGGTTGGACTCCCGGCATTCACCTCAATCGAGAGGGACGTGCCCAGGCAGAAGCCCTGGCTCGGCGACTAGCCCCGGTCAAGATCGAGGCGGTGTACACCAGCCCTCTGGAGCGTACAGTGGAGACCGCACGCATCATCGCCGCAGCCCACGGGCTGCCAGTGGTGGTACGCGAGAGATTGGGAGAGGCTCGCGTGGGGCGTTGGACGGGACAACCGCTGGAAAAGCTCCGCACACGAAAACTGTGGCGCCAAGTTCAATCCACGCCCAGCACGGTGCGCTTTCCCGGGGGGGAGAGCATGCGGGATGTACAGGCGCGAGCCGTGGCGGAACTGGAGGAGCTGGAGGCCAAACATCGCCAGCAGACCATCGCCGTCATCTCCCACGCCGACGTGATCAAGGCGGCCGTAGCCTACTACATCGGACTGCATCTGGATCTGTTCCAGCGGCTGGTGATCGCCCCGGCTTCGTTGACGGTGCTGATGCTGGACGGTCCCACACCTCGCCTGGAGTGCCTGAACGACAACAGTCATCTAGCGACTGTCGTGGAGGAAGAGAAATGAGCCAGCCTGAATGGATCGAACTGGACGAAGCGGACTTTATCACCATCGACACCATCGGCCCTCCGGGCCAGCGTACATTCTATCTTCAGGCATCCCAGGATGATCTGCTGATTACCGTGATCGTCGAAAAGGAGCAGGCCGCTGCACTGGCCATCGCCGCCGGCGGCGCTCTGGATCAACTGGGGGAACCGAGCGAAGAACAAGATCTCTCAGGCACGGATCTCGTCCATCCGGTGGAGCCACTTTTCCGCGCAGCAAAGCTGGAACTGAGTTACGACCAGATGCGCGACATGTTCATCATATCGGCCGAAGCGCTGGAGGCGGAGACCATGCAGGAAGGCCGGGTACGCGTCTGGGTCAGCCGGCATCAGATGGTGGCGCTGGCCCGCAAGGCTGCCGTCGCCGTCGCCTCAGGCCGCCCGATCTGCCCACTATGCGGCGACCCCCTCAATCCGGATGAGGAACACGTTTGCGTGCGAGATAACGGGCGCAAGCGCTTATACCAAGTGGATGAAGACTGAGCGTGAGGATGCCGTGCCCGTGGAACCGGAGCGGGCAGTGCAACTGCTCCTTCAGGGCCACGTGGAACTCGTAGCGCAGATCCTCCCCAGCTCCAATCTCATCTTTCTCGCCAGCGTGGCCGACGAGGCGTTGCAGACGCTGGCGGTCTACAAGCCATCCAGGGGCGAAAGGCCACTGTGGGATTTCCCTCACGGCACGCTCTGTCTACGTGAGGTGGCCGCCTACACCGTCGGCCAGGTTCTAGGGTGGCCGCCCATACCCCCCACCGCTCTGTGCGATGGTCCCCACGGCATCGGCGCTTTACAGCTTTTCATCGACGCCGACGCGGAGAGCACCTACTTCTCCTTTTCCGAGGAGCGCCGGGCTGACTTGCTCCCGGTGGCCCTATTCGATATCCTGGCCAACAACGCCGATCGCAAGGGCGGCCACTTGCTGCTGGATCGATGGAACCGTATCTGGGCCATCGACAATGCGCTCACCTTTCACGCCGAGCCCAAGCTGCGCACCGTCATCTGGGACTTTGCCGGGGAACCGATCCCCGAGGTATATCTGGCCGACCTGCGCCGGCTGCGGGAGGAGCTAACCGGCGAGAGCGTGCGGCACCAAACGCTGGCCAAGCTGCTGACCGGGGAAGAGATCGCCGCACTGGAGGCCCGCCTGGCGGCGTTGCTGGAGAACGCCGTCTTCCCCCACCCCGACCCCCACCGCCGCCAGGTACCGTGGCCGCTGGTCTAGGAGTAGTCTTTAGCACCCATACAAAAAAGCCCTACCGCGACACGAGCACGGTGGGCCTTTTGGTTTTTCTTCTGGCGGTACCTCTAGTCCACTGGAGGCTTGGATTGCGCGTCCACGATGGTCGGAGCAGGCTCGGCGGCCGGCCTTGGCTTGACTGTCTTGGGCGCTTCGATCATCGGCGGCTCGATGTCGCCGTGCATCGTGGTCTGCCCACGCAGGTAAGCACCCTCGTTGAGCAGCAACGAATTGATGGTCAGGTCGCCCCACACCCGGCCGGTTTCGAGGATCTCCACCCGGTTGCCGGCGATGTTCCCCTTGATCGCGCCGGAGATGGAGATGTTATTGGCCTTGACGTCGGCGATGACCTTTGCCCCGTCGGAGATGACCAGGTTGCCGGTGATGTCGATGGTACCCTCATAGATACCCTCGATGCGCACGCCGCCGTCCGACTGGATGTCGCCCCGGAAGTAGGCATTGGGGCCAATCGTGGTCTCAATGATGGAGGCCGAAGGTCTGGGCGTAGTGGGTCTGGCAGGAGCCGGTTTTTGTTTTCCGAACACGGTATTCCTCCTAGTATAGAATATTCGTCACAAACTGTTGAACATTGGCAATCTGGCAACGTACTCATCAGGCACCTCGGTGAGATTGGCGCTATCCGAGTGCTACGTCGGGCTCATCGTGGGTTCCTGGGTATACTGAACGCTCAGGATTCGGGTGCAGAAAGCGGCGAGATGGGCGGTGGCGGCCCGCTCGACGGCGCCCGCGTGATAGGCACGACGAACAGCAGGAAACGCACAGGCTGAGGTGTGTATTGCGACTTCTCCGGCGGCGCTTCGGGTATCCTGGGTTCCTGGGGGGCAAGAGAGTCCTCCTGGATGCGAAAGACCACGTACGTCTCCGACAGGTAGACTTCCCCAATACTGTGCTCTGGGTAAGGCACTGCGAAAAGGCGATCCTGCGCCAGGTCATAGCCGTAAAAGCCATCGCTGCAGCCAGTGAGGATCAGATCGCCGGCCATTTTGAAGTAGTAAGGAGCGCAATCTGCTAACAGGTCGAGCGTGCGTTCGGCGCGGTTTGTCAAGTCATAGCCGTGCGGGGCAGGGAGCGGGCCTTCGGGAGTGGGTTCTTTGCCGATGTTCCACCCTATCCAGGCTACCCGCCCGTTGGCGATGCCGTAGGTATCTCCTTCGAGCCTGCCCGCATAGGGAGATGGCCCTATGTGTATCTCCTCCCCACTGTTTAGATTGTACAGGTACAGATCCCGCATCTCGTCACGGACGTCGCTGCTTCGCCGTTGCATGTAGATGATCCACTCCCCGGCGATCTTGGGAACAGTCTGGCCACCCGGGCGTACCACTGCGGCGGTCAATTGCCTTGACGCGACGTTGTAGGTGTAGATGTCCCAACTGTTGTCTCCGTTCACCTCCGACCAGGCGATTATGTCGCCGGAAACATCAGGCCATCCCTGGGCACCTCCCTTGCCCATCGACAATTCCTTTCCCGCCCGCACATCATATATGTGTACCTTTTCCACGCTTGGATTGGCGGTATCTGGAGCAGCCCAGGCAAAGTACCGTTCGGTGAACTGCCACCTGCTGTTGACAACCAGGAGAGTATCCACTCCGGCAACTTCTTCGCCACATAAGTCGATGGCTAAAGGACGGATTTTGCCGCTTTCTTCTGTGGTTGCAAACAGAACATCCCCATCAACCCGGATATTCGCAAGAAGTCGCTCCCCCAGCTGTTCGTCGGCTTGAGTCAACGACCTTAACTCGCCTGCCTGCGCCACGCCGGTCGGAGATGCGGGATGGGGCGTTGCCGTAGTATAGTCACCTGCAAAACTGACCGGAAAACAACCTGCGAGCAGCCCGATTCCTGCCAGAAATGCAGGAATCAAGCATAGCTTGCATACCAAGCACAGGCTGTTGACAGGGTTTATCGTCATTGCTTCTGATCGGTGCCGCTGCACTACTCTTTTGATGGCTAGGGCATCTTGAGCGGCGATACCGGGGGCAGGAGTTTTGTACCTGGCGCTGCCTCCGCGTTTCGCGTGAGCGGCGCGGCGAACAGCCGCATTCGGCACTGCTCTGCCCCAGCAATCACCTCTGGCTGCGGGGTTGGTTTGCTCTCGCCTGGCGGTGGCGGGGTCAGCATGAATGACGAAAGAGGATCCATTTCCTCGACGATCCACACCACATAGCTCTCAGAGATAAACCTCTCGCTAGATACCGCCTGATCACGTATTTCTGCCGGTAGATCGGGGATATCGAACAGTTGGCGATGAATCATATCATATCCGACAACACCCCACGAGGTGCCGCTCCACATAATCAGGTCGCTTTTCATATCGAGTGCGCCTAGCACTACAACTTGGGGCCTTTCATCCTTGAATATTATCTCATCGACACGCTTTTCCAGGTCATAGACGTGAACTTCGCCACGATTGACGCCGATCCATGCCACCTTGCCGTCGCTGACCTTGAAACGGTCAGACGGCTGATCTCCTGGTAGCAGCGGCATCAAGCCGATCTCGAAATCATCACCCTTGGAAATGTGGTGGGCGCGCAGCGCGGGTGTGGTCTGGGTTCTTGCATCCTCGAACACGTATATTACCCACTCGCCCGAGGCCTGGGGCGCTGTTCGGACACCTTCCCCCTCGGCAATTGTGAAACGATACCCTTTTGGTAGATTGTACCCGTAGATGTCGCGTTCCTGGATTCCGGTCTCTTCCCACACCGCGATGTCGCCGGATATGTAGGGGGCACTCAACTTGCCCTCAGCTACCACTAACGACTTGCCCTCGGCTACATTGTACACTGTTAGCACATCGGGATCCAAGGCCGATGCTCCCTTCCGCAATTGCGCGACGTAGTGCAGGGTGCCAGCCTCCGACCGGGCTGCTTGGTCATTCAGTTGATATGCCTTCCCTGTCGCGAGGTTCACTATTACCGATTGTGCTTGTCCGTTTAGCGTTCCCCTCCCAAGCAACACGGAGCCTTTCAGGCTTCCGCCGAATATGCAGCCGACAGTTTCCGGTAGGCTAATCTCGACAGGCTCGCCCATCCGCACGACGCCAGGCATCGGCGTCGGATCAAAGATTGCTTCAGCTTGCTTTCCTGCTGCGCACCCGGTTGTCAGTGTCGCGAGAAGCAAGAGAACGATGGCAATTGTGCAAGAATTCGTTCTTGTTGACATTTTCCCTCCTCATCAACTCAGTGTGCTTGCGGCCACCACAAGGTGAACCATTCGCGGAACGGCTCGCCAAAAGGTGGGTCTCTATCATCTTCGTCGTATGCTTCGTGCCAGTCGTGTTCCCGGAGAAGCCTTTCATCTTGAACGCCAGCACATTGCTCCGGTAGCATCTGTTGGCCGGTGTTGTCGGCGAGCAGCCAGAAGATGTTAGCATCGGTCAGCCAAACATTGCCGCTGGAGAACAACAGCAGCGACTCGGATGTCTCTTCCGGCGATCCCGTGAGATCAGGGCTGTCGTCTTTCCATTGAAGGGGGTTGCCGGTCAACTGGCACTGGGAATACAGATCGGCTTCGGCGATGTAGATAGGCAGGTTTCTATAGTAGATGGCCATCTGCATCCAGCTTGGGAACGCGCTGTACACGTGCCCACCGCCCTGCAAACATGTCACCGCCGACTCCCGTCCCTGATTCCAGTAGTTGTGCCAGGTATAACCATCGTTATTGGTTTCGTAAGTGGTTCTCATGTGGTCGTACCCGATGCTTCCGTCTGTCAATTTCCTGTTGTCGCAGTTGCTCCATTCGATGCCCTCGGCGTAGGCAGATTGCGCCATTGGAGGCGTGAAGACTATTATGCCAGTATAGTGGCTGTGGGCATACGTGTACAGGGCTGCAAAGTAGTCATCCATTTCGTCCCAAGCCTCTGGATCGTCTATCTTGGGGGTCGTGGCTTGACTGTACCACTCGGTATTGGGTTCGTTAGCAGGCTCAAAGCTGTCGAGTCCCGTAAAGTCATACCAGTTGCACTCTAACAAGAGTCTCGAAAAGTCGTATCACCCTCGTTGACCAAATTCGCCGATCCGGTACCCTTGTCATGAGGCAACAAGTCTCCGGCAAGGAGGATG